>NZ_CP078013.2:3115277-3426805 GCF_024112395.2 Pseudomonas pergaminensis | reverse complement strand
GCACTGGTTCAACGTCACCGCGCAGGTGTCCGAGGCGCGGATGCCCATCTTGTGTTCGGTGCGATCCACCACAAACCCCGGCGTGGCCGTGGGCACCAGAAACGCGGAAATGCCTTTCTTGCCCAGGTCAGGGTCGGTGACGGCAAACACGATGGCCAGTTTGGCGCGCTTGCCATTGCTGACGAACTGCTTGGCACCATTGAGTACCCACTGGCCGTCGCGCAATTCGGCGCGGGTGCGCAGGTTATGCGCTTCGGAGCCGGCCTGGGGTTCGGTCAGGCAAAAGGAGCCGATTGCTTGGCCGCTGGCGAGGTCTGCCAACCAGGTTTGTTTTTGTTCATCTGAGCCGTAGTTGAGGATTGGCCCGCAACCCACTGAATTATGGATACTCATCAGTGCGCCCGTGGCCCCGTCACCGGCGGAAATTTCTTCCACGGCGAGGGCATAGGCGACGTAATCGACGTAGGTGCCGCCCCATTCTTCCGGCACCACCATGCCCAGCAGGCCCAGTTCACCCATCTTCGCCACCAGGGCGTCATCGATCCAGCCGGCTTTTTCCCAGGCTTGGGCGTGGGGCGCGATTTCTCCACGGGCGAAGTCACGTGCCATGTCGCGGATCATCACTTGTTCTTCTGTGTATTCAATGTCTTGCATGGCTTATCTCGCAACCTTCTCGAAGTGATGAAAGAAGCTCTCCACATGGCTGAGGGCCAGCCCATGCAGGGTCGGCGGGTTCCAGCGCGGGCTCTTGTCTTTATCGATAATCAGCGCGCGGACACCTTCGATCAGGTCACCGCGTTCGAACCATTGGCGGTCCAGGTGCAGCTCCAGGGCAAAACACTGTTCCAGCGGTAGACGGCGGCCACGGCGCAGCATCTCCAGGGTCACGGCCATGGCCAGCGGCGAGCGCGTTTGCATGAGGCTGGCGGTGCTCAGGGCCCATTCGTGGCTGTCGGCGACGGTGACTTGCTGCAATTGCTCGACGATGCTCGGTACATCCGGCAGCGCGAAGAAGTGGTCGATGGCAGGGCGCAAGGCAGCCAGCGGCGCATCGGGCAATTGTTGCACCGCAAGCTTGGCGAGCACGCCTTGCAGGTCCTTGAGCGGCGAGTCGTGCCATTGCAGGCCATCAAGTTTCTGGTCGAGGTCGACGAGCTTGTGGCTGTCGAGGTACCAGTCAGCCAGCCCGCAATACAACGCATCGGCGGCGCGGATCTGCACCCCGGTCACGCCCAGGTAAATCCCCAGTTCGCCGGGAATACGCGGCAGGAAGTAGCTGCCGCCCACATCGGGAAAATAACCGATGGCCACTTCCGGCATCGCCAGGCGGCTGCGCTCGGTCACTACACGCAGATCGGCGCCTTGCACCAGCCCCATGCCGCCGCCCAGGACAAACCCGTCCATCAGTGCCAGGACCGGCTTGCGGTAATGGTGGATGGCCAGGTCCAGCGCGTATTCCTCGACGAAGAAGTCCTGGTGCAGGGTGTCGCCGTTTTTGAAGCTGTCATACAGCGAGCGGATATCGCCGCCGGCACAAAAGGCTTTCTCGCCGGCGCCGCGCAGCACCACGGCGTACACCTGCGGGTCCTCGGCCCAGGCCTGCAACTGGGCAGTCAGGCTGCGGACCATCTGCAGGGTAATGGCATTCAAGCCGGCGGGGCGATTGAGGGTGAGGTGGCCGATATGGTTACGGACCTCGGCGAGGACTTCGTCCTGAAGTGTTCCGGCGTGGCTTGCTTCGGTTGTAACCTGAGCAGTCATCGATAACTCCCTGCTTTTATTGTTCTTTATCAAGATGTTCGCGAACGAACCCTCTCGCGATCGTACCAGTGCAAATTTGCCCAGTACAACCTTCAATCATGCAGGTCGTTTTTGCATTTATGCAGGAGTAGGTGAGGGCCTCAGGGCACCCGACTGGCCAGCACTTCACCAATACTACGGCGCCGGGCATGAGTTTGCGCCGCGTGGATCAATTGCTCCAACTCGGTGGGCGCCACGTCGTAGAACTGCTCCATTTGTGCCAGCGCCAGTTTCAGATCGGCGGCGGTGATTGCAGGGTCTACTGCGGCCGTGGGGGCCAGGGTTGGCGCCGGTGATTCCGCTGCGCCTTTGGGATAGCGCATGCGCGTGGCGTTGTTGTAAGCCAGGGCGCAGCTCAGCAGGGCACCGGCACCAAGCAGCACCGCGCCCAGCTCGTACCAGCCCAGGGCGGCGGAGGCGGGGTCGGCCAGGACCAGCGTCATGGCCAGGCCACCGGCCGGCGGGTGCAGGCAGCGCAACCAGCACATCAGCACCACTGTCATGCCCGCCGCCAGGCACGCGCTGCCCAGGGACGGGCCAAGCACGCGGTTCACCAGCAATGCCACGACGCCCGCGCACAGGTAGCCGCCGATGATCGACCAAGGCTGCGCCAAGGCACCGGATGACACGGCGAACAACAACACCGCCGAAGCGCCGAGGGGGCCGAGCAGGTGCAGGGCCACGTCCATGCCAAAGACGTGGGAGCACAACCAGACACTGAATAGCGTGCCCAGGGCCATACCAATGGCGGCACGGCTCCATTCAGTCGGACGGGTGTTGATAGCAGCGGGGAACCAGCGAGCGAGCATTGAGGGGGATCCATAAACAGCGGGCAAAAAAAAGGCTTGTCTGGTTGCCCGGAAAAGCCCTTTGAAAGTTCCTACATTTGGGGGAAGGAACACGTGCAGTGTGCCCGCCTTGATAACGTCGTGCCAATGCATATTAATGATAGTTGAATGCAAAATTAATGAACTGTGGGGTGGTTTAACCGGAGGGCAAGCAGCGAACCTTACCCAGCACGCGGTTATTGACGTGTTCGTCCAAGAAGCGTCGCTGCAGGTCTTCCTGTAGCCCAGGCTCACTGGCCAATGGCCCTTTCAACGCCACCAGGGCATCGCGCAACCCCATCAACCGATCGAGCGAGGGCATGGGCAGGTATCCGATATGCACCTGATCACTGCGCGAGAGAACCGGGGAATCAAGCGATACATCATCTGGCACGGCATTCTCCTTCAACGTCCTTGTTGTAACCCATCACCTGTGGCGGTACGTGAATACCGCACCGGGGCGAGTTTACAGCCCGGTTTTAAGCGCAGGAAAGCGAAATGGCACCAGTCATTACGTAAAGCTGTGTAGGAGTTTTCCGTGCCGGCAGCGCCGGCACAGGGCTCAAGGTTGCGGGGTTTTGGCCAAGTGCAGCAGCACGTAAGGGTTACGGTCAAACTCCCCGGCCAGGGTCGGGGTGATGGAGCGAAAGCGCGGGTCCTGCAAGCCTTCATAATCGGCTTCGCTCATCACCAGCCAGGCGGGTCCCTGAAGGGGCTTGAGGTCAGCCGCCTTCTGGGTAAACAACGGGACCTGGTCGCAATCGAGGTTGACCATGTATTTGATCGCCTTGGCGTCTTTGCCCAACCCATGCAGCACCACCGGCGCCCGTTCTTGCATGACGTGCTCGTGCACCTCCAAGGTAAAGGTGCGGGTGTCGTAGACACTGCGCTCCAGGGGTTCGACCACGAAGATATAAGTGCCCCACACCGCCAACACGGCCGCAAAAGCAGGCCCGACCAGGCGCACCTGCGACTTGAACAGCGCCAGCACTGCCAAGACCTGCAGCACCCCGAGCACACCGAACACCCACCCCAAATGACTCAATTGCTCCGGGTAACGCGGCCGCGCAATCAGCAGGCCGGCGATCAACAGGGTCGGCAACAGGGTCCAGATGCCCAGCATCAGCCCGCGCAACCAGGCAAAGAGCCGCCCGTGTGCCACCTGGAACGGATACGCGGCAATGATCGCCGCCATGGGTAACATCGGCAGCACGTAGCGTGCCTTTTTCGATTGGGGAATCGACAGCCCCAGTATGACCAGCAACCCGGCCGCCGCGCAGTACCACACCAGTTGCAACGCCGGCCCCGGCGCACGCCGCCCGCTGATTACCATCGCCAGCAGCACCAGCACGGCCAGCGGATACGCCATGGCGTAGTTGCCCAGGGAACTGGTGAAGTAATACAGCACACCGCTGGAGCCCTCGCTGCCATCCATCCGGCCAAGGAACTGCATGCGGATCACGTCCTGCATGAACGCCTCGCCGCCGCTCAGCTTGGCCATCAACAGCAACAGCCCAACACAGGCCACCAGCAGCGCCAGCGCGATCAAGCCGAAGCTGAACAGCTGGCGCCATTGCCGGTTGATCAGGTAATAGCTGCACAGCACGCCGGTCGGAATGACCAGGCCAATCGGCCCACGCACCGCAAAACCGACGATCAGCAGGAGGAACAACCAGGGCAGGCGTTTACCCGCGCCGAAGTGGTCATGGGCATAGCCCAGGTAGAACACCGCCAAAGCGATTGCGGCCAGCATCTGGTCGAGGGACACGGAGCGGGTTTCGCTGATAAAGGTACTGCTCAGCAACAACAGCGCGATGCTCAGCAGGCCCCAGCGCTGGGAGTAGGGTGCCGTGAGGCGGTACACCAGGATGACGATCACCGCCGACGCTATCGCCGTGGGCAACCAGGCCGTGAGGCTGGTGACCTGGCCGGTAGGCAATGACAGCAGCCACGTCAACAGCGTCGAGGTCGCCAGGTAATCCGCATAGGGCTGCCCGTACGTGGTGGGGAAAAAGCCCGGACCATGGCGCAGCATCTCCTGGGCGAACAGCACGAAGCGGGAGTCGAAGCCGATAATCGCCTGGTGCCAGCTGCCGGCGATAAACAGCAACAACGCCAGCAACCCCAGACCGAGGGATTGCCGGCGGATCGTTGGGTTTAACAGGGACGGTTGAGCTTTGTTCACGTCTCAGGCTTCCACGGCCTGTTTTGCCTCTTGAGCCACCCACTGCTGCTGGGGAATCGGCAACTGGCAGGAGTCGCCACGCCCGATCGGGTAGTACTGGAAGCCTTTGCGCGCCAGGCGTTCACCGTCGTAGAGGTTACGGCCATCGAAGATCACTGGGGTTTTCAGGCGCTGGTGGATCAGGTCGAAGTCTGGCGCCTTGAACTGTTGCCATTCGGTGCAGACGATCAGTGCATCGGCGCCACCCAGGGTGGATTCCGGCGTGCCCATCAGCATCAGCCGTGGATCATCGCCATAGATACGCTGGGTTTCCTGCATGGCTTCCGGGTCGAAGGCGCGCACATTGGCGCCGGCGGCCCACAAGGCCTCCATCAGCACACGGCTGGGTGCATCGCGCATGTCGTCGGTGTTGGGCTTGAACGCCAGGCCCCACAAAGCAAAGGTTTTGCCGCGCAGGTTGCCCTTGAAGAACGCATTGATGCGTTCGAACAGTTTGCTCTTCTGGCGCTGGTTGATGGCTTCCACCGCTTCAAGCAAGTCGCTGGAGCAGTTGGCCTGCTTGGCGCTGTGGATCAGGGCGCGCATGTCCTTGGGGAAGCACGAACCGCCATAGCCGCAGCCAGGGTAGATAAAGTGGTAACCGATGCGCGAGTCGGCACCGATGCCCAGGCGTACGGCTTCGATGTCCGCCCCCAGGTGCTCGGCCAACTCGGCGATCTGGTTGATAAAGCTGATCTTGGTCGCCAGCATGCAGTTGGCGGCGTATTTGGTCAGCTCGGCGCTGCGCAGGTCCATGAAGATGATGCGGTCATGGTTGCGGTTGAACGGCGCGTACAGGTCGCGCATCACATCGCGCACTTCTTCGCGCTCGCAGCCGATGATAATGCGGTCCGGGCGGCGGCAATCGGCCACGGCCGAGCCTTCCTTGAGGAATTCCGGGTTGGAGACGATATCGAACTCCAGGTGCCGGCCCGCCAGGTGCAGGGCTTTTTCGATATGGGCGCGCAGGGTGTCGCCGGTGCCGACGGGCACGGTGGACTTCTCCACCAGGATCACCGGCTCCTTGCGGTGACGGGCGACGGCATCGCCCACCGACAGCACGTACTTCAGGTCCGCCGAACCGTCTTCATCCGAAGGCGTGCCCACGGCGATAAACAGCACTTCGCCGTGTTCAACGGCCAGTTTCTCATCAAAGGTGAAGTGCAGGCGCCCGCTCTCCAGGTTCTCCTTCACCATGGCCGCCAGCCCCGGCTCGAAAATGCTCACATGGCCTTGCTGCAGCAGCTTGACCTTGTTCTGATCGACGTCCATGCAGATCACATCGTGACCGACTTCGGCTAATACGGTGGCCTGTACCAGACCGACGTAACCACTACCAAATACACTGATTTTCATGGGACATTCCTGGGACTTGTAGCGCTAGCACGACGAGAGTTGATAACCAGCACACCGAGGATGACCAAAGCCACCCCGAGGGTTTTTGAAACGGAAAAAGCTTCGTTGAACACCGGCAGGCTGGCCGCCAGCAGGTACACCAAGGCGTAGCTGATGCTCAACAGCGAATAGGCACGGCCCAGTGGCAGGTGCTTGAGTGCACCGAGCCAGCAGAGCATCGACAGCGCGTAGGCCAGGATCGCCAGGGCCACCATGCCGAGCGCGCTCAGGTCGATGCTGTTGTGGTTCAGCGCCTCCAGCCAGTCACTGGGCAGCGGCAGGCGCGTCATGCTCCAGCGCATGCCCAGTTGGGCGGCACTCACCAGGCCGACGCTGCCCAGGGCCAGGGCAAAGCCTTGCACCCGGCTCATACGTGGCGCCCCAACAGCACGACACCGCCGATCACCAGCGCCACCCCCAGCCAATGACGGCCGTCGACGGGCTCATGAAAGACAAACCGCGCCACCAGCGTGACCAGCACGAAATTCAGGCTGAGCATGGGGTAGGCAATGCCCACCTCCAGGCGCTGCAGCACCAGTAGCCACACCAGCAAGCCCAGACCCAGGCACACCAGCGCCGACCACAACCACGGCGAGCGCAGTTTCAACGCCCAGCCATCCGGCAGGTCACGCCAGCGTTCCACGGCGAACTTCTGCGACACCTGGCCCATGCAGGTCAGCAGGCACGCGGCCAATAACAGCAGCAGGGTGATCAAGGCGTCACCTGCGGGAAGATCAGGATCACGATATTGCCTTGCTCATAGCGCTTGCCATCGGTGGGCAGCAGCGCCACTTCGGCGATTTCATCGTCGCCTTTGACCCGCATCACCACGCCGACCGCACCGTTTTTACGCGCTTCGCTCATCCACTGCTGGACCTGAGTGGTGTCCACCTTGTGATGGCCGGCGTCCGGGTAGGCCAGGCCGTATTTGACTTCACCGACGGTGTTGTAGAGCGTCACGTCCGGCCGCGCCAGGCGCCACGACAGCGCCGACGCCGCGCCCAGGTCATTGCTGAGCAGGGCGGTCGCGGGTTGCAATTCGGGGAGGTGGTCGATGATGAATGCGTCAGGCGTCTTGTTGTACACCACCGAGTGCGGCAAGGCGGCCGGCAGCAACGCGACCATCAGCCAACTGCCGAGGATCGGCGCCGCCCATAGGCGCAACGGCTGGGCAGCTTGCAGCAGGTTGACCAGGATCCAGCCGAACAGAAAGGTGAACACCAGCACCAGGCTGAAGGTTTCCTGCCCATGTTCATACACCGGCTTCTTCAGCTGGAACCAGCTCAGCGCCAGCAGCACCACCACGCCAATGACCAGGTTCAGCCAGCCGTTGATACGCAATGCGCGGTAGCGGCCCTGGGCCAGTTTGTCGGCCAGGGTATGGCCCATCAGCAAGGCCAGCGGCAACAGGCACGGCATGATGTAGGAGGGCAGCTTGCCCTTGGCCAGGCTGAAAAACGCCAGGGGCATCAGCAGCCACAGCAACACAAAGCCGATTTTTGCACCGCGTTTGTCCTGCCAGGCCTGTTTGAAGGTGGACGGCAACAGCGCCACCCACGGCAGGCAGAACGCGACCAGCAGCGGCAGGTAATACCAGAACGGCTCGGCGTGCTGGGCATCGTCGCCGGCAAAGCGCTGAATGTGCTCGTGCCAGAAGAAGAAGTTCCAGTAGTCGGGCTCTTGCAGGTGCACAGCCAGCGCCCATGGCAAGCTCACGACGATTGCCACGACCACCGCGACGACGCCGTAACCGAGTAATTCACGAAAGCGCTTTTGCCAAATGGCGTAGGGCAGGGCGATCAACACCGGGAGCAGCCAGGCCAGGAACCCCTTGGTCATGAAGCCCATGCCGCAAGCAAACCCCAACAGCGCCCAGGCGCCGAGCCGTCCATTACGGGTGGTGCTGTCAAAGCAAAACCACAGGGCCACGCCGGTCAGGTTGACCCAGAAAGTGAATTGCGGGTCGAGGTTGGCATAGCCACCCAGGGCCGCGACGCTGACAAAGCTCATGTACAGCACGGTGCTGATCAGGCTTTTCTGCGGGTCATTCCAGAGCCGGCGCGACACCAGGTACACCAACAGGATGCTCAGACCGGTGCTCAACGCCGACGCAAACCGCACACCGAACAGGTTCTGCCCGAAGATCGCCTGCCCCAGCGCGATCATCCAGTAGCCCGCTGCGGGTTTCTCAAAGTAGCGGATGCCCATGAAGTGCGGCGACGCCCACTTGCCGGTCAGCAGCATTTCCTGGCTGATCTGCGCGTAACGGGTTTCATCCGGGATCCACAGGCCGTGGGTAGCCAACGGCAGCAGGTAGAACACGCCAAACGCCAACAGGAGCAGGGGCAAGGCCCAACGGCGGATCATGCCTGTTGCACTCCGAGCCAACCCTCACGCCCAGGCAAGGCGCCGCGCACCAGGTGTTGCTGGGGCAGGGTGGTCAGGTCGGCGGGCAACAACTCGCCCATGGGTTTGAAGTCAATGCCGCGCTGCCCCGCCTGGGCAAGCAACTGGCGAAAATCATTGGCCATCAGAATCCCTTCTACTTCTGCGTGGATCGTGTAGACGTTGAGTTTCGACGCGCCAAAGCGGTCGAGGATGAAACCATTGAAGTCTTTGGCAGCCACCACCGGCCCGACGACTTCGTCGAAGGTCGGCAGGTCCACCGGAATCTGTGGGGTGCCCGCGCTGCCATCGGCCAGGGTTGGACGAAACAGGCTGGTGCCCCGGCAATCGCTGTTGTAGCGAAAATTGAAGCCTTGCTTGGCGTGCACCACGCGTTCATCGGCGCGCCAACCGGCGGCCGCTGAACAGTCGATACGTTCGCCAAGGATGTCGCTCAGGGTCTCCACGCCGCGTCGAATCTGCTCGACCAGCTGCGCTTCGCTCCAACGCCCGGTGTTGGCTTGCCAGCCATGGTGATCCCAGGCGTGCAGGCCGACTTCATGCCCGGCCGCCTTGGCCTGGCGCATCAAGTGCCCCAGGTCGCGGCCGATCGGCTTGCCCGGCCAGGCGGTGCCCGCCAGCAGGATATCCAGGCCATACAGGCCCACAGCGTTGGAACGCAGCATCTTCCACAGGAACTGCGGGCGGATCAGGCGCCACAAGTGGCGCCCCATGTTGTCCGGCCCGACGCTGAAGAAGAACGTCGCCTTCACCCCTGCTTCATCCAGAGAATCGAGCAACCGTGGCACACCTTCACGGGTGCCGCGGTAGGTATCGACGTCGATGCGAAGACCTGCCTGCATTACTTCTTATCCGCTATTTCAAGCATGGCTTCGCGCAGGAAGAAGTCGAGCGTATTGCCGATGGTTTCGCTCATTTCCACGGTCGGCTCCCAGTTCAGCAGGCGCTTGGCGTTTTCAATGCTTGGCTTGCGGTGCGCCACGTCCTGGTAACCGGTGCCGTAGAACGCCTTGCTTTCCACGTCGCGGAAACCGGCGAATGGCGGGAAGTTGCCGCGCAGCGGATGCGCTTCGAACTGACGCAGCAGCTCTTCGCCCAACTGGCGGATGCTGGCTTCGTTTTCCGGGTTGCCGATGTTGATGATCTGGCCGTTGCACGCGTCATTGTCGTTATCAATGATGCGCGCCAGGGCTTCGATGCCGTCGGCGATGTCAGTGAAGCAACGCTTCTGCTCGCCGCCGTCGAACAGGCGGATCGGCGTGCCTTCCACCAGGTTCAGGATCAGCTGGGTGATGGCGCGGGAACTGCCGATACGTGCCGAGTCCAGGCGGTCCAGGCGCGGGCCCATCCAGTTGAACGGACGGAACAGGGTGAAGTTCAGGCCCTTGGCGCCGTAGGCCCAGATCACGCGGTCCAGCAGTTGCTTGGAGACGGAGTAGATCCAACGCTGCTTGTTGACCGGGCCGACGACCAGGTTGGAGGTGTCTTCGTCGAAGTACTGGTCCTGGCACATGCCATAGACCTCGGAGGTCGACGGGAAGATCACGCGCTTGTTGTACTTGACGCAGTAGCGCACCAGCTTGAGGTTTTCCTCGAAGTCCAGCTCGAACACGCGCAGCGGGTTACGGGTGTATTCGATCGGCGTGGCAATGGCCACCAGCGGCAGGACCACGTCGCACTTCTTGATGTGGTATTCGATCCACTCGGTGTGGATGCTGATGTCGCCTTCCACGTAATGGAAGTTGGGGTGGCTGCGCAGGCGCTCGATGGCGTCGGAGCCGATGTCCAGGCCGTAGACTTCGTAGCGGTCGTCACGCAGCAGGCGTTCGGACAGGTGGTTACCGATAAAGCCGTTCACGCCGAGGATCAGCACGCGGGTACGGCGTGGCTTGCGCCCGGACTCGGCGCCGCGCAGCACGGAACCGTCGACCAGGCCCAGCTCGTTGGCCAGGGACGGGCCGGCCAGGTACAGGCCGTTGTCGTTGCGCTGGCCAGACTTGATCACCAGGGAGTCTTCACCGCAGGCGATGCGCAGCGGGTTGACGCTGATCACACGGCCCGGCGCCAGGCCTTCGTTGCCCTTGACCACTTCGGCTTGCCACACGATCAGCTTGTGCTCGCCCACGGCGCAGAAGGCACCCGGGTAGGGTTGGGTCACGGCGCGCACCAGGTTGAACAGTTCTTCAGCGGGTTTCTTCCACTCCAGCTTGCCGTCGGCAGCGGTGCGGCGCCCGAAGTAGGTGGCCTGGCTTTCGTCTTGGGCAGTTTCCGCCAGTTTGCCTTGGGCCAATTGCGGCAGGGCATCGCGCAGCAGGTTGCTGGCGGCGTCGCGCAGTTTGGCGTGCAGGGTCAGGCCGGTGTCGCTGCGTTCGATGATGACTTTCTGTTGGGCCAGGATCGCGCCGGCATCCGCGCGCTTGACCATGCGGTGCAGGGTCACGCCGGTTTCGGTTTCGCCGTTGACCAGTACCCAGTTGGCCGGTGCGCGACCACGGTATTTAGGCAGCAACGAGCCATGCAGGTTGAACGCGCCTTTGCGCGCGGTGGCCAGCAGTGGCTCGCTCAGCAGGTTGCGGTAGTAGAACGAGAAAATGTAGTCCGGGCTCAGCTTGGCGATGCGCTCGATCCACAGCGGGTGGTTGGCGTCTTCCGGGGCGTGTACCGCAATACCGTTGCGCGCGCACAGTTGGGCCACGGAACCGTAGAAGTTGTTTTCCTTCGGGTCATCGGCATGGGTGAATACAGCAGCAATTTCGTAACCGGTATTGAGCAGCGCTTCGATGCCTGCACAACCAATATCGTGATACGCGAATACAACAGCTTTTGAACTCATGTTTAGACCTGATCAGCAGAAGTAGAGGTATGGGAGGACACCAGGCCGTCGACAACGACCACGGGAGCCGGTGCTGCCGGTTGGTTGCGCAGCACTTTTTCGATAAAGAAGCGCGGGCGGGCACGCACGTCGCTGTACATGCGGCCAAGGTATTCCCCCAGCAGCCCCATGCCGATGAACTGGCCACCGGTGAACACGAACAGCACCGCGAACAGCACGAACAAGCCATCGCCCGCCCAGTCGGCACCAAAGGCCAGGCGCATGACGATCAACGCCAGGGCGAACAGCATGCCCAGCGCCGCCAGGCTGAAACCGACGATGGACAGCAGGCGCAGCGGGGTGGTGGTCATGCAGGTCAGCAGGTCGAACATCAGGCTGATCAGGCGCATGGCGCTGTATTTGGATTCGCCGTGTTCACGCTCGGCGTGGTGCACCAGGATCTCGGTGGTGTGACGGGCGAAGCCATTGGCCAGGATCGGGATAAAGGTGCTGCGTTCGCGGCAGGCGAGCATCGCGTCGACGATGGTGCGGCGGTAGGCGCGCAGCATGCAGCCGTAGTCGGTCATGGCCACGCCGGTGGAGCGTTGCACGGCGAGGTTGATCAGGCGCGAAGGCCAGCGGCGAAAGGCCGAGTCCTGGCGATTGTTGCGCACGGTGGCAACCACGTCGTAGCCCAGGGCAGCTTGCTCGACCAGGCGCGGGATTTCTTCCGGCGGGTTCTGCAGGTCGGCATCAAGGGTGATCACCACTTCGCCACGGCACTGTTCGAAACCGGCCATGATCGCCGCATGCTGGCCATAGTTGCGGTTGAGGATCACCGCCACCACGTTGCTGCCTTCTTCAGCGGCGGCGTCTTCCAGCAATTGGGCCGAATTGTCGCGGCTACCGTCATCCACCAGGATGATTTCGTATTCGTAGGCCAGTTGCTTGCAGGCTGCCGTCGTACGACGCAGCAATTCAGGCAGGCTCTCTTGTTCGTTGTAGACCGGGATGACGATCGACACACAATGAATAGGGTAGGGTTTCAAAGATTCATGACCTCGGGGTTAGAGCAACTTGGAGCGTGGCAACAGCAGCAATCATTGGGCAAAAGTCCAGGCCGCAGGTTAAAGAACGGCGACAAAGATGAAGCGTAATCAAGAGGTTAGACGATATAGCGCGGTTTGCTATGAAGTGCTGTGTTCAAGATTAAGCGCAAAAATGTGGAACCGATATGAAAGGCAGATGAAAAACTCGTTTATTTGACAGGTAGACAGCTAGGGTTCAGCTAGGCAACTAACGGGCTGCGAACTTTAGTTGGCCAGCGAAATAGGAACGGTCTGCCGGGCATTTGGTTCAACTTGGGCGTACGCGCCGAGCCATCGAATTTTAGTGAAGAATCTTCTCTGCAATGCGCCCCAAGTGCCGGTAAAGTAAGCCGTCTCTTGCCAGGGTGATCGGATGAATAGCGTGCAGCTTTTACGCGGCCAGTTGCGGCCTGCTTTGATGGGATCGTTGATGGGGTTGTTGATGAGCGTGGCGTGTGTCACCACGGCCCAGGCCGATGACGGCGTGGCGCTGACCAGCATCGACCAAGTGCCGGACGGTGTGGAAGTGCGCGGCAAGCAGATCGCGGCCTACACCTGGGACGACAAGCAAGGCAAGAACCTGCTGGTGCTCGCCGAGCAAGTCAGCGAACGCGACGACGACGGCACCCAATCGGCATTCGTGTATGCGGCGCAATACCTGATCGACGGCAACCGCCCCAAACGCGTGTGGATGCTCTACGACGACGTGCAGCATTGCGAATTCGACGCCGCGCTGCGTTTTGACAGGGCTGCGACCAAGGTCACTGACCTCGCCGGCGATGGCATCACCCAGGCTACCGTGGGCTATTCGCGGACCTGCACCAGCGATGTCAGCCCTAATGAATTCAAGCTGATCATGCATGTCGGCAAATCGCAGAAGTACCGCCTGCGCGGGGTCGACCGGTTCGGCGCGGCCTGGTGGGACGAAGAGGCCGGCGCCTTGCGCGGCATGCCGCTGCCCAAGGATTGCAGCGTGGCCGGCCAACAGGCGCTGGTCAGCCAGTACAAGGAACAGGGTACCGAGTTGCCGCTGCCAGGCTGTTATGGGGACGAGAAGGACTTTGCGAAGGCGCCGGACGCGTACCTGACGTTCATGCGCCAGCACTGGTTCGCGCTGATGCAGAAGCAGGACAGCGAGTGGAGCCAGACCCAGGTCCAGCCACAAGAGCCCACCGATGAAGACGACACGGCCCCATGATTTTGTGCGAGGGCCGGTCCTGGGGTAGACTCGGCCTTCGCCAATTCACTAAATAGCTCGATTAAACAAAGGCTTGTTCGAGTTATTTAATCCAAAGGCTGATCTACCTTGACTGAGTCTATCCGCAACCCGCTGACCCTGTACCTCACCCGCCTGGCGCCCTCCAGCCAGCTGACCATGCGCTACGTGCTGCAAGATGCGGCCGACCGCCTGGGCTTTGAAGATATCAACCTCGAAGACATCGACTGGCACCTGCTGCAACCCGAACACGTGATCGCCCTGGTCGCCGCCTTGCGCGAGGACGGCTATGCGCCGAACACCTCTTCGCTGTACGTGAATGCGGTGCGTGGGGTGATGAACGAAGCCTGGCGCCTGAACCTGATCAGCCAGGAACACCTGTTGCGCATGCGCACCGTCAAGGCTGCGCCGGGCACCCGCTTGGGCCAGGGCCGCAACCTGCGACGCAGCTTGATCCGCGAAATGATGGAAGTCTGCGCCGCTGACCCACGGCCCCAGGGCCTGCGGGACGCGGCGGTGATCGGCATTCTCTACGGCTCGGGCATGCGCAAGTCGGAGTCGGTCAACCTCGACCTGGCGCAGATCAATTTCGAAGAGCGCAGCTTGCGGGTGATCGGCAAGGGCAACAAGGAGCTGATCAAATACGCGCCGGACTGGGCGTTCGCCAAGCTGCAGGCGTGGCTGGCGTTTCGGCGCGCGCAACTCAAGGAAGGCGAGGTGGATGACAGCTTCCTGTTCAACCGCATCCGCCGCGGCAGCCACATCACCCGCGAGCGCATCACCAAGCATGCGATCTACTACATCGCCCGCCAGCGCGGTGAGCAGGTGGGCGTGAAGATCATGCCCCATGACTTTCGCCGTTCGTTTATCACGCGGGTGATCGAGGAGCATGACCTGTCGATCGCGCAAAAACTGGCACATCACACCAATATCCAGACCACCGCCAGCTATGACGTGCGCGACGACAATGAGCGGCGCCGGGCGGTGGATCGGTTCGATCTGTAGGATTGGCCAACACAATCCCTGTGAGAGCCGGGCTTGCCCGCGATGCAGCGACCTCGGTAGCTCAGTTGTACCGAGGTGATGCAATCGCCGGCAAGCCAGCTCCCACATTTGGATCGCGCACTTGCAGTTGGGCAGCCGCCTTTACAGGCAAGTCTGCTCCCACAGGGGGGGGCAAGGATTAGAGGATCGGCTTGCCGCCAGTCACCGCATATCGCGAACCCGAGATGTAGCTGGCTTCATCCGAGGCCAACAGCACATAGATCGGCGCCACTTCCACCGGTTGGCCCGGACGCCCCAGCGGGGTTTCGCTGCCGAAGCTCTGCACATCCTCATCCGGCATGGTTGCCACAATCAGCGGCGTCCAGATCGGCCCCGGTGCCACACTGTTGACCCGAATCCCTTTGCTACCGAGCAACTGCGCCAAGCCACCGGTGAAGTTGGCGATCGCACCCTTGGTGGCGGCATAGGCCAGCAGCGTCGGCTTGGGCATGTCGGAGTTGACCGAGCTGGTGTTGATGATCGAACTGCCGGCCTTCATATGTGGCAAGGCCGCTTTGCAGATACGAAACATCGCCGTGATGTTGATATCGAAGGTCTTCACCCATTCCTCGTCCTCGATGTCCTCAAGGGACTCGTGGGTCATCTGGAACGCGGCGTTGTTCACCAGCACGTCGATGCGACCGAACTGCTCGACGGTTTTATCCACCAACGACTGGCACACGCTTTTCTGCGCAATGTCACCGGGCAGCAACAGGCATTGGCGACCGGCCTCTTCGACCCAGCGTGCGGTTTCCTGGGCGTCTTCATGCTCGTCCAGATAAGCGATGGCCACGTCGGCGCCTTCACGGGCAAAGGCGATAGCCACCGCGCGCCCGATGCCGCTGTCGGCACCGGTGATCAGCGCGATCTTGTTGGCGAGTCGGCCGGAGCCCTTGTAGCTTTTCTCGCCGCAGTCGGGGTACGGGTCCATTTTTTTCTGCGCACCTGGAACAGCTTGGGCTTGAGGGGCGAAGGGCGGGCGAGGATAGTCAGTCATATCAATCTCCATAGCAGTGCAAAGGGGCTATGGGGTTAGTAGTTACATGCCGGGCGATAGTTGTAACGGATGCCGCTGAAGCCCGACGAGTGGTTGGCTTTAAGCTTATGCATAAACGGTATTTCCACCGCCGCCATTAGACTTCTTAAGATCACGTCATAACTCGTTATGACAAGTGACCTTGATGAACGATTCCAGCCTCTCTCCACTGTCCAGCATTCCCCTGCATGCCCAACTGCGCGACCTGTTGCGCAGTCGCATTCTCGACGGCGAATACGCGCCCAACACTCAAATGCCCTCAGAAAGCGAGTTGGGCGTGCGCTTCAAAGTCAGCCGCATCACCGTGCGGCAGGCATTGGGCGACCTGCAGAAAGAGGGCTTGATCTACAAGATTCATGGCAAAGGCACGTTTGTGTCCAAGCCCAAGGCCTACCAGAACGTCAGCACCTTGCAGGGGTTGGCCGAGTCGATGACCGAGCGCGGTTATGAAGTGATCAACCGCTTGCGCAGTTTTCGTTTCGTGCCGGCCGACAAGCAGGTGGCCGAGCGCCTGGGCGTGGAGGAGGGCACCGTGGTTGCGCAGATCAAGCGGGTGCGCCTGATCAACCGAGAGCCGGTGTCGCTGGAAATCACCTACCTGCCGCAACCCCTCGGCGAGCGCCTGGAAAAGGCTGACCTGGTCACCCGCGACATCTTCCTGATCCTGGAAAACGACTGCGGCCTGCACTTGGGGCATGCGGATGTGGCCATCGACGCCGTGCTGGCCGACAGCGACCTGACCCAGGCGCTGAACGTGGAACCGGGCTCGCCGATCATGCATATCGAGCGCTTGACCCATACCGCCGACGGCCAGCCGGTGGACTTTGAACACCTGTATTACCGTGGCGACGCCTTCCAGTATCGCCTGCGCATCGACCGTGAACGAGGAAGCCGCCCGTGAGCCGCACAACCCTGGAGCTGGAATACGACATCGTAGTGATCGGCGGCGGCACAGCCGGGCCGATGGCGGCGATCAAGGCCAAGGAAGCCAACCCGGCGCTGCGTGTGTTGCTGGTGGACAAGGCCAACGTCAAGCGCAGCGGTGCGATCAGCATGGGCATGGACGGGCTGAACAACGCGATCATCCCCGGTCACTCGACGCCTGAGCAATACACCAAGGAAATCACCATCGCCAACGACGGCATCGTCAACCAGGCAGCGGTGTACGCCTATGCCACCCACAGTTACGAGACCATCGAGCAGTTGGACCGCTGGGGGGTGAAGTTCGAAAAGGACGAGACCGGCGACTACGCGGTGAAAAAGGTTCACCACATGGGCGCCTACGTGCTGCCGATGCCCGAGGGCCATGACATCAAGAAAGTGCTGTACCGCCAGCTCAAGCGTGCCCGGGTGACTATCACCAACCGCTTGGTGTGCACGCGCTTGCTGACTGACAGCGAAGGCGCGGTCAACGGCGTGATGGGCTTTGACTGCCGCACCGCCGACTTCCAGGTGATCAAGGCCAAGGCTGTGATTCTGTGCTGCGGCGCGGCGGGCCGGCTGGGCTTGCCGTCGTCGGGCTACCTGATGGGCACCTATGAAAACCCTACCAATGCCGGCGACGGCTACGCCATGGCCTACCACGCGGGCGCCGAACTGGCGAACCTGGAGTGCTTCCAGATCAACCCGTTGATCAAGGATTACAACGGCCCGGCCTGCGCCTACGTGACGGGCCCGCTGGGTGGCTACACCGCCAATAACAAGGGTGAGCGCTTTATCGAGTGCGACTACTGGAGCGGCCAGATGATGTGGGAGTTCCATCAGGAACTCGAAAGCGGCAATGGCCCGGTGTTTCTCAAGCTCGACCACCTGGCCGAGGAAACCATCCAGAACATCGAAACCATCCTGCACAGCAACGAGCGCCCGAGCCGTGGCCAGTTCCACGCCAACCGGGGCACCGATTACCGCAGCGACATGGTCGAGATGCACATCTCCGAGATCGGCTTTTGCAGCGGGCATTCGGCCTCCGGCGTGTGGGTGAACGAGCGTGCCGAAACCTCGGTGAAAGGCCTGTATTCGGCCGGCGACATGGCGGCGGTGCCGCATAACTACATGCTGGGCGCGTTTACCTACGGTTGGTTTGCCGGTACCAACGCCGCCCAGTATGTGGTGGAGAAAGAATTCAGCGCGGTAAACACCGAGCAAGTCGCAGCAGAACAGGCCCGCGTCTACGCGCCGCTGGACCGCGAAACCGGCCTGCCGCCGGCGCAGGTCGAGTACAAGCTGCGGCGTTTCGTGAACGATTATCTGCAGCCGCCCAAGGTCACCCGCAAGATGGAAATCGGCCTGCAGCGCTTCAGCGATATCCAGCGCGACCTCGACCAGATGAAAGCCCACAACCCCCACGAACTGATGCGCGCCATGGAAACCAGCGTGATCCGCGACTGCGCTGAAATGGCCGCCCGCGCTTCGCTGTTCCGCGCCGAGAGCCGCTGGGGCCTGTACCACCATCGCGTCGATCACCCGCTGCGCAATGACGCCGACTGGTTCTGCCATTGCCACCTGAAAAAGGGCGATGACGGCCAGATGGTCAGCTTCAAGAAACCCGTGGAGCCCTACGTCATTCCGTTGGACGCCGAAGAAATGCAAGCCTACGACCGCCTGCGCGTGGGGGCTGATGCGGCCTGAAGCTCAATCTCTGGTGAACGGGCTTCCTGTGGTGAGCGGGCTTCTGTGGTGAGCAGGGCAAGCCCACTCACCACAGAAGCCCGCTCACCACAACAATCAGCACAACCACAAAGTGCTAAGGACACCGTGAAATGGCCTACCAACCCCAGGAAATATTTTTTCGCTCCAACGCGCCGGTGACGATCGACGAAGACAAGTGCATTGCCGAAAAAGGCTGCACGGTGTGCGTCGACGTCTGCCCGATGGACCTGCTGGCGATCAATCCCGCAACACAGAAGGCGTATATGGCGTTCGACGAATGCTGGTACTGCATGCCGTGTGAAAAGGATTGCCCCACAGGCGCGGTCAAGGTCGAGATCCCGTACCTGCTGCGCTGAGCGTGTCGACTCCAAGCCATCCGCCAACACCGGACGCCAACGCCGTACCCCCCTCGTTTCCCACCGCGCCAGATCGCGGCGGAGACGATGCCTATAACCATGATTCGAGGGGAAACACCCAATGTTCTTGCGCGCAACTTTGGCCGGCCTGGTGCTGGCTTCCTTGAGCCTGTCGGTACAGGCACAGACCATCCGGGTCGCCATCGGTACCCAGGACACCACCATCAACTGCGTCGCTGGCGGCTTGCTGATCCGCGAGCTGGGCCTGCTGGACAAGTACTTGCCCCATGACGGCAAGTACAAGGACGCCACCTATGATATCCAGTGGAAAAACTTCACCAGTGGCGCACCGCTGACCAACGAAATGGTGGCCGGCAAGCTCGACTTCGGCGCCATGGCCGACTTCCCCGGCGCCTTCAACGGCGTGGCGTTTGAGGGCGCTGGCAAGCACAGCCTGTTTATCAGCGTGCTGTCGGGCAATATCAAAGGCAGTGGCAATGGCATTGTGGTGCCGACCGAGTCCAGCGCCCAGTCGTTGGCCGACCTGAAGGGCAAGACCATTTCGGTGCCGTTCGCGTCCACCGCCCACGGCATGCTGTTGCGGGCGGTCGCGGCGCAAGGCTGGGACCCACTCACGGATGTGAACATCATCGCCCAGGCGCCCGAAGTGGCGGGTTCGGCGCTGCAAGCCAACAAGATCGAGGCGCATGCCGACTTCGTGCCGTTTGCCGAGTTGTTCCCCAACCGGGGTTTCGCCCGCAAGATCTATGACGGTTCGCAGTCCAACACCCCGACCTTCCACGGCGCGCTGGTGGATGAAAGCTACGCCCGCCAGTACCCGGAAGTGGTCGCCGCCTACCTGCGTGCGACTATCGAAGCCAACCAGTTGCTGGCGGCGGAACCGGAGAAATACAGCGAACTGATCGAAAAAGTCACCGGCGTCGAAGCCGAGGTCAGCTACCTGTTCCACGGCCCGCTTGGCGTGCAAACCCGTGACCTGAGCTGGAAGCCGGAATACCGCCAGGCTGTCGGCACCGCCATCGACACCCTCAAGCTGCTGAAAAAAGCCGACCGTGGCCTCGACCTCACTACCTTTATCGATGACCAGTACATCCGCGCTGCCTTCAAGGCGTCCGGCCTGGACTATCAGGCGCAGCTGGGCAATTACGCCCAGGCCCCGCTCAAGGCCAACGACGCCTTGACCGGCAAGCCCATCACCGACTGGAAACACGTGGCGCAAATCTGGGTGAAAGGCGAGCCCAAGGTGCGTGACTACGCGTCTGCCGAATCTGCGTTCAGTGCATTGGCCCGTTTGAAAAAAGACGGCAAGGACGTGCGTGCCGTCTACGCCCAGGCCGAAGACAGCGGCATCAAGCTGCTCGCCAACCAGGCGTGGTTTGCCAGTGATCGCCAAGGCACGTTGAGTGCATTCCTGCTCAAGGGCCAGGCGCAGCAGTTCGCGGATGCCCAGGGCGGCAAGGTGTTTGACTTCACCACGGCCGGCGCGCAGGCCGTGGTCGGTCGCTGAGAGGAATAGGCCCATGTCGACTGCTGCTTATCGCTGGTTGCCGCGCACAGCGTCACTGCTGGTGTGCCTGTTGTTCTGGCAACTTGCTGCCAGCCACCACTGGAACCTGTGGCTGGTGACCTTTGCCAACGTACCCACCCCAGGCGCCGTGCTGGAGGCGGCGCTGGGGTTGGCGGACTCGGGCAAGCTGGCCCGGCATTTAAGCGCGAGCCTGACCCGGGTGTTCGAAGGTTACCTGGCGGCAGTGCTGGTGGGGGTTGGCTTGGGCATCGCTATCGGTCGTTCGAAATGGGCTGAAGATGTGCTGCTGCCACCCCTGGAAGTCATCCGACCGATTCCGGCGGTGGCGTGGATACCGTTGGCGATCCTGATGTTTCCATCGTCGGAGCTGTCGATGGTGTTCATCACCTTTACCGGTGCGCTGTTTCCGATCCTGCTCAATACCGTGCACGGCGTCGAGGGCGTCGATCCACGGTTGATTGCTTCGGCACGCAGCCTGGGGGCAGGGCGGGGCGCGATCCTGCGGGAAGTGGTGGTGCCGGGCGCCGCACCCAGCATCATCACCGGCCTGGCCATTGGCATGGGTACGTCGTGGTTCTGCCTGGTGACGGCGGAGATGATCTCCGGACAGTTCGGCATCGGCTATTACACCTGGGAGTCATACACCATCCAGAACTATGCCGACATTGTGGTTGGCATGCTGTTGATCGGCGTGCTGGGCATGGGCAGCAGTTGGCTGGTCAAGCGCCTGGGCGCCGTGTTCACCCCTTGGCACCGTTCGCGAGGTAAAGCCTGATGGAAGGTCGGATTGAAATCAGCGGTTTGTCCATTGTCCTGGGCGAACAGGCGCAGGCATTCGAGGCAGTCAAGGCACTGGATTGCAGGATCGAGCCGGGGCAATTCGTGTGCATTCTCGGCCCGTCGGGCTGCGGCAAATCGACCTTGCTTGGCGCGTTGGCCGGCCACCTGGTGCCGAGCCAGGGCACGTTGCAAATGGACGGGCAGCCAGTGGTCGGCCCGTCCCAGCAACGCGGCATGGTGTTCCAACAGCACACGTTGTTCCCGTGGCGCAGCGTGCGCGAGAACGTCGCGTTCGGTTTGAAGATGCGCGGCGTGGCCAAGGCTGAGCGGTTGGCCGCAGCCGACGAGATCCTGGCCCTGGTCGGGCTTGAAGGGTTTGCCGAGCGTTGGCCGAACCAGCTGTCGGGCGGCATGCAGCAGCGCGTGGAAATCGCCCGGGTGCTGGTCAATCGCCCACGCCTGTTGCTGATGGACGAGCCGTTCGGCGCGCTGGACGCGCTGACGCGCATGAAGATGCAGGCCTTGCTGCTGGATATCTGGACGCGCATTCGCACCACGGTGGTGTTCGTCACCCACGATATTGATGAGGCGCTGTTCCTGGCCGATCGCATCCTGGTAATGAGCCCGCGCCCGGGGCGCATTATCGAAGACTTCTCGCTGGACTTTGCGCGGCCGCGCCATACCGAACTGATGACCACCCCCGAATTCACTCACCTCAAGCGTCATTGCCTGGAACTGCTGCACCATGAAGATGGCCGCCAGTTGCCACGCCTGAACCCGCTCGGGTTGCCCACCGATCATTCAACACCGCGATTTGCCATATGACCTATAACCTGGAAATAGAAGCCCTGCGCCCGCGCCTGCAAGCCCCGGACGCCGGCATGCGCCGCATTGCCCTGATCGACTTGGCTGACCTTGAAGACCCCGACGGCCTTGAATGGCTGGTGGACAGCCTGCGCAACGATCCCTCTGTGGACGTGCGTGCCCAGGCCGCCACCTTGCTGGAAGCCTGGGAAGAAACCGAGGTGGTGCAGGCGTTGTGCGAGGCGCTCACAGATGCCGAACCGCCCGTGCGCGAGGCGGCCGCCCAGAGCCTGAGCGTATTGAAAACCGCCGAGGCGGGGGCATTGCTGTTGCCCTGGACCGAGCATGCCGATGTGAGCGTGCGCACCGCGATATTCCGCGCATTGCGCGAGCTGCGCCTGGCAGCGGCGGCGCCGGCGGCCTTGCTGGCATTGGCGGACGCCGACGCGGGTATCCGGCGTGAAGCGGTGGGCGTGCTGGGGTGGCTCAAGCACCTGCCTGCGCTTGAAGCCCTGGCGACCTTGGCCAGCAGCGATCCCGACACAGAGGTCCGCCGCGCTGCCACCGGCGCCCTGGGGTTGGCGAACGATGACCAGGTTCTACCGGCGCTGCACCAGGCGTTGCTGGACCCGGCCTGGCAAGTACGGGAGGAAGCCGCAACCACCTTGGGCAAAGTCGGCAGCCTCAATGCGGGGGATGCGCTGGTCGAAGCGCTGACGGACGAGTACTGGCAGGTTCGCTTGCGGGCGACGCGCAGCCTTGGCCGCCTGCGTTATCTCCCGGCGCTAGGGGCGTTGATCCAGACCCTGGGCCACAGCATCAGCAACCTGCGCAAGGAGGCCGCCCTGGCACTCGGCGAATTGGGCGATCGCCAGGCGTTGGCGGCGTTACGTGATGCAGCCGACGATGGCGACCCGGAAGTGCGCAAGGCCGTGCGGATAGCCTTGGCGCAGCTGCAATGACCGCCGCGCCGAACGCCATTGGCAAAGGCCGCGACGGCCGTCTGCGCCTGGAGTGGGCCGACGGTGCCCAATGGATCGAGCATGCACGCCTGCGCCGTGCATGCCCCTGCTCGCAGTGCCGGGCGTTTCGGCTACGGGGCAGCCCACCGATGGTGTCGGACGCGGTGAGGGTGGTGGAGGTCCACCCTCAGGGTTATGGCGTGCAACTGGTGTTCAGCGATGGCCACCAGCGCGGGATTTATCCGTGGGCGTACCTGGCGCAATTGGGCAGCGATCAGGAGGAGGGCGGGGCGCTCGCCAAGTGAGCCGGTAGACGGCGCAGCGTCCACAGCGTGGTGAGCATCGCCGCGACAGCGCACAGTGCGATGCCGATTAACATCGGCGCGGGTGTGTGATCGGCGAACACACCGACCAGCGTCATGGACACGGCGGCGGTGATCATCTGGATCGCTCCGAGCAAGGCCGAGGCAGAACCCGCCGCCGCGCCATGATCCTCCAACGACAACACGCCCGCTGCGGGCAGCAACAGCCCGAGAAAACCGAAGCCGATAAACAGCAGCGTCATGGTCAAGGCCAGGCTGTCGACCCACAGCGTGGTGGCCGCCAGCACGGTCATGACCGCCGCCACGGCTACCACCGACCAACGAATCAGCGGCGCGAGGCCAAAGCGCGCACTGAGGCGTGCAGTGAGTTGGCTCATGGCGAAAAACGAGGCGGCATTCAGCGCAAACCCCAGGCTGAATTGCGTTGGCGTCAGGCCGTAATGCTCGATGTACACGAACGGCGCACTGCCGATAAACACGAAGAAGGTCGCCAGGCCAAAACCGCATACCACTGACAACCCGATGAATACCGGGTCACGCAGCAACGCGCCGTAGCTGCTGAACGCGTTGCCCAGGGTCTTGCCCAGGCGGCGCTCGGCCGGATGGGTTTCGGGCAGTTGCACGATGGTCATCACCAGGCACGCCACGGCCACCACCGCCAACACGGCAAACACTTCACGCCAGCTCCACAACGAGATCACCAGGCTGCCGGCGAGCGGCGCCAGGATCGGTGAGACACTCATCACCAACATCAGCAAGGCCATGAGTTTCGCGGCTTCATGCCCGGTGTAGAGGTCCCGCACGATGGCGCGCGGAATCACCATGCCCGCGCACGCGCCAAACGCCTGCAGGGCACGAAAGGCGATCAGGGTTTCGATGGTCGGCGCCAGGGCGCAGCCAACACTGGCCAGCGCAAAAATCACCAAGCCGGCGTAGATCGGCGGCTTGCGCCCGAACACATCACTGATCGGCCCGTAGAACAGCTGGCACACGCCAACGATGACGAAGAACACCGTGAGGCTCATCTGCACCAGTGCCGGCGAGGCGTGCAGGCTCGCGCCCAGGGTCGGCAAGGCGGGCAGATAGATATCGATGGCAAAGGGGCCGACGGCGGTGATCAAGCCCAGGAGGAGGGCGAGGTGGGCGATGCTTCGAGACATGGAATTTCCGGCGCCATCAAGGGATCGGCCAGCTTAGTGAGCCGACCGTGGGTATACAAGGTGACGATTACACAGTTGTTACATTTTCGTTCGGCGTAGCCTTGGCAACCGTTTCCCTTGCGTGCCCGCGCAAGGGAAACGCGCAGATCCCCTGACTTGGGCTTCACTAATAGCCAACTGTTGCCGATAACGGTAATAGACGCTCAAGCGGTTGGGTTCCCAGCCGCCTGTCCAGGCCATGGGGATACCTGCATGACGATCAAATTGCGCTTGATGTTGTTGATTGCGACCGGATTGCTGACCGCCTTGATCATGAGCCTGGCCGGCTACCTGGGAAACACCCGGATGGGCACTGCGGTGTATGGCAGCGAACTCAGCATGACCGTGCTGCGTAACCATATGGAAGCCGACATGATGCACGACGCCCTGCGCGCGGACGTGCTGTCGGCGATGCTGGTGGGCTTGGGCAAGAGCACCAGCAGCAAAGCGGAGGTCAACAGCTCGTTGCAGGAACACGCCGAGCATTTTCGCCAGGTGCTCGCGGACAATCTCAAGTTGCCGCTGGACGATGCGCTCAAGGCCAGCCTGGAAAAAATCCGCCCCAGTCTGGATAACTACATCGCCACCGGCGAGCGCATCGTCGCCCTGGCACTCGACAATCCCGACGCCGCCCGCGGTGAACTGGGGACGTTCAACGCGGCGTTCAGCCAGCTTGAAGACCAAATGGCGTCGCTCAGTGAGCAGATCGAGAACAACACCCAGCAGGCCAGTGCCGGCACTCGGCAGAGCATCAGCAATGCCAACCTCACCTTGGGCGTGGTGCTGATCGCCAGTCTGCTATTACTGTTGGCACAGGGGCGGTGGGTCATGCTCAGCATCATGGGGCCGCTGCACACGGCCAGCCGCATTGCCGAGAGTATCGCCCATGGCAACTTGAGCGAAACCATTGTCGAACCCCGCCGCAAGGATGAAGCCAGCGCGTTGATTCGCAGCCTCGCCACCATGCAACGCGACCTGCGCGGCATGATCGAAGTGGTGCGCAGCAACGCCCACGGCGTTAACGGCATGAGCGAACAACTGAGCCACGGCTGCCATGAAGTCGCCGGCAGCAGCCAGCAACAAAGCGCCGCAGCCAGTACCATGGCCGCTGCCGCGAGTGAAATGACCGCCAGCATCGAGGAAATCACTCGGCATGCCGGGCGCGCCTCAGAGATGGCCAACCAGGCACAAATCCTGGCCAAGGACGGCGGCCGGGTGATTCATCAAGTGGTCAGCGACATGGATGGCATCGCCCGTTCCGCGCAGCAATCGGCCCAGGTGATCCGTACGCTGGACAAAGAGTCTGAGGCAATTTTCAGCATTATCCAGGTGATCAAAGGGATTGCCGACCAGACCAACCTGCTGGCCTTGAACGCCGCCATCGAGGCCGCCCGCGCTGGCGAGCAGGGGCGCGGTTTTGCGGTAGTCGCCGATGAAGTGCGCAGCCTTGCCGGGCGCACCAGTGCTTCGACCCAGGAGATTGCCAGCATGGTGGGGCGCATCCAGCAAAGCACGCGGGAAGCGGTCACCAGCATGGAGGAGGGCGTAGCACAGGTCGATAAGGGCATGGCGGTGACCGCCGAGGTGGAGCGAGCAATTCGCGAGATTCTCCAAGCCACGTTGAATACCACCGAGATGGTCAACGATATCTCCCGCACCATCGGGGAGCAGAGCCTGGCCAGCAATGAAATTGCTCACCAGGTGGAGATGATTGCGGGGATGTCGGAGAGTAATAGCCGGGTCATTGGCCAGACAGCGTCGACAACAGACGAGTTGTCCAGCCTGGCAGGCCAGCTGTCACGGTCCGTCGATCGCTTTAGGCTGTAACCTATTGATTTAACTCAACTAAATAGTCATTTAGTTGAGTTGGCAATCAGGGCAGGGGGCTCAGGACTGGGAGAGGGCAGACGTACGTCGTTCGGCGATACGCTCAACCGTTTGCATATGCTGCGTGCCCCACTGGCACAACGCGCCCAGCGCCGTGGCAAGGGACTGCCCGAAGGGTGTCAGGGAGTACTCGACCTTCGGCGGTATCTCGTGGAAGTCCACACGGGCAATGATCTCGTCGCGCTCCAACTCTTTGAGCTGCTGGATCAGCACCTTATCGGTCACACCGCCAATTGCGCGTCTTAATTCACCATATCGATGAACATTCTGGGCCAGGTTGAACAGCACCAGGGGCTTCCATTTGCCGCCAATCACCGCCAGGGCAGCTTCCAGACCACAGTTGAATGAGTTATTGGCCATGATGGCTTGGCTCCAATGGGGGTACTTACTTAAAGGTGCATACTATTCAAAAGAATAGCGCAGATCTAGAGTTAGGCCTCAACCTAATTCATTGGAGTTCAGTATGAGCAGGCTCAACGGGAAAATCGCAGTGGTGACCGGTGGCAACAGCGGCATCGGCTTGGCAACCGCCATTCGCTTTGCAGCAGAAGGCGCGCAGGTGGTCATCGTAGGGCGTCGCCAGGAAGAACTGGATAAGGCGCTGCAACTGATCGGCCCTGAAGCCATCGCCATCCAGGGCGACATTTCAAACCTGGACGACCTGGAGCGCATCTTTACCCAGGTCAAGGCCGCCAAGGGCCGGGTTGACGTATTGTTCGCCAACGCAGGCCTGGGAGATTTCCAGCCGATCGGATCGATCACAGAGGAATCGTTCGACCGTACCTTTGGTATCAACGTCAAAGGCACATTGTTCACCGTACAAAAAGCGTTGCCCCTGATGAGCGCTGGCAGCTCAGTGATCCTCACCGGTTCGACCACCGGCACAATGGGCACACCGGCATTCAGCGTGTACAGCGCTACCAAGGCCGCGCTACGAAATTTCGCCAGGAGCTGGGCGCTGGACCTGAAAGGCACCGGCGTTCGCGTCAACGTACTTTCACCAGGCCCGATCTCGACACCGGGTCTGGACTTGGCGTTGTCGGGTACGGGCCAGAAGGACGCAATCATCGACGACATGACGGCGCAGGTTCCTCTGGGTCGTATCGGCAAACCTGAAGAAGTTGCCGCAGCCGCGTTGTTCCTGGCATCGGATGAGAGCAGCTTCATGACCGGCAGTGAAATGTTTGTCGACGGAGGCTTTGCTCAGGTTTGAGCCAGACAGGGGTTTTGCCTGTTGAAATCTGACGGGCACTGCCCCTGATTGCGCGTAGCGAACCCTTTAGCACTTCTCGTTTTATCCTTTACGCTAGTGCGGGTACAGTCGCGACACTTCACATTGGGCTTCATAAAGGGACGATCTATATGCTGGGACGGCTTAAATCAGGTCTGTGGGTGGCATGTTTCATGACCAGTGCTACAGCGCTGGCAGATGAACTACCGCGTAGCGAGCAGTTAAAAGCATTCCGCGCTGCTGGATTTAACCAAGAGACGTCGGAGTGCGAAATCGAGACAACTGCTAGCTATACGCCGGCAACCATGGAGCTGGTTAAGGACCTGAACGGTGACGGCCGGCCGGATGCGTTGATTACCGAAGGCAGCACTGACTGCTATGGGCAAGCGGGCACTGGATTTTATCTAGTCAGCCAGCAGTCTGACGGTCATTGGAAACTCATGCTCGAAGAAAACGGTGTCGCTCAGTTTCTCGCCAGCAAAGGCAATGATGGTTGGCCTGATATCGAGGTCGGCGGCCCAGGCTTTTGTTTTCCAGTAATACGTTACGACGGGCAACGTTATCGATTTCACCACAGTGTTGGTGAACGGTGCGCTGACTAGTCGTAAATGTCCGACTGCCCAGAGGTCGAACGAAGACAGATCAACGAGGGCGACGGTGGCTGCTTTTGAATCTGCGGGTGGTGGTTGCAGGCCGCTTAGTGAAATGTGTCGTACAGAGCTGCTAACGGACAGTTCGGATGGTTCGCATAATGTATATTATGTTAAACCAGGTGCTATGTCAGATATGTTCATAAGCCACGTAAGGGTACCCGGAAGTGAAGATCGAAATTTCAGAGAAGTAAAAATCTAAATTGCGGAATTGTTCCTGCATTTGGATATTTCCTTCCATCTTAGTGCTACTCGAACGTCCTGAGATTCAGATGGGCGAGCTACCGGCCTGCTCAATCTGAGTCAACCCGACCTTCAGCTTTGATTCGACGAATTGGCTTTAGCACTATCGATCCGTCGACCAACTCGATGCTTAAGAAATCACCCAAACCGACGTCCATTGCCGCTAGTATATTCGGTGGGAGATCTATGACGATGTCCCCGCTGCTATCACCTGGATCCCGGCATATCAAAGTAGTTGGCAATGCATCACTCATTGGGTGCTAGCTCCGTTCTCGACCGAAATATTTTAGACGATATCGTACACCTACATGTGCGAAGGAGTGCTTGCTCTACCTACTGCTGCTAGACCACCGCCACGTCAGTCGCTCGAAGCTGGTCAGCTGAGGATCAATGGCTGCCCTCCTCCTTATGCCCGATTTCCGCCTTTGAGGATTGTCGGAAATTGCTGAGGATGCTTTGAGAGCTGGGCTTTACGGTCCGGCGTCCTAGTCTCAGTTTGGCTCCATCCTACGGCTGAATCGTCCGCGCTTTAACCATGGACCCCGTCGCCATGCTGTTTGATGAGCCTACCTCGGCTCCGGACCCGGAAATGGTCGGTGAAGTTTTGGACGTGATGGTCAAACTCGCTAATGACGGCATGACGATGGTGTGCGTGACCCATGAGATGGGTTTCGCTAGAAAGGTGAGTGATCGGGTGATCTTCTTGGACGAAGGGCGAATCATCGAAGACTGCTCAACGGAGTCCTTTTTGGTGACGTCGAAAATCGATCTCCCAGAGCTCGGAAGTTTTTCGCTCAAGTCCTCAGTCACTAAAAACATATCATTTTGGAAGGACAAGGATGGCTATTCAGAGCAACGTTCGCTGTCGGACAAGGGGAGCTGATCAGAAGCTTCAGAAAAAGAGGTGGAACTCATTAAAATAACCGGGCGGTATAGTTGAACACCGCATCAGATATATTAGGCGTTGATACAACTGTAAGTGACTATGACCTAGCCAACTTTCCAGCTAGGCTAGTCTGCCAAATCTTGTCAATCACCGCTAACATACGGATCTGCCTCCATCGAAGTATACGGCGTCGACGTTGAGCCCGAACTGGCCCAGCCTGAAGGGTCGAGCCAATGAAAGCACATCTGACCCTGAGCGCTGCGGAGTTAGCTATGCTTCCGCCGACCGGTCGCAAGCGCAGATCGACGACAGTAACAAGCAGCACGTAGCCATTAACGTATCGCTGACTCAGATCCTGGCTGTTAAGGCTGAGTCGCTGGCCTGTAGAGGGTGTAGGCCAAGATCCAAATGGAAAGCCACAACCAGCAGGTCCATAGCAATGACCTACAGATAGAGCAGCCTAATGATAACGCTCGGCTTGCGCGCCCAAAGGCTCGCTGGCGGGTGCCAACTAGGGCGACAAGTCACGCTGATCGACACCAGGTCCACGAACCACAGAAAAGTCTAAAGTATTTCAATTATTGCGCTGGAGCCCCTCATGGCGGATGCAAAGATCACCAACCCCCATCACGGGATATTGTTGCAGGATCGTATTGTTCCCTTCCCTATTTCGATCAGCCCCCAGGCAAAGGCCAAATTACAAAATTTGGTTACTGCACAGGGCACGCCAGTTAATGCCCTCTACCAACTGCCAGCGGCGGATGATACCGCCGCATGGCAAACACTTCAGGAGTATGTGAATAGTCAATACGAGTTAGCCGTGAAAGGCTCAACTGAGCAACTACACGCAGATGTCCAGACTTTGATAATCGGGAACGCCGAAATTCACGTCGCAACCCCTAAAGGCGAGATTCGCCCGAAGCATGCCTGTATCGATCTGCACGGCGGTGCCCTCCTCTTCGGCAGCGGCGAAGCATGCCGCGTGAGCGCGCAGCAGCAAGCGGACCGATACGGCATCTCCTGCTATGGCGTTGATTATAGGTTGCCGCCCAGACATCCCTATCCTGCCGCACTGGATGATTGCCTCGAGGCGTATCGGTATGTGCTGAGCCAGCATTCGCCAAATGAAATTGTCCTCATCGGGCGTTCTGCTGGCGGCAATCTCGCTTTGGCGATGCTGCTACGCGGGCGCGATGAGGGCCTGCCTATGCCCGCAGGGCTAGTACTGCTATCGCCAGAAGTCGATCTGACTGAATCTGGGGATAGCTTTCATACCAACCGCTATATTGATGTGGTGCTTCCTCTACCGCTTATGCAGATTAATCAGCTCTACGCTGCGGGGGCTGACCTAGCCGATCCTTATCTCTCGCCTCTGTTTGGCAACTTTGAAGGACTACCGCCAACTTTCCTGCAAACTGGTACTCGTGATCTTTTCCTATCTAACGCAGCGCGCCTACATCGTGGATTGCGCCGGGCAGGGGTACCGGTAGAGTTCTATCTTGGAGAAGGCATGCCGCATGGCGGATTTATGGGGGGCACGGCAGAGGACGAAGAACTCCTACAAGAAGTCCAAGTATTCATCACAGCATGTTGTTTAAACCGAAGCTAACCGAGCCGATATTGGTTTGACGCTGATTAAAGGTTGGTAAGCGACCGTTGTTACGCTAAGCCTAACCATCAAGGGCGGCTATTTTGATCCGATCCGGGCGTGCACCAAGTTCGGGGAACACCGCCTGCAGACCGCTCACTGGCGCTAGCGTTTGTAAATCGCATCAAGCTGATCACGAGCTACCCGGCGCGGATTGACCTAACCCGTCGCCTATCGCTGCGATGGTGTGGTAATCGAGTGGCCACTATCACCAAACCGCGGTTTGTCGCTGAGCCAGTCGAAGTATTCCTAATTAAACTGAAACAGTGAGGGAAAAATCCGCTCGGTTGCACCTCGAACCCTGGTCTCAAAATCAGAATAGGGTCTGTCGTAAAAGGTTGCAATCCGTGCATTGAAACGAATTGGAAAATCTAGGCCGTTCTACCGTTTTCTTGAGATTTGCTGTAGCGCATTATCCAATCATAAAAGCCATGCGTTGACACGTCGAGACGAGCCCCTATATCAGCGACACATAGTTTCTTTTAGGTCAAATGCGACAGCACCATGATTCAATTAATCATGAAACGCTAAGCACGCACTCAGTGACGAATTTAAATTTTAAACTGCCTCATAAGATCCTCTAGAGCTTTGCTAAGTTGGGTAAGTTTGTGGGCGGTCTGAGTTCCAGTGCGTGCTTCTTGAGCGACGCGCCCTCCGCTTTCCGCAATTTTCTGTACGCTGCGATTTATGTCCTCAACTACGGACTGCTGTTTTTTTGCAGTACTGGTGATTTGCGCGGTCAGGGAGCTCACCGCGGTTATTAAATTTGCAATAGAGTCTAACGAAGTGTCGATATTATTGGCGTATTCGCCTGCAAGATCACCAGCACCACTTGATTTACGCATAGCAATAACAGCTTCTTGTGTGCCGGCTTGCAACCGACCAATTAGTTCACCTATTTCGTTCGCGCTTAGCTGGGTACGATCAGATAAAGCGCGAACCTCTTCGGCGACCACTGCAAAGCCGCGACCAGCCTCTCCCGCGCGAGCGGCTTCAATTGCAGCATTAAGCGCAAGTAGGTTTGTTCTTTTAGCGAGAAAATCTATTACGACTAATGCCTTAACTATACTATTAACATCCTGCTGGAGAACGTCCAGCTTTGTACTACTTGAGCGAATATCTCCTACCAGAGAAATGATTTGGCTAAGGCTTGCACTAACCACAATTTTTGCCGACACTCCTAACTCGTTAGCGTCATATGCAGCGTCAGCAGAGCTTTCCGCACTGCCTGCAACTTCATTTGCAGCTATAGACATCTCGTTCATAGCTAAGGCAACTAAATCGGTTTCACTCTGTTGCTGTGCCATAGACTTCTCAGACCCAGCAGCTTGTGTTGTAATCTCAGATGCAAGGCACGAAAGTGAAACCGTCATTTCAACAGTTTGTCTGACAAGGCCGTGAATTTTTTCTACGAAACTATTGAAAGAGTGAGCTAGTTCACCCAGTTCATCGCGACTATGCACCCTCAGACGCTGAGTCAGGTCTCCTTCACCTGCTGCTATGTCATCAAAATTCTCCTTAATTTTTTGCAACGGACGAAGAAAGTTGCCGACCAAAATAGTACTAATGGCGCTAAATAGCAGAACTGAAATAATAGAAATTATAGCGATGCCTAAAATTGCGTAATCAATTCGAGCTTCTATTTCGCGGCGAATTGTAGACACCTCTCTATCAACGTCGTCAAGATTGATCGCAGTACCTAGAGCCAGATCCCATTTTGAAAGGTAAGTGCTAAATGCGAGCTTTGGTATCAATATTTTGTCATCGCCTGGAACAGGCGCAGAATAAAATATGTAGTTACTACCGTCTTTAGCCGCTCGTACCAACTCACGGTTCACATAGATTCCGTGAGTATCTTTCTCATCACGAAAATTTTTTCCGACAACAGCTGTGCTATTACTACGAAATAGAGTATTATATTAGAGTCTTGGCCAAAAAAATAACTACCATTACCATATTTGATATTTGACAGGATCTCAATAGCCTTGGCTCTGCTGTCAAAATCACCATCAATGGAATTTTCGTAGATATTTCTAATTGCACCAGTGGCTATCGCCATATAGTTTCTTAACTCTTTCCGCTTATCCTCTAACATTCGCTCTCGAGTTGCACTCACCTCTTCATCACCCAGTACATGTAAGCTTTTAATTATTACGCCTCCGGCCATCACTGCAAACGCTAATAAAGGCAACGTCACCAATAATATTACTTTAAATTTTAGAGTCATTGATATTTCTCGCCGAAATCTACGGACTTGATATCGTTAGAGCCTCAGCCCGCTAACATCAGCCGCTGATAGCTTTCTTGTGATTGAAAAAAACATGAGCCCGTAGTTAAAGGCTGGCTTCTAGACCTACGGAACCCTTAAGTTCTTGTAACGGGGACAAGAGGCCAATTGGATCATTGCAACAACTACGTTATAGCATATCATTTATATTTAAGCCTCTCATCTCAAATTCAGCCACGGATCGGGCAAGTGATTTACCCTCCATACCTGGATTAGTTATGGGTATCCCAACAGTCATGACTAACTTTCTGATTGCAGATTCAATCCGGCGCTATTACTTACTCACTAATCAATCATAAAAACACGCTACAACTGTGCTATTGAATACAGCAACAAAGTCGACCATAAGAAAAGCTAGTGGCGATGCTTTTCAATCTCGAAATCCCCCGTTTGATGAAACATCAACACGCAGATGCACTAGGCAAAGGAGTCAGCATGGCGATTGATAAGATAGAGCTAACCTATCCTGTCTTTAACACTCCTAAAGCTTAGATTGCCCAGCATCACTCGCATGTTTCGCGAGGATAGCGTCAAAAATAACGGCGTATTTGTGGTTGTATATGGCGCGTGCTGTAGCCGATCCGGTATCGACCTCCTCCTCAACTGCCCTCTTCTCCTCAAGGACTCGTGTCAGCGTATCATTATTATTACGATTTACTCGCGTATGAAGTTCTATCACTGCCATCTCCTCGACTACTTACAGTTGTCATTAATCGCTACCTACTAAAGATAATAGCCGCCAAGTAGCTAGCGAGATGTGAAAAATCGTAAATGTTTACACTATTTGTGCTGGCTTTACTGAAGATCGGTGACGTCCTGGGCCCGACTTTCGAAACTCAGCTGCGCCTTAGCAATATCGCTCACAACTTCAGCGAGCCGATAGGTATATGAGTCCTGCGAGGACTCAAAGTAATACAAATTCAGAGGTACTGATAATATAGAGCCTCCTACTAAATCTTTATAATAAACATTTTCACAATAAAACGCTTCCATATATTTCGGTACAAGCGCAATCCCGTTTCCAGCAGCTACGATTGCTAAAACAGAGAGTAATTGTGATACGTCTTCAAAAGTGCGAGGTAATAATCTTAGATTTTTCGAATCTGCAAAAAAAACTTGCACCCGCGCACCGCATATATTTCTGTCAAAATAGAGATCCTGATCTTTAATTTCAAATGTATTGATGGCTTTACTATCAATCCAAGCCGAATTTTCTTTAGGTATAGCTAAAACCATTCGTTCTTCGCTAACCGCTCTGCTTTTGAGCATATGAAAACTCGCTGCTGTGGACCAGGTAAATAACGCATCTAAACAATTAGATGTGACAGCCTCAAACGCATTTGAGGCTGATACCTCTTCCAGCACGACTATGATGTCTGGGAATTTCTGGTTAAATATTTTTACGATGTCGGGTATTTTACCGTGCAGACCAATAGCGCTTGTGTATCCAACAACGATTCGCCCACGCTCACCGCGCGCGATTTGGCGAACTCGAACAATGGCTTGCTCCGCGTCCTCAAGTATCGCTTGCGCATCATATAAGAAAGAGCGCCCTATTTCATTTAACTGAACTTTACGAGGTGAACGGTCAAATAGTTCAACTTCCAGTTCGCGCTCTAAATTGCGAATCTGGATACTTAGTGGTGGCTGTTGAATTCCTAGGCGACGCGCAGCTCTAGTCATGCTTTGTTCTTCAGCAACAACGACAAAATAACGTAAATGTCTGAGCTCCATCCTAGGCACCTCTACGATGTTTTTAAATTAAATAAGAAAAAATATATCAATCCCACCGCTCAATTCTTTCTACTAGTAAAGTTGCCTCTCTCTTATGGCAGACCAAGACAGCTCTATAGGGCTGAAGATCAATTCCAGACAAAAATATTTTTTAATGCGCCAGGCAGCTCTACTTCCACCTCCAAGAAATGATAACTACTCGCATTACTTTTAAGTGAATACCCTAAATGGTTGTTATGCTCATCATTATGGACCTCGCACCCTCCAACATAATCTTAATAAGCGGTTGACACCCCAGCAAATGGTACTATATAACATAACCGTTCCAGTTGGAATAGATAACCTAGATTCGCATATGCCTACAGCTAACAGGTTGATGCCTCCCAAACCATCGTTGGCATTCAGCCCCGTGGATTAGCTGGGCTCAAATCGAAATTAGGAACGCCGGTGGCTAAACTTCATCCATAAGCGAGACACTATGACCTGTCCATATGAAATCATTAAAGAACTTGAGCTTGTTCGCCACCCCGAGGGAGGTTGGTATCGAGAAACTTGGCGAGCCGATAGTTACGGAGGACAACGTAGTACCGCGTCAATAATTTACTTTCTGCTTGAGCATCAGCAGCAATCACACTGGCACCGCGTAGATGCTGCGGAAATCTGGCTTTGGCATGCAGGGCATCCGATTGAATTGAAGACTGCAATCACAGAGGCGGGACCAGTAACAAGTCGGATGTTGGGTCCTAGCGTATTACAAGGTGAAACGCCACAACTTCTTATCCTACCAAATGAATGGCAGGCAGCAGAGGCAAATGCAGGCTGGGCCTTAGTGTCATGTGTTGTATCACCAGCATTTAATTTCGAAGGTTTTACGTTAGCACCGGAAAATTGGGCGCCAAGATCATAATAGTGACCGGCACTGAATAAGATTCACATCTGTCTCTAAAATTACAAAGCGTCAAATGAAACGTTTAGGCGCTTTGTAATTTTGGGGCAGATCCGAAGTCGTTTATACCTGATGCAGAAGGTGAATCACTCTGCTTTCACACATAACGTTAACTTATCGAGATTTTCTGTAGACACGCCTATAAATCAGCCACTCTTCCGTGGTTATCCAGGATAACTGCCGAAAGATAGAAATAATTTTCCATTGATCCATTTTGATTCGTCAGAGACAAGAAATACCGCGGTCGATAAAATATCATCATTTGGATAATTTGTTGACTTTACCCGCTCCGCTGATAATTGCACCCTTCCTTTTATGTGCTCGCTGAGACATGCATGTCTACCGAGCTCGCTCGGCTCCTTATTAAAAAAAATTTTTGCCTTAATCATGTTTACTCGAATCGAGCGCGCAGCCAATTCGCTAGATAGTGCTAACGTAAGCCTCTCTACTGTTCGGCTAACTGGTTCCAAAAGAGAAGAATTTGATGATGGAGAAAAAGTTTCTAATGAAGAGATATTCAACACACTCCCTCCCCTAACCATATACTTCGCAGCTTTATCTATAGCAATAAGGTAAGTATAAGTGCTGAACTCCATATGCGCAGAAAAAGAAATATCTGATTTTTCTTCTGCAGGCAGAGGGTTATAAATTTCTGAGTTATTTACCAATACATCTAATCTTTCGTAAAGCTGGATTACTGTTTTAAATAGGTCCTCGATCTCTGTAGCATTGCTTGTAACTCCACGAATTGCAACAGCCTCCCCTCCTTTACTTGATATATCTGCAACCAAACTCTCCGCAAACGTTCTATTCACAGAATAATTTACCACTACGATCGCTGCCTCTGACGCAAAAACGCGCGCCAATACCCCTCCTAGCCCCTTGTCGGCACCTATTATAACGATGACCTTATCTTCCAATCGATTATTCATATGTGAATCGTCCTCGACAGCCGCATGACAAATCTACACAAACGTATAGCTGCTTGATCAAACTAATATTTTGCATATTGAAAGGAATAAGGAGGTACAGCACGCGTACATAAACGTCATTATGGGCGGAACAAAAATTACGTATATTAATGCTTGCTGTTAAGCCAGCTAAGTAAGCCCTAAAACATATAACATAGATTTTTCTGCGAAGTAAATTTGATTTTATCGTGCTTCTACAATCAGCAGCACTCCGGTATTTTTAGCTTAACAAAAACTTTTCTTAAATTCTTTAAATTTATTAGATATGAGAGTGATTGCTTTGGAGTATGGCAAGTCATCGCCGAACAGTTTTCAATGCGGGCATAATTTACTAATATACTTTTAACCACTAAACCCTATACTTTTTTGCAATCGACTAGAAGCAAGTTCACAAGCCCCCCCAACTATAAAGGTCGCCGCGCACTACCTTCTGCTCCCACTTGGAGCCTTATGGCTTACCTCGAACTTCAGCACAGCGAGGTCTCCGCGGCTTACCCCCTTTGCTTTTCCGCCTATGTGTGACTTTACCAATCAGACGCATACTCTCGGCTAGCCCTAGTTTTCCCGCAGCGCGCAGCTATTTGCTGACGTAGCATACGATGGCTGTGTACCGGGTCGCTTCGCATCGGCAAACGAGCGGCGGAGATTATGAGCTTGACCAGTGAGCACGGGTGAATGGTCATGGTCGATACGCGCATCGAAAGAAAGTTCCCCCCCCGCCTGCCGACGCGGCGGGCGAATGAGATACCGACATACTGCGGCAAAGGTGGATGCCCATCTGACTGTGCAACCACTGATAGGGCACCATATTTTATATAGACTAGTCGCCAAGATTGCGGCATTACATGCAATCAGAACATATCGCTCTAAATTCAGAAATTTTCGAAGTGTGGTCGCCGTCCGCTTACATTCACTTCGCTTAGGCTGCTTTTGACCAATTCTACGCTAAGCAAACCGTCGAGCTTTTCGACTATAAGCGTCCCTGCGTTAGACAAAAAGAGAAGATGCCAATGGGTGTACGTATGATGGGCGGCTCCGCAGCAAGCCGCTCGGTAGACTACTTCCTATCTCATTTAATCAACTCAAAGCTTGCAGACGAGCAGCAGCCCGCTCTGCTGCGTTACGTCGCTTGAGCATAAACTCGCGGTTACGAACGCTCAGCTTATCCAGCAATTCCCGACTCGCGCCTTCTGGCGAACCACACGAAAAAGGCGGTGCTGGGTCGTACTCAATCTGAAGCTGAATTTCTTCTGCAATTTCACGCCCGTGAGTATCCGCAATGACTGTCAGTGCAAATTCAATACCTGACGTCACGCCTGCACCGGTTACTCTGTCACGATCCCAAACAACCCGCTCCGCGACGGGCGTCGCACCGAATAGAGATAGCTGATCCAAGGAGGACCAATGCGATGTAGCTCGATATCCCTCAAGTAAGCCGGCGGCACCTAATACTAGAGATCCTGTACATACGGAGGTAATGAGTTTCGTATCTTTTGTAGTGCGCCGCAGATAGTCAAGCGTCTCCTGATCATCCATTAATGCAATTTGTCCAGGGCCACCCGGAACGCAAATTATGTCAAGTTTGGGGTGTGCTTCAAAACTCGCGTTAGGCATGATTTCCAATCCCAGATCTGACTTGACTAAAGTTTGGGTCTTCCAGATCAAGTGGACATCGACATTAGGGGCCCTGGCAAATACCTCGTACGTCGCTGTTAAATCAAGTTGCGTAAGCTCGGGATAGAGCAAAAAACCTACTGATAACGATGCAGACGACATTAGGAACCTCCAGAGATGAAAAGCCTACTTGAATATCTCGACAGGATGACAACAAAAAAATTCAGTCATGTGTTATTGATGGCGTTACTGACAGACAGGAGTTATTGCTCATTGCTACTTGCGATTCTTAATAGGCTCGATCTTGCACGTTGGCGCCGCCGAATATGAGCTGCTGGACCATCGGTGTGGCAACAAACCGACTCGGGAAAATTGGCTCCGGCGCACTTGCGTGATCCAAGCGGGCAATATGAGATTCTGCCAGCTCTATGCTCAGTGCCTTCAAGTTGTCCTCGGCTTGTCGTAACGTTCGCGCGCCGATAATGGGCGCCACCACGGCCGGATTTCGCAACGTCCACGCAAGCGCAACTTGGGAAGGCGTTGCGCCGATTTCCTCAGCAATATCTACCACCACACTGGCGATTTGCAATGAACGCTCGGTCAAGTGCCCCGATGAACTGATAACGCCCTTGCGTTGTGACGCTACGCCGGCTTCGTTGCTTGGGCTAAGGTCGTTACGCCCGTATTTACCGGTCAGAATGCCGCCGCCCAAGGGTGACCACGGTATTACGCCCAGCCCCATTTCTTGAGCCATTGGCAGCAGCTCATGTTCCACCGTGCGCTCCACTAGGCTGTATTCAATTTGTAAGGCCACCAGGGGCGACCAACCGCGCAGCTCTGAGAGCGCTTGCAACTGCACTACCTTCCACGCGGGGGTGTTGCAGATTCCCAGATACAGAACCTTGCCGCTGCGTACGAGGTCATCCAAACCTCGCATCACCTCTTCCGCGCTTGTGGTGAAGTCCCATGCATGCAGGTACAGCAGTTCTATACGGTCGGTGTCTAGCTGACTAAGGCTGGTTTCAACCGAACGCATCAAGTTAAGCCGATGATTGCCGCCTGAGTTGGGATCACCGGGGTCACGGGCCATGGTGTACTTTGTAGAAATAACCAGGCGATCACGGCGACCCTTCATGAGCTGGCCAAGAATCCGTTCGGAAGCCCCGTTCGTATAATTGACAGCGGTATCGATAAAGTTTCCGCCAGCCTCGACATAGGCGTTGAATATTTGCCGGGCTCCTGCATCGTCCGTCCCCCAGCCCCAATCAGAGCCAAATGTCATCGTGCCCAATGCGAGAGGGGAAACACGAATGCCGGAACGGCCGAGCAGACGATAGTTATCTAGTGCTGAATGGCTAAACATTGTGACTCCTCACGAAACAAAGGTTGACTTCTGTTGGGAGGGATTTTGCGTGGGAACGACGACTTGCACCTAGCCGGATCGTCCTGCATCCTTGCATCATCGTCCGAACTATTGCGCGTTCTGTCGTAGAGCGTTTTGAGGTACACCATGAATCCGCGGCAAAAGCTGATCGATATCATCAGCCGTCATGCACCTTCAAATGGCTTTCACTCGACGCCATTGACAGGCGTTACTCTGGTGCGTTCCGACAGCCCAACAGTGCCCATGCCCGTAGTATATGAGCCTACTCTCTGCTACATCGTGCAAGGCCGTAAGCAGGTGTTGGTGGGCACCACAACCTACGTTTACGACGCGGCCAACTATCTAGTGGCCTCAGTGGACATTCCGGTGATGGGCTCGGTCATCGAAGCCAGCGAGTCAAAACCCTATTTGTGCCTGGTGCTTGACCTCGACATGCAGGTGCTGAGCGAATTAGCCCTGCGTGATACGCCGAGCCGTTGCGAGAAAGCCTCCCCGGTATCGACCGGCATAGAGCTCCATGGTAATACACCGGAGCTACTCGACGCCGTGACCAGGCTGGCTGGCTTACTGGACACTCCACAAGACGCAGTTGAACTGGCTCCGCTGGTGGTGCGCGAGGTGCTCTATCGGCTCCTCACCCGCCGGGGCAATTACATGCTGTTGCAAATGGCTAAGGCCGATAGCCGCCTATCCCAGATTGCCAAAGCGATTACCTGGCTCCGCGCTCACTACCAAAAACCGTTACGCATTGACGATATTGCCGACATCGCCGGCATGAGCCGCTCCACCTTTCACGCTCATTTCAAAGCGGTAACGTCGATGAGTCCGCTCGAGTTTCGCTGCCTTCTGCGGCTGCAGGAAGCCCGGCGCCTGATGGTCGCCGAGGCGCTGGACGCTGCCGCAGCCGGTTACCGCGTGGGCTACGAGAGTCCGTCTCAATTCAGCCGTGACTATGCGCGAATGTTTGGCCTGCCCCCTGCCCGGGATGCCGTGCGCTTGCGCAGCGGTGTTTTGACCTAGCTGAAAAACCTCAGGACTCGTGGACATCTCTTTACCTTAAATTGCAACAATCAAATCCGATGAATGCCGATCGGCGCAAAGCAAGGAGTTTTACGAAAGCCTCGTTTCCTTTGGTTTTACTCGTTCTTCTTTGTAGCAATAAGTCGTAAAAAAAAGAACATCACGTGGAAGTGCGTCGCCACATCCGTGTTGGCGAAAAGACTCATCCGCGCGGTGCACGGGTTTGCTAGCTCTGCCCCCCGGCGCTGTGCGGCGAGTTACCGTCCACTACCAATTTAGTTGACCGGGCTTTCAGGCCGTTATCGAACAGATAGCGGCCCGGTTACTGCCACGCGCGCTCATTGCTCATTGTGTGACGACTGACAGGACTCCGTAACTGGCCGCTCCAGCCGGTAACGTGGCCGCTTTGGTGCGTTGTGATCCTTGTCCGGGTGCTCACTCATCAGGCCGCGCACTGAGGCAAGTGCCGCTACGCACCTGTTGACGGCGGAGCGCCTGCAAATAGCCCAACAACGTATTTTCTAGCATGCTGGCTAACTGCACTACGATCTCCCTGAGCAATACGGTCGCCCACTCCGGCGCTTCCCTGCGCAACGCGCCTAAGCGCACCTCATAGACAGGCGTGACGGGTAAAGGCATGGCGGCAATTTCTTTCGAACACGTGACGCTGTTGCTTAAAAACCACTGGTTTGCGTGGCGGTACATATATATGGGGGAATTGGTGCTGCCACCTTGTCGCGGTAAGTCTGCGGCTACTTGCGGATGATGCTGACATTGATATCGGGACGGATTAATCCACTAGAAATTCAGGTGCTAGGTCGCAGGCGTTCCCGTACGACCCAAGATATAAAAGTCGATGGGTAGAGTTACGTTGGTGCGTGCAAATCCTAGCAATTAGCGTGATCGCGCCCGCTCAAACTGATGGACTGTGTATGCATATATATCGATATCCAAAAGTATTATCAGTCGACCCTAACTAATACGAAATTTATATAAGCCTCACTAAATATTTCATCCCGGTGCAGTTATATTTGTTTTTTATGTGCAACAAGCTTGACGATGAGTTCTGGCTATGCGAGATTTCAACGGCCCGAGGGAGCTCCACTAGTGGTTACGAAAATTTTGCTTTTACTAAAAAATACCGTTGCATTTGCAAGACAAAAAATTCGCACGCATTCGCCAATATTGTAGGCACAACGATCATCTCACAATCAGGGAGTAATTATGAGCATCATTAATGACGCGTCATCTACACCCCTATCTTTAAGGCCGGTTGTAAAGCTAGGACCTCTCGAAGTTCACAATGAGAATTCTAAAAAAACTACAACTGCCTACTCTTCATCGCCTGAAAGTGTCTCAGTGGTATTATCACCTGAAGGAAAAGTAAAATCCGACAATGAGAAGAGTACGCATCCCGATATTGATGCTGCTAAACTCCCAAAGTCAATAAAAAATTATCTGAAAGCAATTCGAGATCTTCAAGAAAAGATTGATAAAAAAATTCAAGAACTTGAAAGTGTCGCAAGAGACCAGTCACTTAGCGAAAATATACGAAATCTCAAATCCCAAAATATACAAATCCAAATCTCTGTCTTCAGCAACACGTTAAGTTCGGTTATAACTAATATGCTTCAGGAAGAGTCAGCGCTAAAACTTGATGGTGCTGATCGCACACTCGCGGCCTCGTTGATGGCGCCGAAATAGTTTTCAGCAATTAAGAAATACAATTATCTTGGATTGGCGATACGTCGTAGCAATTATCGAGGTTCGAAGGGTGCTAATGATGGAGTTCGGCATACAATATTTATACGCAACATATCTCGACAAGTTTTCTGCGGCAGCCATAAGTTTGGTTTGAATGCGTCATTCCGATATACACGGTTGAGCCTAAATCATTAGGTTTTATGTTTTTTAAAATTTCTAGATGCGAAAGCTAGGCAGCGTGTGGGACTCGCAGTATACATGGCTTCCTCCTCGCGACGTCGCTCTCCCTGCAGTCGCGGCGACGGCGAAAGGCTAACCGCCTTAGCCGATTGCAGATTTTCAAGCCGGTTGTCGTGCTGCAGCGCCAGAACAAAACTGCGGCTATCGAATTAAGCGACTCAAACATTGAACTTCATCTTGGCCGTAAATATTGGTATTAGTTGATGTTGCATTAGTGGGATTGCAACGCCCAATGAGTGGATGCGGTCCGACACACAACCTATACCTGGAAAGTAGGAGGACTTAATTTATGCAAACGACCTTCGACATCCCCGCCTTGCGCTCAGGCCAAAAGCGTGGCGCAGACTTGTTCGTGGAGGTACTAGAAAGTGAAGGCGTCCGTCATATATTTGGAAATCCCGGAACCACCGAGTTGCCGCTGCTTGATGCGCTTTCCGACTGCGCGACAATTGATTACATACTTTGCTTGCAAGAAGCTAGCGTAGTCGCCATGGCCGACGGCTATGCTCAAGCGTGCGGTCGCCCTGGCTTCGTTAATTTGCATACCGCCGGCGGCCTAGGTAATGCCATGGGTGCAATTCTCAACGCCAAAATGGCAAACACCCCCATGGTGATCACCGCTGGCCAGCAAGATACCCGCCATGGCGTCACCGACCCGTTGTTACATGGCGACCTGGTGAGTATTGCTCGGCCAAATGTCAAATGGGCGGAGGAAATCCTACATCCTGAACATATCCCTATGTTGCTGCGCCGTGCGTTCCAAGACTGTCGTACAGCTCCGGCAGGTCCTGTTTTTCTTTCATTACCCATCGATGTAATGGAACGCTACACCATGATGGAAGCAGGCCAGCCGTCTCGTATTGAGCGAGGTTACATCGCCAGGCTAGATGACTTAGCCGAGGCATTGGCTGACGTTATACCCGGCCGTCTAGCGCTGGTGGTGGGTGACGAAGTATTTACCGCAGGTGCTGGCCTAGATGTTGTTGCGCTTGCGGAAGTGCTCGGCACGCCTGTATTTGGTTCTTCTTGGCCAGGACACATTCCATTTCCGACCTCACATCCTTACTGGCAAGGCACCTTGCCGCCGAGGGCTTCTGATATCCATAGGACGCTTGCACCATTTGACGCAGTGTTTGTGTTGGGCGGCCATTCGTTGATCAGTTATCCTTATTCCGAGGGGCCAGCTATCCCACGTCAGTGCAAGCTTTATCAATTGACCCTTGACGGAAATCAACTTGGCCGGGTTCATGAAGTTGCCCTTGGCGTAGTAGGAGAGCTGCGGCAGTCACTTCAAGCTCTGCTACCATTAGTTCGGCTCAAATACCTGCGTCATAAAAATAAGATAGCCACTTTATACACCCAGGCGATAGAAGCGCGCGAAGCACGTCGTGTAGAAATCAATACTCGTGCGAACAAGGAAATAGATGCACTTGTGACAACACCTTTCGTCGCTGCAAGAGAGACGCTGCGGGCAATTGGGCCGTCCATCCCAATTATTGACGAGGCACCAGCTACCATTGCGCATGTGAGGGCATGCTTGGACTCACCATCTACTTGCCAATATCTTTTTACACGCAGTGCGATTCTAGGCTGGGGTATGCCCGCGGCAGTTGGTACCTCCCTAGGGCTAAGAGGAACTCCCGTAGTGTGCCTAGTAGGCGACGGCTCAGCAATGTATTCCCCGCAAGCCTTGTGGACTGCCGTTCATAAACGTTTGCCAGTAACATTTGTGGTGATGAACAATTGCGAATACAACATATTAAAAAACTATACTCGTGCGCAAGCTCACTTCCGCAGCGCCAGAACAAACCGTTTCATTGGCATGGACATAACTGATCCCACTATTGATTTCATGGCATTGGCCGCTTGTTACGGTTTACCTGCGCAGCGAGTAACAGAGGCTCAGGATATCATGACAGCAGTCGAAAAAGGCATAAGATCCGCAATGCCAAACCTCGTCGAAATAGTGATTTCTAATAGACCTCTAACCGGCTGACCAAATTTATAATTTTATGACAGCATGGAAAAGTATTTGGTCATGTGCGTAAGGAGTTGAACATGGATGCATTAGATCAATGCTGCGAGATATCACAAAGATCTACAATACAACAAATGTGTTTACAGCCTTAAAATACACTCCTCATAGACGTTTGACAGCTAGTAAACAGCTCACAGTCCAGAGGTTGACGGCGATAAGAATAATTGACATCGAAAAACAAGCAAAAAACTAAAGCATTAATTTTATGCGAGAACTTATAGAGGTATAAATTTTTGAAAAATGCAAATAATCCGCACATCTGAAGCGCAAAAAAAATTAAGTAAAAGATCAACCTAAAAATTGACAGCGCACAGATTCAGTTCTGTCTCACCAACAGCAAAATCTAATGAATTAACAATTGGGCAGCCATTATGATAAAAACAACCCAAACTACAGAATTTGCAAAACCGAATGCAACGGATAGCTCTAACCCAGGATCAAAGCCTGGATACTAATCATTCATTCAAAATGGTGTGCTTATGAAAAAAATAATCCCAATAGCATTTATGGGTATATCGAATATTTGCCTTGGTTCGATTGGAGCCAACCTTAATGAAGTCGTTATATATGCGACGGAGCAATCCAGAGGGTCCATATCAATAGGGAGTGAGTCGGCATATACCAAAATCTTTTTAGTTACCATTGCCAATCTATCTGGTAAAGATATTGACTTGTCAACATTATGTTTACTCGCTTACGCTCCAGATGGCGATAAATTTGATCTAGACACAATTGATAAGGAACTGATCACAGGCCGCTTGGAATCCAAAGCAATAATAAAAGGAGTTGCCGCATTTGCCTCGCAAAATGAAAAGGTGTTCAGTGCAACTTTGGTTAAAGAGTCACAAAATTGCAACTAATAAAGCACTCGGCTAAAAAACTGCCACTTCACATTGATAAGTTCTCAAAAGTAAATATTGATAATTTTTTAAGCTGCATCTACTAGAGAAAGTATCTCGCTTATCCTAATGATGCGATAAGTATGCGCAATCAAATTTATTGATTGTACGTTAGACGTAAGGGGATTTACGATGTGCAGCGATGTTATTTGCTACCTGATTCGATCTGATATTTTCGAGTATGTCGTTTTCGGAGCTCTCTTCATTCATCTGCTGCTCAAGCTGTATCAGAACTACATCGAGCCAATAGATGACGTCTGATTGCAACGTTCTATGTATAAGACCTGGGCGCTGCCGCGCAGATGCACGGCCGAATCGCTCGATTTTTAGGAAAGCTCATCAGCCTACTATGGAGGTCTGCGCAACGTGTACTTTGTCCTTCATTCCTCACTCTACTTACTTCAGAGCTCGATTTATCTCCCACATCCTTGGCCTAGCTCGCGAATCGCTTGAGCCGTTATGAACAGCGATCGATGAACAGGCGCGTTAATTTCTAGAGCGGTTAGCCAGTAATTTCAGGCTCATGAGCCGCTTATGAACATCTGACATCGCCCACTTGTTCAATGATGTATTACGCTATACGTGTCACCCAGCGACTTTGTAGATCTCAGCAACCACCTGCTTCACTGCGTCTTCGATCGCACCTTCATTCCGGCACATCACCCAGCCATGCTCCGCAACGGCCTGCTCGAACATCTCTGTGCATGCAACATGCTCTGCATACTTCTGGATTACCGTACCGCCCAATCCTCGCGACCGTGCAACTGCCCTTGCCCACGAAATATCCGGCGCGGTGACAACGCCGACATGCACATCCGGCACTCGCACGTCCCGCTCCCGGTTCAACTGGAGAATCTCTGCAAACGAGATGGTGTGTCGAAACGCAGCATCGGACGGATACCAGCGATCAATCAGGATAACGCTGTCCAACGGCTGCTGAGTCAGTACGTTCCGGGATATCCAGCTGCGACTCTCGGCAAAACGCTCGCACACAGCCCATTCCAGATCCCGCGAGGGATTTCTGGCAAGTTCGTTAACCAGGGCCATGGTTTCCCTTCTGTAGGGATCGCTTTTTCTCTCGCAAAGTCGGATGACTTTCTTGTTGTGCGCCCTCAGCGTTGCCGTTACAGCCTCCAACAGCGTAGTTTTGCCGGTGCCTTTGGGCCCATCCAGGGAAACAAAAAACGGAATATTCATTTGTCACACAGTGATCAGGATAATGATAACCACGCCTCTTCTTGTCGACGTGATTGAGTGATCGACCCAGCCGGTAGTTATATCTGTGAAAAAGAGTGAGCTTCCAGTAAAAACCTGCGTGACCTGTGGACTTCCCTTCACGTGGAGGAAGAAATGGGCACGCTGCTGGGATGAAGTGCGCTACTGCTCGGAGCGTTGCCGGCGCAGCAAAAGCTGACCCTGCTCCAGCAGCTGACTAATCATCTGCCAAGAGCTTTTTGACTTCGGCGATGATCAAGTCGATGTTGAAGGGTTTGGCCAATACAGCATCAAAAAGATCCGATCTCTCTATTCCGATATGCGCCTGAGCACCGCTTATCAAGATGATCGGCAATTTATTTGCCGAAGGCAGCGCTCGAATGGCGGTGGCGAATTCCTCGCCGCTCATGACCGGCATCATATAGTCGGTAATGATCAAAGCAGGCCGTTCTCTCTCGAGAACCTCGAGTCCTTTTCGACCATTGCTCGCCGTTACGACCATGTACCCCTCATCCTCCAGCGCGAAGCTAAGGATGTCAGCGATCAAATACTCGTCGTCGACGACCAGGATGGTGGTCATGTTAATTCAACCCACACAAAAGCTTAAGAAATTGAACCGGGCGATGACTCAGCGGGGACCGATGGTTCATGTCTTGAAGCCTTTTTCAGGAAAACATCATGATCACGGATGATGACCTCAAATCGTGAGGGATCGTAAGAGCTGTCTCTTACCTTAAGAATGGATAGCGTCCGGCTTAGTTCAGAGTGATTCTCAGAAAACCGCATCAGCATCAGGTTGTCGACGATGCTAGACAGGTCAGAGTTTGGTGCGCTGACCTCGGAACCAAATAGATCGCGCATTTCCCAGGAGGCAAATACCGTAACGCCCCTGGATCGCAGCTCGTTCATCAGTGCACTGAAGAAGTCAGTAATCCGTGCGGGATTCGTCGAGACTCGCGTCATACCGCTAAGGCTATCGAGAAACACGCGCTTGATGCCCTTCTCTTCTACGAGACTCAGTAGTCGTGTGCCCAACCCATCCAGCAACCCCTCAGTAGTAGGCTGCCAGGCAATGCTCAAGGCGCCGCTGCCTTCCATGCCCTTTATATCGATACCGAGTGATTGGCCTTTGAGTCGCAACCGTTCCGGGCTTTCGTAGAAGCCAAAATGCAGGCCAGGCGCTTCCACGGTCGACTCAGCCAGAAATTTGAGGCCAAGGGTGGTTTTACCAATACCGGAGGGGCCGATTACCAGAGTCACGCTGGAACTGTGCAGACCCCCGCCCAGGATGTCGTCCAGTGATTCAATCCCACTGGCGATACGGGTCATGTCGGCGCTGTCGGGAGACGACGGGTGGCTGTAGAGACTTTCGAGTCGCGGGTAAACCACCAAGCCATTTTCGGTAATTTCACACTCGTGAAGACCGGTCATTGCTGAGCTGCCGCGAGTTTTACGAAGCTGAATTCGACGCACTGACCGAGTGCCGAACAGCTCCTCGCCCATCTCAATCACCCCATCAACCATGGTGTGCTCAGGGCTGCCGTCGTCCAGACGGGAACTGGTGAGAAACAGCACTGTGCAGCCTGCGAAAGCGGCGTGCCCTTGCAACTCGGAAATGAATTTCTTGGTATCGATGTGCGAATCTGCTTTGGAGCGCGCATTGAGCAAGCCGTCTACTACCATCACTGTGGCTTTTTGACGGCTTATCTCGCGCCGCAGCAGTTTCACCACCTCGTCCAGTCCGTCGTTTTCCAACGTGTCAAACGCACTGACAAATTGGATTTCGGCGCCAACCTTGGAAGCGTCGAAGAAGCTCAGAGTCGAAAGGAATTGAAAGAGTCGGTCGTGTGATTCGGCCAGCAGCGTGGCGACCAGAACCCTTCCTCCATTGTTCGCATGATGGAACCCAAGCTGGTTGGCAAGGATCGTTTTTCCAGACCCTGGGCGCCCTTGGATGATGTATGAAGCGCCTGCTACCAGCCCACCCTTGAGCAGAGCGTCTAGCCCTTCGATTCCACTTTGAAGGCGTTTTAGCTTTTCCACGATACGACCCTGATCTGAAAAACAGGCTGTTTAAGCCGAGTGAGGCGGAATGCTAACCCCATTTTTGCTCTGGAGCCATTCCCGCCTCTCCATAACCCTAATGCTGAAACGTCATCATCCCCCGCTCTTCTGCATGTTAATCTCGCCCCACCACGAATAGACATTGATCGTCACAAGACGATGACCAGAATCAGGAAAGCCCATGCCAAAGATTTCTCACTCAGCCCTGCGCCGCAAATTCCGTGAATTGCTTGCTACCCCAACCTGCGTTGAAACCGCGTCCGTCTTTGACCCGATGTCCGCGCGTATTGCCGCTGACCTGGGTTTCGAAGTCGGCATCCTCGGTGGCTCCGTTGCTTCGTTGCAGGTACTGGCCGCGCCCGATTTCGCGTTGATCACCCTGAGTGAGTTCGTTGAGCAAGCCACCCGTATTGGCCGTGTTGCCCAGTTGCCGTTCATCGCCGATGCCGACCATGGCTACGGTAACGCGCTGAACGTGATGCGCACTGTCGAAGAGCTTGAGCGTGCCGGTGTGGCCGCGTTGACCATTGAAGACACGTTGCTGCCGGCGCAATTCGGGCGCAAGTCCACCGACCTGATTTCCATTGAAGAAGGCATCGGCAAGGTCCGCGCGGCGCTGGAAGCCCGTGTTGATCCAGAGTTGTCGATCATTGCCCGCACCAACGCTGGTGTGTTGCCGACCGAGGCTGTGATCGAGCGCACCCTGGCGTATCAGAAAGCCGGTGCCGATGGGATTTGCATGGTGGGTGTGGCGGATTTCGAGCATCTGGAGAAGATCGCCGAGAACCTGACCGTGCCGCTGATGCTGGTGACGTATGGCAATCCCAAGCTCAATGACGCCAAGCGTCTGGCCAGCCTCGGTGTGCGTGTGGTGGTTGCCGGCCATGGTGCCTACTTTGCCGCGATCAAGGCGACCTACGACAGCCTGCGTGCCCAGCGCCAGTTGACCCACAGCACCGATAACCTCAGTGCTACCGAGTTGACGCACACCTATACCTTGCCTGAAAACTACGTGGCCTGGGCTGAAGAGTTCATGGACGTCAAAGAGTAATACGCAAGCCGGGACGAGGGGTGCAACACCCCTCCTTTCCCGCTCCGGTAAAAAACCGATTCACCGGCCGAGCCAACCCCAGGTTCTCGCGCAAGGTCGTACCCTCATACTTGCGACGGAAAATCCCGCGTGCCTGCAGCGCTGGAACCACCTTGTCGACAACGTCATTCAAGCCTCCCGGCAGCCACGGGAACATCACGTTGAAACTATCACTGCCCTCCTCCTCCAGCCATTATGTGTCGTTGAGCACTGTGAACCCATAGCACATAACTCGTGTGTATTTGCGTGGATTATCAGGGGTAATCACGCGATGTAACCTGTGCTCCAAAGCGCAAGCACACCGCCTTGCGCAGCACACAAACGGAGCTTCCCATGACCCTTTCCAACTCCCGTCAACTCGAAGGCAAAGTCGCGCTGATCACCGGCGCCAGTTCCGGCATTGGTCGCGCGGCCGCTGTCGTCCTGGCCCAGCGCGGCGCGAAGATCGTGGCTGCTGCCCGCCGGCAGAGCGAGCTGGACGACGTGGTTGCCGAGATCACTGCCAATGGCGGCACCGCGTCCTCCATCGTCGTCGACGTGACCCGCGAAGCCGACATCATCGCCATGGTCACATTTGCCGTGGACACCTATGGCAAGCTGGACATCGCCTTCAACAATGCCGGCACCGAAGGCGTGTTCGCGCCGCTGGTCGAACAGGACAATGCACGCTTCGACCTGGTGTTCGAGCCGAATGTGCGCGGGGTTTTCAACTGCATGAAGTACCAAGCCAAGGTCATGCTCGAACAGGGTTTTGGCAGCATCATCAATAACGCGTCCATGGGTGGCGTGATCGGTTTCGAGAATGCCGCGCTGTATATCGGCACCAAGCACGCCATTGTCGGTATGACCAAGACCGCGTCCATCGAATGGTTCAAGCGGGGCGTGCGGGTCAACGCGCTGTGCCCGGGCCTGATCGAGACGCCGTTCCACCATCGCGGGATCTGGCCGTCGGTGGATGCCCAGCACGCTTTCGCCGCCAGCACACCGGCCAGCCGGTTTGGCACGGCCGAAGAGATGGCGACGGTGGTGGCGTTCCTAGGGTCGGAAGATGCCAGCTACGTGTCCGGCCATGCCTTGCTGGCAGATGGCGGCTACTCGGTGGCCTGACGGTTACGGGTCTGGAAGAAGTCGATAAATGCCCGGAGCTTTCCGGGCATTTGCGCACGGTTGGCGTAATACAGGTGGAAGGTCTCGGCGGGCGCCGCGTAATGTTCCAGCAACGCCACCAGTGCACCGCTGGCGATATCCGCCTGGGCAAACGGGCGGAACACCAGGGCCACGCCGCAACCCAGGCGCGCAGCCGACAAGGTGGTGCGCATTTCATCCAGCACCAGGCGCCCCTTCACCTCGATCGCGACAGTGGCCTTGCCGATGCGAAACGTCCAATCCATGTACGGCCCGCGGCTGCTCAGGCGCTGGTGGATGCAGTCGTGGGCCAGCAGGTCTTCGGGTGTGTCCAGCGGTGCCGAGCACGCCAGGTACGCGGGCGCCGCCACGGCCACCATCGGCTGCGACGTGCCCAGCGGCACGGCGATCATGTCGCGCTGCAAGGCCTGGCCCAGGCGAATGCCGGCATCGAAACCTTCGCCAATGATGTCGCTCAAGCCATTATCGAGGGCGATATCCAAGGTGATATCCGGGTACTGCGTGAGGAATGCCGCCACGTGCGGCTCGATCAGCGAGGCATAGGCCACGTAGGAACTGTTGATCTTCAACGCGCCGTAAGGGCGGCTGGCGGTGTCGTGCACTTGCTGCACCGAGAAGCGAATCTGCTCCAGTGCCGGTGCCAGGGTGTCGAGCAGCTGGCTGCCGGACTCGGTCAGCGCCACGCTGCGGGTGGTGCGGTTGAACAGGCGCACACCCAATTGCGCTTCAAGCTGCTTGATGGTCTTGGACATGGCCGTCGGCGTGACCTCCATCTCGGCTGCCGCCCGCGCGAAATTCAGATGACGGGCCACACATTCGAACGCGATCAGCGCCGGCAAGTGGGTGGATTTCAGGCTCATGCGGCGTCTCGACGGGTTAAGCCAACAGTGTTGCGCAGCATAAGTGAGTTCAACTAAGACGCCCACTGAAAATACTGCCCACGCAAAAAAAATCCGCCGCAGAGTCTGCGGCGGCAACCAAAGGATTTTGTCGAAGCAGAGCGGCTAAGACAGGCCCAACGCTACACCCGCGGCAGGTTAAATACCGTGAAGTTTAATTAATCGAGTTTCATCCGGAACACCGCTACAGGCCGCGCAGACTGGGCTTAGAATCAACCTCGGCAACCATGCCGAACACAATAAAAAACCGTAACAGCTCACCTGCAAACATCTGCCCATACCACGTTATGCACCATCCAATAAGTGCGGTGTTTCTGTGCGCGCGTTCATTATTCCGGGGAAGTCACAACATGATTAAACAGTCGAGCCTGTTAGCACTGGCGGTGTGTGCCGGTATCAGCCAAATGGCCTTTGCAGAGTCCGTCAGCGACCAGGCAGATGCCAAGGGGTTTATCGAGGGCAGCAGCATCACCGGGCTGCTGCGCAACTACTACATGAACCGCAACCGTGAAGGCGGTCGGGCTGACAACCGCGACTGGACCCAAGGCGCAATGCTCAACTACGCCTCGGGCTTTACCCAAGGCACCATTGGTTTCGGGGTGGATGCCTATGCCTACGGCGGGCTGAAACTGGATGCCACCCATGAATACGCGGGCACCGGCAACCTGCCGACCGACCGGCACGGCGATCCCGAAGACGCCTACGGCTCGGTCGGCGCCGCCGTGAAAATCAAAGTGTCCAAGACCCAACTCAAATTCGGTGACATGCAGCCCACCGCGCCCGTCTTCGCCACCGGTGGCACGCGCCTGTTGCCGCAGACCGCCACCGGTTTCGACCTGACCAGCAGCGAAATCGCCGGCCTGGACCTGGAAGCCGGGCACTTCACCAGCACCAACAGCGGCATGACCAGCAACCATGACCACGATATCTATGCGACCTACGCCAACATCGCCGCCAACAGCGCAAGCTTTGTCGGCGGCAAATACACCTTTACCCCGTCCCTGAGCGCCACGCTGTATGCCGGCGAGCTGGAAGACATCTGGCGCCAGTACTACACCAACCTCAACTACGTGATTGCGCTGGCGCATGACCAGTCCCTGGCGCTGGACGGCAACCTGTACCGTACCCTCGACACGGGCAGCGCCAAGGCCGGGGCGATCAATAACACCACCTACTCGGTGGCGGCAGCCTACTCGTTCCTGCAAGCGCACACGCTGACGCTGTCGTTCCAGAAAGTGCATGGCGACACGCCGTTCGACTACATCGGCACTGGCAACAACGGTGCGGGCGAAGGCGGTGATTCGGTGTACCTGGCCAACTCGGTGCAATGGGGCGACTTCAACGGCCCGGGCGAGCAGTCGTGGGGTATCCGTTATGACCTCAACGTGGCCAGTTATGGCGTGCCGGGGCTGAGTTTCATGGCGCGCTACATCAACGGTTCGGACATCAATGGCACCCACACCCCGAGCCACAGCGCCTACGTAGGCGACTACGGTGCCGATGGCGCCCACCACGAGACGGATGTGGAAGCCAAGTACGTGATCCAGAGCGGTCCGGCGAAAAACCTGTCGTTGCGCCTGCGTGATGCGATCGTGGCCTCAAACGCCGACCAGCGCGATGGTGATCTCAATGAGCTGCGGTTGATCGTCGACTATCCGTTTACCCTGCTGTAAGTGGCCTTTGTGGTGAGGGGGCAAGCTCCCTCACCACTGGGCTACATCAGCCCACCCAACCCACTGCGGTCTTGGGAATGACTTCCGACTCATCCAGCTTCGACGCAAACATGCTCACTGCCTCCACCGCGTCACTGGTGCTGGTGCGAATCTGCAGGATCACCGAACCGGCCTGATCAGCCAGGCTGACGCCGCGTTGCGCGCCTTCCTGGGTGGCGTTCATGCTGGTCACCGCGTCACGGGTTTCCGAGAGGATCATGCCGATCATCTCGGCAATTTCCGCCGTCGAGCGGCTGGTGCGCCCGGCCAGTTGCCGGACCTCATCGGCCACCACCGCAAAGCCCCGCCCTTGATCCCCCGCGCGCGCTGCCTCGATCGCCGCATTGAGCGCCAACAGGTTGGTCTGGTCGGCGATCCCGCGAATGGTGTTGACGATGGCGGTGATCTGCTCGGAACGATCGCCCAGTTGCCCCACCAGCCGTGCAGAAGCGCCGATGTTGTCGGCGATGCGGCGCATTTCGCTGGCAGTTTCCTGGATCACCTGGGTGCCATGTTCGGCAAAACGCTCGGTTTCAGAGGAGATATGGTAGGCCCGCGACGCACCACGGGAATCCTCTTCGAACTTTTCCACGCGCTCGGTGATGTCGCTGGCGAATTTGACGATCTTGACCAGCTTGCCTTCGCCGTCATACACCGGGTTGTAGCTCGCCTCCAGCCACACCACATGCCCATGCTTGCCCAGGCGCTTGAATTGGCCCGTGAAGAATTCGCCGTTGTTCAAACGCCGCCAGAAGTCGGCGTATTCATGGCTGTTGATCAGCGCCGGCTCGCAAAACAGGCGGTGCTGTTTGCCTTTGATTTCCGCCAGGCTGTAGCCCATCACGTTGAGGAAGTTCGCGTTGGCGTCGAGTACCTGGCCGCTCAAATCGAACTCAATCACCGCCATCGCCCGGTCCACGGCCGTGAGTTTGCTGCGGGTGGCGGCCTCCTGCTCGACCTTGCTGGTCACGTCCAGCGCGTATTTGACCACCTTCAATACCTGGCCGCGCTCATCCAGCACCGGGTTATAACTGGCCTCCAGCCAGATCGTATTGCCGTTGCTGTCTACGCGCTTGAAGGTGCCGGACACAAACTTGCCGGCCTTCAAATCACTCCAGAACTGGCTGTAGGCCGGGCTGCCGGTCAGCGCCGACGGGCAAAAATCGCGGTGGGATTTACCGGCCAATTGACTGGCGTTGTAACCCAGGGTCTTGAGGAAGTTGTCGTTGGCCCGCAATACCTTGCCGTTCAGGTCGAATTCGACCACGGCCATGGAGCGTTCGAGTGCGGCGATCAGTCCTTTGTACTCGGTGACTTCGGCCGTCCTGGCCGACAGTGCTGTCTTGAGTGCTGTGTTGAACATGGACGTACCCTCAGCCGTGCGGAGAACCCTGTGTCTCACCTCGCTATCGGCTGGGAAATACGCGACTTTACGCGCCGCCTCAGGATTATTTTCTGGCGTCAAATACTTGCGTGATCAGCGCTTTGCATCAAGCAACGCCAGGCGTTCGCGCATGCCGGCACTCGCCGCCGGGCCGGCCTGCAACACGCACTGATCAAGCGGTACTTGCTGGCCGTCGGCACGCGCCAACATCGGCTGCACGGGCGTGCCTGTCGCACGCTCTACCAACTCCACACTGGTGCCCTCCTCGGCGTAATGCCGGTTGCCCCAGGCCACCAGCGACATCAGCACCATGCGGAAATCCTCGCCCTTTGCCGTCGGCACATATTCATAGCGCGGTGGCCGCTCACTGTAGGCCTGGCGCTCCAGCATGCCGGCCTCCACCAACGCGTTCAGGCGGCGTGTGAGCATATTGGGCGCGATGCCCAGGCTGCGGGAAAACTCATCGAAGCGGCGCAGGCCCTGCAGCGCGTCGCGCATGATCAGGATGCTCCACCACTCCCCTACCCGGTCGAGGCTGCGGGCGATGGGGCATTCGTCGCGGGTGAGGGACTTGCGTTGCATGGGCGTTTCCTTGGGCCGGTGCCTATTTACGTGATGCCATGTTACTTTCATGATGATAGTGACGTCCATAGGGTCTGTTCCCTCAACGCAACCGGAGTCGATTGATCATGAGTAAACGCATCGTTGTGACAGGCATGGGCGCGCTGACGCCGCTCGGCGCTGACGTGGAGTCAACCTGGCAACGCCTGCTGGCCGGGCAGTCGGGCATTCGTCGCCTGCCGGAAGAACTGATCGGAGACCTGGCCGTGAGCATCGGCGGCCAGGTGCAAAGCGTGCAGCAGGATCCGCAAGCCGGGTTCGATCCCGACCGGCTGTTGGCGGCCAAGGAGCAGCGCAAGATGGACCGCTTCATCCTGTTCGCCCTGGCGGCGGCAGATGAAGCCTTGAAACAGGCCGGCTGGGCACCCGTTACCGCCGAAGCGCAGGAACGCACCGCAACCATCATCGCCTCGGGCGTCGGCGGCTTCCCGGCAATTGCCGATGCGGTGCGCACCACCGACAGCAAGGGCCCGCGGCGGTTGTCACCGTTCACCATCCCCTCCTTCCTGAGCAACATGGCCGCCGGGCATGTGTCGATCAACTACGGTTTGAAGGGGCCGCTGGGCGCGCCGGTGACCGCGTGTGCGGCAGGCGTGCAGGCGATTGGTGACGCGGCACGGATGATTCGGGCAGGTGAAGTCGATGTGGCGGTGTGTGGGGGCGCCGAAGCGGCGATCCATCGCGTCAGCCTGGCCGGGTTTGCGGCGGCGCGGGCGTTGTCCAGTGACTTCAATGACCGCCCGGCGCAAGCTTCGCGGCCATTCGACCAGGCACGTGACGGGTTTGTCATGGGCGAAGGCGCCGGCATCCTGGTGATCGAAGACCTGGAGCACGCCCTGGCGCGCGGCGCACAGCCGATTGCCGAATTGGTGGGTTACGGCACCAGCGCCGACGCCTATCACATGACCGCCGGCCCGGAAGACGGCGACGGCGCACGACGTGCCATGCAGCAAGCCTTGCGCCAGGCAGGAATCGAGGCGGCCCAGGTGCAGTACTTGAACGCTCACGCTACTTCCACACCAGTGGGCGATAAAGGCGAACTGGCGGCGATCAGGACGGTATTTGGCGCTAACGGCAGCCCGGCGATCAGCTCGACCAAATCCGCCACCGGTCACCTGTTGGGCGCTGCGGGCGGTATCGAAGCCATCTTCACCGTACTCGCCCTGCGCGATCAGGTCGCCCCGGTCACCCTCAACCTGGAAGTCCCCGACGCGCTTGCGGATGGCCTGGACCTGCTGCGCGGTGCAGCCCGGCCGATGCCGATTGAATACGCGCTGTCCAACGGCTTCGGCTTTGGCGGCGTGAATGCCAGCGTGCTGTTCCGCCGCTGGGCGTAGTTTGCCCCTGCGGTATTTTTCGGGGACCATGGGCGCCTTTGTGAACCTGCCAACGAGAGGCGCCCATGGCAAACCACGACCTGCACTACACCCCGGACCCCGATGCCGACTCGATCTCTTCGGACGTGATCGGCTTCAACGGCATCCTGGTGTCCACCCAGATTCCGACCCGCGCCGATGGCAGCCTGGAACTGGGCGACATCACCCTGCAAAGCGAATGCACCCTGCAAGCCCTGAAAGTCGCCCTGGAAAAGGCCGGCAGCTCCATGGACCGGGTGATGCACCTGACCATTTATCTGACCGACATGGCCGACCGCGCTGCCTTTAACGAGGTCTACAAACGCTTCTTCGCCAAGCCCTGGCCCGTGCGCGCGGCAGTTGGCGTGGCGGCGTTGGCGGTCGATGGCATGCGCGTGGAAGTCACCGCGATGGCCGCTCAGGCCTGAGTGGGTGCCGGTCAGGCATTTCACAGCTACAATGCGCGCCTCAACCGTGACAAGCCTGACTAAAAAAACTATGTCCTTGCCCAAGCATCACCTGGAATTGCTCAGCCCTGCCCGCGATGTCGCCATCGCGCGCGAGGCTATCCTGCATGGCGCCGACGCCGTGTACATCGGCGGCCCGAGCTTCGGCGCGCGCCATAACGCCTGCAACGATGTGAGCGACATCGCTCAACTGGTGGAATTCGCCCGCCGTTACCACGCGCGCGTGTTCACCACGATCAACACCATCTTGCATGACAACGAACTGGAACCCGCGCGCAAGCTGATCCATCAGCTCTACGATGCCGGCGTCGACGCGTTGATCGTGCAGGACCTGGGCGTGATGGAACTGGATATCCCGCCCATCGAGCTGCACGCCAGCACCCAGACCGACATTCGTACCCTGGGCCGCGCCAAGTTTCTCGACCAGGCCGGTTTCTCGCAGTTGGTATTGGCCCGTGAGCTGAACCTGCAAGAGATCCGTGCCATCGCCGACGAAACCGATGCCGCCATCGAATTCTTCATCCACGGCGCCCTGTGCGTGGCGTTCTCGGGGCAGTGCAACATCTCCCACGCGCAGAACGGCCGCAGCGCCAACCGTGGCGACTGCTCCCAGGCCTGCCGCCTGCCGTACACGCTCAAAGACGATCAAGGTCGCGTCGTGGCCTTTGAGAAGCACCTGCTGTCGATGAAAGACAACAACCAGAGCGCCAACATTCGCGCGCTGGTCGAAGCCGGGGTGCGTTCGTTCAAGATCGAAGGCCGCTACAAGGACATGGGCTATGTGAAGAACATCACCGCCTATTACCGCCAGCGCCTCGACGAGATCCTTGAAGACCGCCCGGACCTGGCCCGCGCTTCCAGCGGCCGCACCGCGCACTTCTTCCTGCCCGACCCGGAAAAGACCTTCCATCGTGGCAGCACCGATTATTTCGTGACTGACCGCAAGGTCGACATCGGCGCCTTCGACACCCCGACCTTCACCGGCCTGCCGGTGGGTGTGGTGGAAAAAGCCGGCAAGCGCGACCTGCAGGTGGTCACCCATGAGCCGCTGTCCAACGGCGATGGCCTCAACGTGCTGGTCAAGCGTGAAGTGGTGGGTTTCCGCGCCAATATCGCCGAGCCTAAAGGCGAGTTCGAGGAAGACGGCGAGAAGCGCTACCGCTACCGCGTCGAGCCGAATGAAATGCCGGCGGGCTTGCATCAACTGCGCCCGAACCACCCGCTGAACCGTAACCTGGACCACAACTGGCAACAGGCGCTGCTCAAGACCTCATCCGAGCGCCGTATCGGCCTGACCTGGAAAGCACGTCTGCGCGAAGCGCAGTTGGACGTCACCGCCACCAGCGAAGAAGGCATCAGCGCCAGCATCACCCTGCCCGGCCCGTTCGGCGTGGCCAACAAGCCGGAACAGGCGCTGGACACCCTGCGCGACCTGCTCGGCCAACTGGGCACCACCGAGTACCACGCGACCAATATCCAGCTGGATGCGCCACAGGCGTTCTTCATCCCCAACTCACAGCTCAAGGCCCTGCGCCGCGAAGTGATCGAGGCGCTGACCGCTGCCCGCGTCGCCGCTCACCCACGCGGTGGCCGCAAGGCCGAGACCTCGCCGCCGCCGGTCTACCCGGACGCGCACCTGTCGTTCCTGGCCAACGTCTACAACCAGAAAGCCCGCGACTTCTACCATCGCCACGGGGTGAAGCTGATCGACGCTGCCTTCGAAGCCCACGAAGAAACCGGCGAAGTCCCGGTGATGATCACCAAGCACTGCCTGCGCTTCTCGTTCAACCTGTGCCCTAAACAGGCCAAGGGGGTCACGGGCGTGAAGACCAAGGTCGCGCCGATGCAGTTGATCCACGGCGATGAAGTGCTGACCCTGAAGTTCGACTGCAAACCCTGCGAGATGCACGTGGTGGGCAAAATCAAGGGGCATATCCTCGGCCTGCCGCAGCCGGGCAGCGTGGTGGAGCATTTCAACCCGGAAAACATCATTTTCCAGGGTACGCACTGACACGCTGGGAGCGGGGCCACCACCAGCCCCGCTGCAACCCGGCGGCCGCCAGCAGGATCGCCACCACCCCCAGCCATTGCAGCCAGCCCAGGCGATGCCCGAAGGCGATCCAATCGACGAAGATCGCCGCAATCGGGTAGATAAACGACAGCGCGCCGGTCAGGGCTGTCGGCAACTTCTGGATCGCGCCGTACAGCAAGACATACATCAGGCCGGTATGCACCACGCCGAGCGTCACCAGTGCCGCCCAGGCATTGGTCGTGACCGGCAGGCTATTCCACGGCACCAGCGGCGCCAGTAACAGTGCGCCGGTGGTCACCTGGATCAACGCCATCAAATGTGGCGGCACTGCTTTCAGACGCTTGATGATCAGCGCCGCAATCGCATACAGGAAGGCTGCGCCCAACGCCAACGCGATGCCTGTGAGGTAATCGTCGCCGGTCTGTTGATCGCCGTGGGCAGTCACAATCGCCAACATTCCCAGGAACGCCACGCTCAGCCACGCCAGTTTCTGCACGGTGATCTTTTCACCCAGGAACACCGCCGCCAGCATCACCAGCATGAACGGCTGCACGTTGTACACCGCCGTGCTGATAGCAATAGATGCGCGCGAATAGGATTCGAACAGCAGCAACCAGTTGCCGACAATCGCCACGCCACTGAGCATCGCCAGGCCAAGCTTGACCCAACTGAGCAGGTCCAGGCGCAGGTAACCGAGCAACGCGCAGACCAGCAACAGCGTCAGCCCGCCGATCACGCAGCGCCAGAACACCACTTCGATCACCGACACGCCTGACACCAGTACAAACCAGCCAATGGTGCCTGAGATCAGCATAGCGGCGATCATTTCCCACGACCCGCGACGGATGGATGTGTCCATGTATGAGGCTCCTCAAGTGAGGCTCAATTATGGCAATCTGCTTGGGACCGGCTCCAGCGACTAAAAAAGGCCAAAGGCCAGGGTTGCCTTTACTTATTAGGTGAACACCATGATTGACACCATCGACCAGCAACTGATCGCGGCTTTGATGGACGACTCGCGCCTGTCCCTGAAGGCCTTGGCCGGGATTACCGGGCTGTCCTCACCCAGTGTCGGCGAACGCCTGCGCCGCCTTGAAGAGCGCGGCGTGTTGACCCATTACACCGTCGACATCGACCCCAAGCATTTCGGCTATCTGCTCCAGGCCATTGTGCGCATCCGCCCATTGCCCGGCAAATTGCATGAGGTGGAGCGGCAGATCCAGGCGATCCCGGAATTCACTGAGTGCGACAAGGTCACCGGTGACGACTGCTTTATCGCGCGCCTGCATGTGCGCACCATGGATCACCTGGACAGCCTGCTCGATAAACTGAACGCCTATGCCGAAACCAACACGGCCATCGTCAAGAAAACCCCGGTGAAACGGCGTTTGCCGCCCCTGGGGGATTCGTGATTTCGAGTCATCAGCGCAATGCCTGAATAGGTATTCTGTCATCACTGGGCGGTCTTTATCCTGGCTCCACTCTTTGGACCAACAGGTGAGCAGCTCATGTATGTCATTACCGGAATCACAGGCAAAGTCGGCGGCGCCCTGGCGCACAATCTGATCAAGGCAGGCCAGCCCGTTCGCGCCGTGGTGCGCGATGCGGGCAAGGCGGCCTACTGGGCTGACCAGGGTTGCGAAGTGGTATTCGCCCACATGGAAGACGCCCAGGCGCTGACCGCCGCGTTCAAGGGTGCGACCGGGGTATTCATCTTGCCGCCACCCGGCTTCGACCCGCAGCCCGGCTTTCCCGAAGCCCGCGCTGTGATCAGTGCGGTCACCCAGGCCCTGCAGGCCGCCGCGCCGCAGAAGGTGCTGTGCCTGTCGACCATCGGTGCCCAGGCCGAGCCGCTCAACCTGCTGACCCAGCGGACCTTGATGGAACACGCCCTGGGCGCCCTCGACATCCCCGTGACCTTCCTGCGCCCGGCCTGGTTCATGGAGAACGCGCTGTACGACGTGACAACCGCCCGTGAAAACGGGGTGATCCACAGCTTCCTGCAACCGCTGGACAAGGCTGTGCCCATGGTCGCCACGGCGGATATCGGCACGGTGGCTGCGCAGTTATTGCAACAGGATTGGGCCGGTCACCGTGTGGTGGAGCTTGAGGGCCAATGGGTGAGCCCGAACGATATCGCGTTTACCCTGGCGCAATTGCTGGGCCGCGACGTTCGCGCCGAGGTGGTCGCGCGTGATAGCTGGGAAACCCTGCTGCGTTCGCAAGGTGCGCAGAACCCGATGCCACGTATGCGCATGGTGGATGGGTTCAATGAGGGGTGGATTTGTTTTGAGCATGGCCAGGTGCTCAAGGGCAATACGACGCTGTTGACTGTCTTGGGTGGACTGGTGTCTGGATAGTTCTGGGTAGGGTGTTGGAATTACGCCCGCTGGCGGCCTGACAGCCGCCACAATCTAACTGTCACCCCCGCAATCCAAAAATGTGGGAGCTGGCTTGCCTGCGAAAGCGGCCTGACAGCCGCCACAATCTAACTGTCACCCCCGCAATCCAAAATGTGGGAGCTGGCTTGCCTGCGAAAGCGGCCTGTCAGCCACCACAATCTAACTGTCACCCCCGCGATCCAAAATGTGGGAGCTGGCTTGCCTGCGAAAGCGGCCTGTCAGCCACCACAATCTAACTGTCACCCCCCACGATCCAAAAATGTGGGAGCTGGCTTGCCTGCGAAGGCGGTGGTGCGGTGTACATATCCGTTATTTGGGTAACGGCTGCTTATGGTTCCGCTCTTACAGCGGCTCACTTTTGAAAAGCCCAAAAGTAAGCAAAAGGCTCTTGCCCCAACACTCGGCACCTCGCCTAGGCTCGGTGTGCCCGTAATCCGACAGGTATTTGGGGGGCCGCCGCCACGCGCCATCCATGGCGCGGGGCGGCTAAACCGGCATCCCTGCCGGTTTACCCCCCAAATCCCTGTCAGATTCCGGCCAGCGTGTTTGATGGGGCGCTTTAGATCAAAAGCACATCAAAAGCAGATCAAGAGCAACATCAAGAGCGGCTCGCTTCGCATCGTGGTTTCGTTGTGGAGATGCCATCGCAGGCAAGCCTGCCTGTAAAGCCTCGTTGCTCAGTCGTGCAGTGCCTTGGCCGCGGCCAGCAGCCCTTGGAATTTGCGGTAGCGCGCTTCCAACACGGCTTGCTGCCTGGCATCCGGCAGGTACCGCGCCTTCACTGGCATCCCCGCTTGCACCAGCGCCTCTCCTTGGTCAATCGCTAAAAACCCGAGCTTCGCGGCGCCAATGCAGGCGCTCAGTTCACTGCCGTGCAGGGTGAAGATTTCGCGTTGCAGGATATTCGCCAGCAACTGCGCCCAATACCCGCTGCGCGCACCACCGCCCACGAGAGCGCACGCGCCCACGTCGGCGCCGGCCGATTGCACGGCGCGCAATGCGTCCAGCAGGCCGAACCCCACGCCTTCCATGACGGCATAACCGAGCATCGCGGGTGTGCAGTCGTGGCCCAGGCCCATGAAGCCACCGCGCAGCAGCGGGTCGTTATGGGGTGTGCGTTCACCGGCCAGGTACGGCAGGAACAAGGGTGTACTGAGCGGCACGGTCTGTTCGATCGGTAATTGCGTCTGCACCTGGTCCAGCAATGTCTGCTCGTCCAGGGTGCCTGTGAGCCGCGTGACCCAGCGTAGGCAACTGGCGCCGGCCAGCATGGCGCCCATGGTGTACCAGCGGTTGGGCAAGGCATGGCAGAAGCTGTGCACCGCACTCGCCGGGTTGCCGGCAGCGTGGTCGGTGATGGCCACAATGGCCGCGCTGGTGCCGAGGGTGATAAATCCATCCCCCGCATTGATCGCACCGATACCGACCGCCGCCACCGGGTTATCACCACCGCCGCCAGCGATGACCACCGAGGGCGACAAGCCTAACCCCTGCGCCGTCAGCACGGCACTTGCGGCACCGCCTTCGACCAGCCGGGGCATCTGCGCGGGCGAGAGGCCCGTGGCGCGCAACAGGGGGGCGAACCATTCACGCCGGGCCACATCCAGCCACAAGGTGCCGGCTGCATCGGACATCTCGCTGATGCGCTCGCCACTCAGGCACAACCGCAGATAGTCCTTGGGTGACAGCACGCAATCGATGGCCTTGAACACCTCTGGCTCATGCTGTTGCAGCCATAGCAGCTTCGGCGCGGTCAGGCCGGCCATGGGCAGGCTGCCGGTGACGTCGGCAAAGCCTGCGCCCAACTGCTCGGCCTCGGCGATGGCACGGGAGTCGTCCCACAAGATGGCCGGGTATAACACGCGGTTATCCGCGTCCAACAATACTGCGCCGTGCATCTGCCCGGACAGGCCAATACAGGCCACGCGGGTAAACGCCTCATGCCCGCGCAATTCGGCCAGCGCCTGCACGCACGCCTGCCACCAGTCTTGCGGCGCCTGCTCGGACCAGCCGCTGTGGCGCCGCGATACATTCAGGCGCACGCCGGCATGGGCCAACACCGTACCGTCGAGGTCCATGAGGATGGCCTTGAGTTCCGAGGTGCCGAGGTCGATGCCGAGGGATACGGGGTTGCTCATACGTGGGTCATTCCAATCCAATACAGCCACATGAATTACGCACTTGCAGGCTCGGCGCCAGGCGCACGCTGTGGGTCGGCGCGCCGGGCAAGGCCATGCGCTGCAACAGCAGGTTCACGGCCTGGGCGCCAAGGGCCTGGACCGGCTGCGCGATCAAGGTCAGGCGCGGCACGAAAAAGTCCGCCCAGTCAAAATCATCAAACCCCACCAGCGCCATCTGCGCCGGCACGTCTATCCGCGCATCGCGCAGGGCATGCATGGCGCCAAGTGTCATCAGGTTATTGCCCGCCATGATCGCCGTGGGCGGCGCCGTCAAGGCCAGCAACTGCCGCGTAGCCGCATGTGCCGGCTCACTGCTGGAGCCACCGTTGACCAGCAACTGCGGGTCAAACGCCAGGCCCGCCGCCGCTAATGCTGCACGGTAACCGGCGACGCGCTCATCGGTAGTCCCCAGCCCCGCTCGCCCGGCAATAAAGCCAATGCGCCGGTGCCCGTGTTCAATCAGGTGCGTGACCAGGGCCTGGGTGGACTGTGTGTTCTCCACCCCGACCTGATCGAATTGCTCGCTCATCATGCGGTCCACCAGCACCGTGGGCACCTCGTTGGCCCGCAGGTACTCCAGCGCGCTGGAGCCGGTGGACGGTGCGAGCAAGATTCCGTCCACCCGCCGATGGTGCAGCGCCGTGACCACCCGCAGCTCCTGCACCGGGTCGTCGTGGGTGTCGACAAACAGCATCATGTAGCCGTGCTTGGCGCACTCGGTTTCAATCGCGTGCACCGTCTCGCTGAAGTAATGGTTGGACAGCGCCGAAATCGCCACGCCAATCGTGCTGGTGCTCGAACGGGCCAGCGAGCGCGCCAGGGTGTTGGGGATGTAGCCCAATGCCTGGATCGCTTGCTGCACCGCTTGCACCGTGGCCGGGCTGACCTTGCGGGTGCCATTCAACACGTGGGACACCGTCGACGTCGACACCCCCGCCCTGCTTGCCACGTCATCCATGGTGACCACGACGCTGTTCCTCTGGCTAGATCAATGTTTACTCGACCAACCGCTGTACGTCGCAACGTTGTCACGGGTAATCAATTTTGGCGTAAGCAGGGTAACCGCTTCGGCCGGGGCTTTGTCGTTGAGAATGTCATTGCCCACATTCACTGCGGTCTGCGCCATGGCCCACGGGTCCTGGCTGGAGGATGCCTGGATCTGCGAGTCGGTTTTCAGCGCGTTCTCGATGTCCGGTGCGCCGTCCACCGAGGTGATGATGATGCCGCTGCGCTTAAGCTGCTTGGCCGCCAGGTCGCTGCCGATGGCTTGCGGGTCGTTGATCGCGAACAGGCCGTCGATTTTCGGGAAGCGCGTGAGGTAGCCCTGCATCACGTTCAAGCCGCCTTCGCGGGAGCCTTTGCCGTCCTGGTCATCGGACAGCACCTTGATATCCGGCGCGGCGGCCAGCGCGGCCTTGCAGCCTTTGACGCGGTCGGTCACGGCGGTGACTTGCGGGCCGTTCTGGATGATCACATTGCCCTTGCCGGAAAGCTTGTCCACCAGGTACTGGCACGCCAGCTTGCCGGCCTCGACGTTGTCGGTCTGCACGGTGGCGTTGACGCCCTTGGCGTCCACATCCACGGCCACCACGACGATGCCGGCGTCACGGGCTTTCTTGATCGCCGAGGCCATGGCAGAGGGGTCGACGGCGTTGATCAGGATCAGGTCGACCTTGGACGAGATGAAGTTATCGATCTGCGAAAACTGCTTGCTCAGGTCATAGTCGGCCGACACCGAGGTGACCTTGACGCTGGGGTTCAACTCTTTGGCGCGGGCGGTGGCGCCGTCGGCCAGGGTTACGAAATACGGGTTGCCCAGCGAGCCCATGCTGATGCCGAGGGCCTTCAACTCACGGGCTTCGACGGCTTGGGACATCAAGGCAGCCAAGGCAATGACGGGAAACATGCGTTTAAGGTTCATGCGGGTCTCTCTTGTGATTGTTGTAGGAGTGAACTCAGGTCCGCGCACCGGACTGGCGATAACGATCCAGCGCCACTGCGCCAATGATCACGATGCCCTTGATGATGTATTGCCAGATATCCGACACACCCAACAGCACCAGGCCGTTGGTCAGCACTGCGATGATCAGCGCACCAATCAACGTGCCACCGATGGTGCCGACGCCGCCGGTAAAACTGGTGCCGCCAAGGATCACCGCGGCAATCGCATCCAGCTCGTAGGATTGCCCCAGTTGCAGGCCATTGGCAGCAAACAGCCGCGACGCGCTCATCACGGCGCCCAACCCGGCCAGCGCACCGGACATGGCATAGACGAACAGCAGCACTTTCCACACCTTGATCCCAGACAAGCGCGCCGCTTCCGGGTTGCCGCCCACCGAGTAGATCTGCACGCCCATCACTGTTCGGCGCAGGATGAACCACGACAGCGCCACCACCGCCACGGCAATGATCACCAGCCAGGGCACGCCGAGTACCGAGTCATTGCCGATAAAGGCAAACGGCAGGTCCGGGTTGAATACGGTTTTGTCATCCGCCAATAGCCGCGCCAGACCACGCATGGCCGTCAGCGCGCCGAGGGTGACAATAAACGGCGGCAGGCGCATGAAAGCGATCAACCCACCATTAACCAAGCCCAGCAGCAAGCCAAAGCCAATACCGGCAGCAATCCCGAACATGCCGAACTGCGGCGACATCGAGGCCTGCAGCGCGACCACGGCCGAGGCCGCGAGGATCGCGCCCACCGACAGGTCGATACCCGCCGTGAGGATCACAAAAGTCATCCCGGCCGCCAGCACCACGTTCACCGAGGCCTGCTGGGTGATGATCGACAGGTTTTGCACCGTCAGGAAGTTCTCGCTGGCCAGGGCAAAGCCCACCAGCAGCAGGATCAGCACCGGCAGCATGCCCACCGTGCGCATCAACTCGCGTGCGCGCTCAGCCTTACCTGTTGTTGCAATAGTCAACTCAGCCATGGGCAACCACCTGATCGCCACCGGTGGCGAGGTCAATAATGCGTTCCTGGGAAATAACCTGGCCTGACGCGCCGCCGACTTCAGCCACCAACTGGCCTTCGCGCATGATCAGCACGCGGTCGCAGGTGCCGATGATCTCCGGCAGCTCGCTGGAGATCACCACGATACCGACGCCGGCCTGGGCCAGTTGATTGATGATGCGGTAGATCTCGGACTTGGAGCCGATGTCGACGCCGCGTGTGGGCTCGTCGAGGATCAACACGTGCGGCTTGACCTCCAGCAGCCGGGCCAACAGCACCTTCTGCTGGTTGCCACCGGACAAGGCACCCACATTGACCTTGCCCGAGGCCACCCGAATCGACAGCGACTTGATCGCGTCGGTGGCGCGCTGCGCGGCATGCCCGCGATCCAGCACACCGCCGGCATAAGCATCCGGTACACAGGCGCAGACATTGATGTTGTCCGCCACGCTCATGTCCAGGAACAGGCCTTGGGCCTTGCGGTCTTCGGTGAGGTAGACGACGCCGGCGCGAATCGCATCTGCCGGCGTGCGCAAGTGCGTGACGTGCTTGCCGACCACTTCCAGGCTGCCCGAGGTGCGCGGGTCGGCGGCAAAGATCAGGCGCGCGAGCTCGGTGCGCCCTGCCCCGACCAGCCCGGCAATGCCCAACACTTCACCGGCATGTAAATCGAAACTGCAGTGTCGTACGCGCTTGCCATCGGCCATGTCGCGCACGCGCATTACCACGTTGCCGGGGTTATAGGCGGCGTGTTCCTTCTTGTAGAAACCGGACAGGTCGCGGCCCACCATCATTTTCACCAGCACTTCCGCCGACAGCGCCTCGCGGGTCAGTTCGCCGATGTATTGGCCGTCACGCAGCACCGACACACGGTCGGACAACTCATAGATCTCGGCCATGCGATGGCTGATATAGATGATCGCCAGGCCCTGGCTGCGCAACTGCTTGATCAACGCGAACAAACGGTCGGTCTCGCGGGATGACAAGGGCGTGGTGGGTTCGTCCATCACCAGGATCTTGGCGTGGGCATGCAAGGCGCGGGCGATTTCCACCAGTTGGCGCTCGGCGATCGACAGGCTGCTGACCCGCGTTGCCGGGGTGAACTCCGCACCCAGGCGCTGCAGCACTTCGACGCAACCGGCTTCCATGCCCTTGCGGTCGATGGTCCAGCCGCGCCGCAGTTCGCGGCCCAGGTAGATGTTCTCGGCCACGCTCAGGTTCGGGCACAGGCTCAATTCCTGGTAGATCACGGCAATGCCGAGGGCTTTGGCGGTGGCGGGGTCGAAGGTGGGGATGAGCTGGCCGGCAATGCGGATTTCACCACCGGGGTCGGCTTGGTAGGCGCCGGAGAGGATCTTCATCAACGTCGATTTGCCGGCGCCGTTCTCCCCCATCAAGGCGTGGATTTCGCCGGGGTAGACCTTCAGGCCGACAGTCTTGAGCACGCGCAAACCGTTGAAGGTTTTGCTGATGCCCTGCATCTCAAGCAAGGGTTCAAGGCTCATGAATGAGCTCCTGGTTTTATTATTTTTGTCATTGCGTGGCCCGACTCTAATGTAGAAACATTTCCTTACGCAAGCGCTTGCGATGACCATTTATCGCTAGATGAAACGTTTCATCCAGCGTAACTCCGAAAAACATGATTATTTGCACGCAGATATCCGTTCGGAGGGAAATAACCCGCACCCCGCCATCAAAACGCCACAATCTCTGCTATTGTCCAAGCACCTCATCTCCTCCTCATCGCCCCCAAGCGATCTTCTGTGAGCATGCTCTGCGCCCTCGCCCAATGACGACGGCGGGCCTGAACGTCACGGAACGCCCAAGCGATGGACACACCGTTACCCGAACCGCAGTCGCGTGCTGAAAAAATCGTCGAATTCAAACGGCAGAAAACCCTGCTCAAGACCGGCGCCCTGCAAGACGCGATTTTCAACAGCGCCTACTTCTCCAGCATCGCCACCGACGAGAAAGGCGTGATCCAGATTTTCAACGTCGGCGCCGAACGCATGCTCGGCTATGCCGCCGCCGACGTGGTCAACCGCATCACCCCTGCCGACATCTCCGACCCTGTCGAACTGATCACCCGCGCCGCTGCCCTCAGCCTGGAGCTGGACACGCCGATCACGCCGGGTTTCGAGGCATTGGTATTCAAGGCCTCCCGGGGCATTGAAGACATCTACGAGCTGACCTACATCCGCAAGGACGGCAGTCGCCTGTCGGCGATGGTTTCGGTGACCGCCCTGCGCAACCGGCATGACACCATCATCGGCTACCTGCTGATCGGCACCGACAATACCGCGCGCAAGCAGGAGGAAGCCGAGCGCAAGGGCTTCGAGCGCGCGCTGGAAGAAAAGAACCTGGAGCTGGAGCACGCCAGCCACATGAAGTCCGAGTTCCTCGCGACCATGTCCCACGAGCTGCGCACCCCCTTGAATGCGGTGATCGGTTTTTCCGAGGCGCTCAAGGACGGCCTGGTTGGCGACATGAGCGAGACCCAGCGCGAATACATCGGCGACATCTTCACCAGTGGCCAGCACCTGCTGTCGTTGATCAATGACATCCTCGACCTGTCCAAGGTCGAGGCCGGGATGATGGCGCTGGAGTTGGAAGCGGTGGAACTGGCGGGATTATTGGCCAACAGCCTGCTGATCGTGCGCGAAAAGGCAGCCCTGCAACGCATCCAATTGAAGCTGGAAAGCCCCGAGGACCTCGGTTGCCTGGCGCTGGACCTGCGCAAGACCAAGCAGATCGTCTACAACCTGCTGGCCAACGCCGTGAAGTTCAGCGAGCACGGCAGCTCAGTGACCCTGACCGTGCGCCAGGTAACCCGCGAACAGGTCGGGCAGATCCCCGGCGACTGGCCGGTGTACACCTTTGAGTTGCCCGCCAGCCCCCATCGACAATTCCTTGAGCTGAGCGTCAGCGACACCGGGATCGGCATTGCCGAAGACGATATGGACAAGCTGTTCAAGGCGTTCAGCCAAATCGACAGCAGCCTGGCACGCAAATTCGAAGGCACGGGCCTGGGGCTGGCAATGGTCAAGCGCCTGACCGACCTGCATGGCGGCAGCGTCGCCGTGGCCAGCCGCGAAGGCCAGGGCGCGCGGTTTGTGGTCTGGCTTCCGCTGCACCGCGCCCTGGAGGCCGAATGGCCAACATCCTGATCGTTGAAGACAATGAAGCCAACATGCGCCTGGCGCGCCTGTTGCTGGTGAATGCGGGTCACAGCGTACTGTGGGCGCCCGATGCCGAGACCGGCCTGACCCTGGCCCGCGAACAGCAACCGGCGCTGATCCTGATGGACATCCAGCTGCCGGGCATGGACGGCCTGGCCGCCACCGCCCTGCTCAAGCGCGACCCACTCACCGCGCACATCCCGGTCATCGCCCTGACGGCCATGGCGATGAAAGAAGACCGCGAAAAAACCCGGCTCGCCGGTTGCGACGCGTACATCATCAAGCCACTGCGCTACAAAGAGCTGTATCAGGTGATCGATACCTTGCTGCAACAGTCCATCCGCCCTCTCCTATGAGTCCTCTCCATGGCCAGCCAACCCGCAACGCTGTTGATCGTTGATGATGAACCCCAGGTGCGCAAGCTGCTGGAAACCCTGCTGCAACACGAGGGCTACCAGACCCTGACCGCCGGCAGTGGTGAAGAGGCCCTGCAGTTGGTGGCGCAGCGGCCACCCGACCTGATCCTGCTGGACATCATGATGCCGGGCATGGACGGCTACGAAGTCGCCAGCCAGCTCAAAGGCGATGAAACCACGGCGGGCATACCGATCATCATGCTGTCGGCCCTCAGTGAACCGAGCGCCAGGGTCAGCGGGCTGGAGGCCGGTGCCGAGGAATTCATCAGCAAACCGGTGGAGCGTGTCGAGTTGTGGCTGCGGGTGCGCAACCTGTTACGGCTCAAGGCGCGCGGCGATCGCGCGGACCCTTCACGCGAACTCAAGCCACAGCAAACCGGCATGAATGTGCATGACCTGGCCCGCCAGGACCTGGAAAACGCCTTGCGCCTGGCGGTCGAGCGTGAGGAATTCACCGTGCATTACCAGCCCAAGGTCGAGGTTGCCACTGGCCGCATATGCGCGCTGGAGGCGCTGCTGCGCTGGGAAAGGCCGGACTACGGCGCGGTGTCCCCGGCGGTGTTTGTGCCGATCCTGGAAAACATCGGCTTGATCGTGCCCGTGGGGCGCTGGGTGATCGAACAGGTCTGCCAGCAGATTGCCGAATGGCAACGCGGCGCCATCGGTGCGGTGGAAGTCTCGGTGAACGTCTCCGGCCATCAATTGATCGAAGGCGACCTGATTGCCGATATCGCCCACACCCTGGCGCAAACCGGGGTCGAGCCGCATTGGCTGGAAGTGGAACTGACCGAAGGCTCGCTGATGGAAAACACCCAGCACACCATCGCCAGCCTGCAACGCCTGCACGCCATGGGTGTGAAGATCTCCATCGATGACTTCGGCACCGGCTATTCGAGCCTGGCGTACCTGCGGCGGTTTCCCATCGACACGTTGAAGATCGACATCGCGTTTATCCGCGAGGTCACCAGCAACCCCCAGGACGCGGCGATTACCCGCACCATCATAGAACTGGCCCACAGCCTCAACCTGCGGGTGGTGGCCGAAGGCGTGGAAACCCAGGCACAACTGGCGTTCTTGAAAGAGGCCGGCTGTGATCAGATCCAGGGGTATCTGTTCAGTCGGCCGTTGCCGGCGGACACCTTGGAGCGCCTGTTGCTGGAGCGCTTAGAGAGTCTTTGAAATGTCTTCGCGCAAACACTCGATCAACCCTCGGTGGGTCGCACTCAACCGCTCCGCACCGCTGACCAGCGCCAATTCCGAGGGCAGTACCGGCGGCAGCTCCGTGCAGATCCGGTGGCTGGGCAGCACGGCGCTTTTCGGCAGGATGCTGATCCCCAATCCGGACGTCACCGCGGCCTGGATGCCGGTGAGGCTATGGCTGCCAAACGCCAGGCGCCAACTGCGCCGGGCCTTGTCGAGGGTGCGGATGGCACGCTGGCGGTAGATGCAGCCTTGGGGGAACAGTGCCAGGGGCAAGGTTTCGGCCTGCAGGTCCTGGCTTTGGCCGCACACCCACACCAGCGGCTCCGGCCAACTGGCATGGCATTCGCCGCTGCCGGCTTCGCGCTTGACCAAAGCGATGTCGATTTCACCACTGTCCAACTGCCGGCGCAGGTCGGTGCTCATGCCGCTGACCGTCTCCAGGCGCGCTTCGGGGCGTGCGCGGACAAAGCCCGAGAGCACCGACGCCATGCGCGTCGCATCAAAATCTTCGGGCACGCCCAGGCGTACCGGCACCACGCTGGCCTCGGTGTTCAGGGCGTCGCGGGCTTCCCGGGACAGGTTCAACAGGCGCCGCGCGTAATGGGTCAGCAACTCGCCGTGCTCGGTGGCGCTGACTTGCTGGCCCGAGCGGTCGCGCACCAACAGCACTTGCCCGACGCTTTCTTCGAGCTTGCGAATCTGCTGGCTCACGGTGGATTGGGTGCGGTGTACGCGCTCGGCGGCACGCGTGAAACTGCCTTCATCCACCACGCAGACCAGGGTGTGCAGGAGTTCGAGATCAAACATGGCGGCGACCTACATATCGATAATTCAACTGTGATACAGAGGTTAATTTAATTTCCAACTGACCACCAGGTTTCCTATGCTCAAGCGCTCGCCCACTCTTTGCTAGAGGTGCCCCATGCCGCTCGAACACTCCCCTCGCCCGCTGTGGCTGACGTTTGATTGCTACGGCACCCTGATCCAATGGGATGAAGGCCTGCGTGCCGCCGTCGACCGGATCCTCGATGAAAAAGGCGCGCATCAGGTCGACCCTGAAACCCTGATCAGCGTCTACGACCACCACGAACACGCCCTGGAGCAAACCCCACCGCACCGTAATTTCCGCACCCTCGCCGGCCTGGGCTTGCAGTTGGCCTTGGAGGAACTGGGCCTGCCGGCCAACGCGCAGGACGGTGCGATCCTCACCGACAGCATCAGTGCCATGCCTCCGTTTCCAGAGGTGGTGGATACCCTGAAGCAGCTCAAGGCGCTGGGCTACAAGCTGTGCATTGTCTCCAACACCGACGATGACGTGATCGCCGGCAATGTGGCGCAATTGGGTGGCCATATCGACCGGGTCATCACCGCCCAGCAGGCGGGGGCCTACAAGCCCGACCGTCGCCTGTTCGACCATGCCCATGGGCAGCTCGGTGTGAGCCTCGACCAGGTGGTGCACATCTGCGCCAGCCCGCACCTGGACCACGCCGCCGCGCGGGACATGGGGTTTCGCTGCGTGTGGATCGACCGGGGCACCGGCCGGCAACTGCTCGCCGATTACACCCCGGATGCCATCTTGCCGACCCTCGACGGCGTGCCCGAACTGTTCAAGTCCCTGGGGTGGTGAATCATGGCCCATACGTTCACGCCCTCCTCCCTGGGCCCGCGTGCCGGGCGCTTCAACCTCGACACGCCTGCCGCCATCGACGCGCGGGTGGAGCTTGCCGCGTGCCTGCAACTGGCGGCGCTGCATGGCATGGAAGAAGGTATCTGCAATCACTTTTCGGCGACGGTGCCGGGTCATGACGACTTGTTTTTCGTCAACCCGTTCGGCTATGCGTTCGAGGAAATCACGGCATCCCATCTGTTGGTGTGTGATTTTGCCGGCAATGTGATCGACGGCGATGGCACGCCGGAAGCCACGGCGTTTTATATCCATGCCCCGTTGCATCAATGCCAGCCGCGCATCAAGGCCGCCTTTCATACCCATATGCCCAACGCCACCGCGCTGTGCCTGCTGCAAGGGCCGCCTTTGCTGTGGCTGGGGCAGACGGCGTTGAAGTTTTATGGGCGCACGGCAGTGGATGAGGCCTACAACGGCTTGGCCCTGGATAACCGCGAGGGCCAGCGCATTGCGGCGGCGTTGGGCGATGCCGATATTCTGTTCTTGAAGAATCATGGGGTGATGGTGGCTGCGCCGAATATTGCCGAGGCTTGGGATGATTTGTACTACCTGGAGCGCGCGGCTGAAGTGCAATTGAAGGCCATGGCCAGTGGGCAGGCGCTCAAGCCGATTGACCCGGCGGTGGCGCAGGTGGCGTATGAGCAGATGCGTGAGGGTGATCCGGCGAGTGCGCGGGCGCATTTGGACAGTGCCATGCGGCGGTTGAGGGGGATGGGGTCGCGGTTTGATCAGTGACCTGGGTACCTATCCGTTAGGCAGCAACCGATATGGCAAGCCGTTCTCGGTTCAAATGTAGGCGCTGGCTGGCCTGCGATGGCATCGACTCGGTCTGCCTGTTGCACCGTGCCGCCTGCATCACCGGCAAGCCAGCGCCTACCGTGATGGGTTATTGCGCGTTAGCCTTGGCCGCGTCGTTAATGATCGCTACCACCCGCGCCGGGTTCGAGACCATCACCACGTGCGACGCACCTTTCACATCCACGGTTTCCTTGGAGCCCGCGCGGTCGGCCATGAATTTAAGCGCGGCCTCGGGAATATTTTTGTCGGCTGAACCGTATATGAAGTAGGACGGTACGGTTTTCCAGGCCGGGTCGCCGGACGGTTCCTTGAGGGCAGCCTCGGTGATCGGGCGTTGGCCGGCGGCCATCAGTTGGGCGTCCTTGGCTGCCACGTCGGCGGCGAACTGGCTATTGAATTTGTCTTGCTGGATGTACAGGTCGGTCACGCCGTCCTTGGAGACCACGGGTTTGTCCAGGGTCGGGCCCAGGGTGCCGCCGGGGTAGCGGCCGGACAGTTCGAACGCGGTCTCACCTTTTTCAGGGGCGAAGGCGGCCACGTAGACCAGGGCCTTGACCTTGTTGCTGCCATGCACGGCGTTGGTGATGACCGAGCCACCGTAGGAGTGGCCGACCAGAATCACCGGGCCCGGGGTGTGTTCGACGATGTCGGCCACATAGTCCGAGTCGGTCTTGACGCTGCGCAGCGGGTTGGCCACAGCGACTACCGGGTAGCCCTCGGCCTTGAGACCGGCGATCACGCCGTTCCAGCTGGATGCATCGGCGAACGCGCCGTGCACCAGCACCACCGTGGCTTTTTGCGGGGCGGCGAAGCTGGCGGTGCTGGCACCCAGGGCGAGTGCACCGGTGATCAGGGCGGCGGCGACGCGGGAGAACTTGAAGGTTTTCATGGACGTTTGCTCCGTTGGGGTTGGCGCTCAAGGCGTTGAACGTGAGGCCATGATGCCGAAGCAAGTTTTACAAATGGAGGCTAATAGTCGACGATATAGCGCAGATCGTCTAAACAAGGTCGCTTTTTCAATTCAGGTGAGTCATGGATCGTTTGTCCACACTGCTGGAGCACTTCGGCATCGGTGCCGATACCTTTCATAGTGGGCCCCTGCACGGCGCCCTCGACACCCGCGACGTGCAGCAGCGGGGCCGGGTCTATCTGCTCAAGGACGGCCAGGCCAGCCTGGAAATGCCCGACGCCACCCTGCGTATTCCCGAGCCCAGCCTGGTGCTGGTGCCGCGTCCCCTGCCCCATCGCCTGCTGGCGACCAAGGCTGACCGTGCCCAGGTGGTGGCGGCGTCCCTGCGTTTTGACGGTGGGTTGGATAACCCGTTGTCCGTAGCGCTGACCGACACCATCGTGATGCCGCTCAAGCAGATCCCGATGATCGCCGGTACGCTGGACTGGCTGTTCAGTGAAGCCTTTGCCGAACACTGTGGCCGCGAGGCGGTGATGAACCGCTTGTTCGAGCTGATGGTGATCCAGTTCCTGCGCCACATGATGGCCTATCACAGCATGACCACCGGCATGATGTCGGGCCTGGCGGACCTGCGCCTGGCGCGGGCCATGACCCTGCTGCACAACCATCCCGAACGCCCGTGGACCGTGCAGGAAATGGCAGTGGAATCGAACATGTCCCGCGCCAGTTTTGCCGCGCATTTCCATAAGGTAGTCGGCCAGACCCCAGCCGACTATGTACTGAGCTGGCGCGTGAGCCTGGCGCAGAAACGCCTGCGTGAAGGCCGGCCCATCGCCCTGATTGCCGATGAAGTCGGCTACGAAAGCCCCTCGGCGCTGGCCCGTGCGTTTCGGCGCAAGATCGGCACCAGCCCGCGTGAATGGCTGCATTCGCAGGCGCCGCTACGGGTCGAGCACGCCGCCGCTGTAGCTGTCGGATAAGCGCGTGCCGGTGAACTTGGCGACCACCGCACCCTGGGCTACCAGGCGTTCGCGGTGGGCAGTGACCATGCGCCCGGCCTGGGCTGCGTGCAGGGTCACTTCCGAAGCGGGGTCACCGGGGCGGCCAATGATGCGCGCAAAACGCTGGCCTTCTTCGACGTAATCACCCAAGCCTTTCTCGAACACCAGCACCCCGGCACAGGGCGCGAGAAGGGTTTCCATGCAGCCCATGTCGACCACGTCGCCTGGCCATTCGGCGATACTCGCCACCTCATCGATCACGCCATTGATGCACAACCAGGCCCACAGGCCAGCGGCGTCCTGTTGCGCCAGGGCGTCGCTGACGTCTGCTTGCCCGCGCAGCTCAAGGGTGGCCGCCAGTTGCGGCGATGCGTGGTTGATGATGGTTTCTTCAAAGGAGCCATCGCCGCCCTCGTCCCAGACAATCACCAGGTCCACCTGCAACGCCGCCGCCAGCGCCAGGCCTTGGTCGGGCCAGAAGCTGCGATGGATGTAGAGGTACGGCAACGCCTCGTCATCGGTGTGCAGGTCCAGCACCAGGTCGGCCTCGGCGGCCAGTTGCACCAGGCGTTTCTGCCACTGCGCCAGGTTGCTCGCTGGGCGTTCCATGGCCAGGGAATGGTCGAAGGCACGGTTGAAATTCTGCCCGGTGGCTTCATGGAAACGCCCAAGCAAACGGCCCTGGCGGAACTGGCCGATACCAAATGGGTTGGCCTGGGGCACCACCGTGACGCTGCCCTTCAGGCGGCCTTGGTCCTGACACGCCTGCAAGCGCGGCAACAACTGATGCAGGACCAACATGCCGGCGATTTCATCCGCATGCACACCCGCTTGCAGGTGCACCCTGGGCCCGCTGCCGTCACCGTCGAAACGCCAGGCGCCGACGTGCAGCGCATTGCCGGCGTCGCCGGTTTCCTGCCACGAAAGGTCTTTTGCCATGCCTTGCCCTCCTCTCATCAATTAATCGGTAGAGATTGAACACGTGTTCAACTAACCTGAGCGCTGTGGTGTTTCTTCAAAGGCCTGTCCATGACTGTCGAACCTTCCAAACTGCGCCGTGCCGACCCCGACGAGCGCCGCGACCTGCTGATTGCCGCCACCCTCACCTGCCTGGCCCGTGACGGGCACGCCGGGATTTCCGTGCGGCGTATCGCTTCCGAAGCAGGGGTTTCGGTGGGGTTGCTCAACCACCATTTCGGCAGCATCGACGCGCTGATCGCCGAGACCTACCAAAAGCTCGCCAACGAGCTGACCACCGCCCTGTGGGAACAGGTCGAGCTGGCGGATGGCGCCGCCGCACGGCTCGACGCCTTCCTCACCGCCTCGTTTTCGCCCAGGGTCATGGACCCCGACCTGCTCGGCGTGTGGGTGGTGTTCTGGAGCCTGATCCGCCACTCGCCCCACGTGAACCAGTCCCACGAAAACAGCTACCACGCCTACCTGGCATTGATCCAACAACTGCTGGACGACCTGGCCCGCAGCGAACGCCTGGTGATCCACGACAGCCACCTGGCGGCCATTGGCCTATCGGCGATGCTCGATGGACTCTGGCTCGAGGGGTGCCTCAACCCCGGCACCTTCAGCCCCGCCAACGGCCTGCACATCTGCCGCTGCTGGGTACAGGGGTTGCGTCACGGCGCATTCGGCGCCGACCACATCCTGTGACACCGGGTGCCGCGCACTGAGCATGGCCAAGGTGCCGCTGATGGCGATCAACACCGCGCCGACGATCAGCGAACCTTCCATGAGCGTGCCCCACACCAGGCTTGAGAGCAGGAACGCCCAGATCAATCCGGTGTATTCGAACGGCGCCAGCAACGTCGCGGTGGCACGACGAAAACTCGCAAACAACAGGAACTGGCCGATACCGCCCACCAAGCCCGCCGCCAGCATGCCGAGCCACGCCGGCGTGGGCGATGGCGAATGGGTCCAGGGCAAGGTCACCGCCATGCACAGCACAAACACGACGTTGGTGATCAGCATCTGCTCCAATACCGAGGTGCTCGGGTCGACCTGGCGCAACTGGATATAGGTAAACGCCCAGCACAAGGCGGCGGCCAATGTCAGCGCGATGGGCACCGGATCGAGCAGATGGCTGGGGCGACAGGCGATCACCACGCCGACAAAACCGATGATCAGCGCGATCCACTGGCCGCGACTGGCGCGCTCCTTGAGGATCAGCGCCGCCAGCAGCGTGACCATGATCGGCGCGGAGAAATACAGCGTGGTCATTTCCGCCAGGCTCAGGTCCTTGGCGGCGGTGTAGTACAGCAACCACGCCAGCAACGACAACAGCCCGCGAATGATCAGCAAGCGGCGGCTGACCGACGTCCACGCGCGCCGCAACAGCCCCATGCGCCCCGCCATCACGCAGGCGAACACCACCACGAGGCTGCGCCAGAACAGAATGGTGAACACCGAGTAATCGGCCACCAGCCATTTGATCACCGCATCCTGCAGCGCCAGGAATGCGTAGGCCAGGGAACACAGGGCAATCCCTTGCAGCGAGCGGTCCTGTTTCATCCGGCCGACCTGCGCAGTGGCGTGCCGCGCCGTTCGGCAATCGCATAGACGGCTTCAATCAGGAAGGTCAGGCACAGGTAGACCCCCGCCACCAGCAGCAATGGCTGGTAGATCTGCAGGGTCTGCGCGCGCACCACGTTGGCCGCACCCAGCAGGTCGACCACGGCAATGGTCGAGGCCAGCGCGGTGGACTTGAGCAGCATCACCGTTTCCCCGGCCAGGGTCGGCAGCAACAGGCGCATCGCCCGTGGCAGCCGTACCCGTAGCAGCGCCTGGCGTGGGGTCATGCCGAAGGCCGAGGCGGCTTCCATTTCCCCCTTGGGCACGGCCAGCAGACCGCCGCGAATCACCTCGCCCACATAGGCGCCGACCGACAGCACCAGGGCAAACACGATGTACCAGTAACCGTCGCGCAGGTACGGCCACAGGAAGCTGCCGCGAATCATCGGGAACTGCGCGAACAGGCTGCCCAGGCCGTAGTAGAAAATGTAGATCTGGATCAGCAGCGGCGTGCCGCGCAGCACGCTGGTGTAGGCCAGCGCCCCGCGCGCCAGCCACTTGCGCCGCGACAACCGCGCCAGCGCGACCAGCACCGCCAGGGCAAATCCGAGCACCGCCGATACCGCCAGCAACGACAAGGTGGTCTGCAACCCCTTGGCGATCAAGCCGGCGTAATAACTTATCCATTCAGGCATGGGCCGCTCACTCGACAACCGGCATCCAGCGACGGATACGTCGCTCCAGGCGCCCGGACAGGTAGTTGGAAGCCAGCGTCACCAGGTAATACAAGGCGGCGGCCGTGAGGTAGAACAGCAGGTACTGGCGCGTGGAGCCGGCCGCCTGCTTGGCGGTATAGAGCAATTCGTTGGTGCCGACCACGCTGATCAAGGCGCTGTCCTTGATCAGGTTGATCCACAGGTTGGACATGCCCGCCAGGGCGAACGGCGCCATGATCGGCAGCGTCACCCGCCGGAACAGGCCCAGCCCGCTGAGGCCGAAGGCCCGCGCCGCTTCGATCTGGCCGTGGGGAATCGCCAGGATCGCCGCGCGGAAAATCTCCGAGGCATAGGCGCCCTGTACCAGGCCCAGCACCAGGATCGCCACCAGCGGGCCGCTGATATTCACTTGCTCGAAGCCCATCCACAGCATCAACGCGTTAAGGCCCATGGAGCCTGCGTAATACAGCAGCAGGATCAGCAGCAACTCCGGCACCGCGCGAAACACTGTGGTGTAGCCGCGCATCAGCAGCGCGATGGGGCGCGGCGCACTGAGCTTGGCGCACGCCACCACCAGGCCAATCAGCAAGCCGACCGCGAAGGCGCCGGCGGAGATCTGCAGGGTCATCCATAACCCCTTGAGCAGCGCATTGCCCCACCCTTGTTCGCCAAAGCTGAGAAGGTCGAACATCATTCGCTCTTCTGGGCGACTTGTTGGTACGGGCTGTCACAGGTCTTGCTCACAAACGCCGGAGTATCGCTGCGTTTGCACGGGCTCACCGACAAACCGAAGTAGTGCTGCGACAGGTCGTCATAGTCCTTGCTCACCAGCAACTCGCCGATGGCTTTGTCCAGCCGGGCCTTGAGCGCGGTGTCTTCCTTGCGCAAACCGGCGCCGACGCCGCGCCCGATGATCGGGTCGTAGGGCACGCTGGCAATGTGCGCCAGGCCGCTGGCTTCGGGGGTCTTGACCATCATGGCGATGGCGGTGTCGTCGGCCATCATGTAGTCGATACGCCCGGCGATCAGGTCGGCGTTGGCCGATTCCTGGGTGTCGTAGTACTTAAGGTCGGCGATGTTTTCGTAGTACTTCTTCAGGTAATTGGCACTGACGGTGGAGATCTGCACGCCGATCAACTTGCCCTTGAGGCCCGCCGGGGAGATCTCGACTTCGCTGCCCTTGGGCCCGGCGACACCCAGCAGGGAGTCGTAGTAGGCACGGCTGAAGGCGATCTGTTTTTCGCGCTCGTCGGTCACTGACATCGAGGAGAAAATCACGTCGATTTTCTTCGCCAGCAGCGAGGGAATGATGCCGTCCCACGCCACTTCCTTGATCTGACACTCGGCTTTCATGCCTTCGCAGAGCTTGTGGATCAGGTCCACCTCAAAGCCGGACCACTGGCCATTGCCGCCCTTCACGGTAAAGGGCGGATAGGGTTCGGCCGCCACCGCAAACACGATGGGCTTGTCTGCCGCCCAGGTGAAACCTGCGACCACCATCAACACTGCACTGCTCAGCCACGTTGCCATACGCTTGGATTTCATGATTTTTGCCCCGTCTTTTTCTGGAGTTAGCGAGTTTGATGCGCGTTGACGAACTGCCGGCAACGCTCACTGCGTGGGTCAATAAACACCGCATCCGGCGAGCCGGTTTCTTCGATCATGCCTTGGTGCAGGAACGCCACTTTCGACGACACATCCCGGGCGAACGCCATTTCATGGGTGACCAGGATCATGGTGCGGCCTTCCTCGGCCAGGGAGCGGATCACCCGCAGTACTTCGCCCACAAGTTCCGGGTCGAGGGCCGAGGTGGGTTCGTCGAACAGCATGACTTTGGGCCGCATGGCCAGCGCGCGGGCAATCGCCACACGCTGTTGCTGGCCACCGGAAAGGAACGCCGGGTACTCATTGCGCTTGGCGGCCAGGCCGACGCGGTCGAGCAAGGCTTCGGCGCGTTCGATGGCTTCGGCGCGGCTTTCGCGCAGCACCTGGGTGGGGGCTTCGATAAGGTTTTCCAGCACGGTGCGGTGTGGCCACAGGTTGAAGTTCTGGAACACCATGCCCAGGGTCGAACGGATGCGCACCAGTTGCTTGGCGTCCGCCACCAGCGGTGCGCCAGGGCGGCCGTAGTTGAGCTTGATGCTCTCGCCGTCTACATGAATGCTGCCCTGGTCCGGCACTTCAAGCATGTTGATGCAGCGCAGCAGGGTACTTTTGCCCGATCCACTGGCGCCGATCAGCGAGATCACATCGCCTTCGTGGGCCGTGAGCGAAATGCCCTTGAGCACCTCGATATTGCCGAAGCGTTTATGCAGGTCGATGACCTCGATCATCTTCTTTGCTTGCGCCGGTTGCACCACCTCGATTCTGGGTGCTGCGGCGATACGCGGCTCACCGGCCAGCTTGGCGACGAACTGCGCGATGCGCTGGCAGGCTTCGGCCAAACGCGCTTCCCCGAGGGTGAACGACAACCGCACGAAACCCTGGGCGGGCTCGCCGAACGCGGCGGCGTCCAGCACCGACACCCCAGCTTCGCGAAACAAACGCCAGGCGAAATCCAGCGAGCCCAGGCCGGTATCACGCACATCCACCAGCACAAACATCCCGGCTTGCGGCGCTTGCACCTTGATGCCTGGGCAAGCACTGAGCCCCGTCACCACCAGGTCGCGCCGGCGCCGATAAATCTCGCGCATGCCCTGGGTCACTTGGTCATGGGCCAGCACTGCAGCAGTCGCAGCCTCCATTACAAAGCCGGGCAGCCCGTAGAGCATGCTCAACACCAGGGTTTCAGCATGGGTGACCATTTGCGGCGCAGCGATGATCCAGCCGATGCGCCAACCGGTCATGGCGTGGGACTTGGACAAACTGCCGATCACCACGCAGCGCTCGGCCATGCCCGGCAGTGCGGCGAGGCTGTGGTATTCGCCATCGAACACCAGGCTTTCATAGACCTCATCCACCACCACCCACAGGTCGTGGGCGACGGCCAGGTCGGCGATGGCTTGCAACTCCTGCGGGTTCAGCACCACGCCGGTCGGGTTGTTCGGGTTGGAGAAGAAAATCGCCCGTGTGCGGGGTGTGATCGCCGCAGCCAGCAACTGCGCGTCCAGACGAAAGCCCGACTCCGGCGAGCACGGCACACGCACCAGCGTTGCGCCGCTGGCCTTGAGCGTGGCCTCGTAGGTGACGTACATCGGGTCGAGCACCAGCACCTCGTCACCGGCCTGCAACAGGCACAGCGATGTCACGAACAATGCATTCTGCGCACCGGCGACGGTGATGACGTTGGCGGCATCCAGTGGGCGTTGCAGGGTCTTGCTGTAGCGCGCGGCAATGGCGTCGCGCAGTGCCGGGCGGCCAGGGATCTCGGTGTAGTGAGTGTCGCCTTCGCGCAGGGCACTTACGGCGGCCTCGGTTATGAAACCTGGCGTGGCGAAGTCCGGGTCGCCGACGCTGAGGATGATGATGTCTTCGCCCCGGCTGGCGGCCTGGTAGGCCGCGTGGTGGATGTCCCAGGCGGCGACGCCCTGCCCTGCAATTCGATCGACGAAGGGGGAAAACCGCATGCCAGAGCCTCTTGTTCAAGAAGAAACAGCGCGAACCCGTCGAGTGGCAAACGGGCGGATGCGGTCAACATAGTTCAAACTGAACAGTCGTTCAATGGGTAAGTTTGCGGCCGTGTCGTTTATGGTCCAAAGAGGTCGTTAACGCTTGGGCGGGGCCATAAATTCCGGGCCGATCGGATCTTTTATCGTGCTGGCCAGAATACGGTCGATATGCGTCAGGTCTTCAGGGGTCAGGTGCCAGCCGAAGGCCTCCTGGTAGCCTTTTAACTGCTCCGGCCGCCGGGCGCCCCACAGCGCGATGGTTGGGCCCTGGTCGAGCACCCAGCGCAGGGCCAGGGCGAGCACCGACTTGCCGTGGCACTCACGGGCATACAGGTCCAGCGCGGCAACAGCGGCCAGGTACTGGTCGAAGCGTGGCGCCTTGAACTTGGGGTCGAGCTTGCGCACGTCATCACCGGCAAAGCGCGTGGCCGAGTGCATGCTGCCAGTGAGCAAACCCCGGCACAGCGGGCCGTAGGCAAGCACCACCAGGGCATGCTGCTTGGCGTACGGCAGAATCTCGCTGTCGATGGCGCGTTCGAACAGGTTGTAGGGCGGCTGCACCGTGGCCAGCGCAGTGTGCTGGCTGAAATCGTCCATTTGCGCAGAGGAATAGTTGCTCACACCGACGGCCAGAATCTTGCCTTCGCGGCGCAAGCGCTCCAGTTCATCGGCGGTTTCTTCCTGGGCGACCAAGGGGTCGGGCCAGTGGATCTGGTACAGGTCGATGTAGTCGGTTTCCAGGCGCTTCAGGGAGTCTTCGACTTCTTTGCGAATGCGCTGGGCCGTGGCGTTGCGCCGGGCGCTGCCGCTGTCCCATTGCAGGCCGGCCTTGGTTGCGATCACCGCACTGTGGCGCACGCCGCGCAGGGCCTTGCCGATCAGTTCCTCAGAGAGGCCAAACCCGTAGACAGGTGCGGTGTCGATCAAATTGATGCCGATGGCCAGCGCATGCCGCAGGGTGCGGATGGCCTGCTCGTTATCGGCCCCGCCCCACAGGTGCCCGCCCATGGACCAAGTGCCGAGGGCGATGCGCGAGACCGCTTGGTCAATGCCGGCAATTCTGATGGTCTCAACGTGCATAAAAAAATCCTGTGGGCGGCAATAATGCTTAGAAAAACAATTACTCTAAGTCATCCACGGTTGAATCGGGCTCAACGCCGCATGCAGCCGAACTCCTGCATTAGAGACTTGAAATGGCTGCCTTCAATCGTTCCGAACTGGCTGATCTCAACGTGTTCATGGCCATCATCCGCCGCCGCAGCTTCCGCCATGCCGCCCACGAACTGGGCGTGACCACTTCGGCGTTGAGCCACACCATGCGCAACCTGGAAACCCGCCTGGGGGTGAAGCTGCTGTATCGCACCAGCCGGGCCGTGGAACCCACCGATGCCGGCTCGCTGCTGGCAGAAAAACTCACCCAGGGTTTTGCCACTATCAAGGACGGCCTCGACACCCTGGAGCTGTACCGCGAAGCCCCCATCGGCCGCCTGCGCCTCAACGTGCCACGGGATGCTTCGGTGTTGCTGCTGGCGCCAATCCTCGGGGATTTCTGCGCCGCCTACCCGCAACTGCGCCTGGACCTGATCGTGCAAGACCAGATGATCGACATCATCGCCGAGGGCTACGACGCCGGTATCCGCTACGGCGCCACCGTGCCCCAGGACATGGTCGCGGTGCCGCTGACCGGTGAGTTGCGCTGGATCATGGTCGCCTCCCCCGCCTACCTGGCTCGCCGTGGCATGCCCCAGGTGCCCAAAGACCTGTTGCAACACGCCTGCATCCGCATGTACCTGGGCGACAAGACCACCTTCAAGTGGGAGCTGGGCAACGGCGCGCGTCAGCAGCGTATCGATGTGCCCGGCCACTTCAGCGCGGCCGACACCGAGACCATCGTCAACGCTGCGCTGCAAGGCGTGGGCATTGCTTACTGCCTGTCCAACCGCGTCGAGCGGGAACTCAAGGATGGGCGCTTGGTGGAGGTGCTGCCCGACTGGGCCTGCCTGGGTGCCCCCCTGTGCATGTACTACCCGAGCCGGCGCCAGTCGCAGCCGGGGTTGCGGCAGTTGATGGACATGATTCGCCTGAAAACCATTGGCTCACAACTGATGACATCCACTTAAGCGCTGTCGCGCTGGTGCCGGTGAAATGTCAGACATGTTTTGTGGACTTTGCTCAAGGAATTGTTTCTGGAGGGAATACAACTAAAAGGCTGCCGTCATTTATACCGAATGAATGATGGCGATCTCCTATTTCCCCGTGGATAGCCTTTATGAACCGAATTTCTGCTCATGTCGCTGCGCAGCCTTTACCGCCACAATCCTCCTCGGCAGCGCACCCAATGAGCTCATCCCCACTACCCGCCGCCAACGGTGTGATCGAAAGCTCGCGGGCCGAAGGAGATCGCGCGTTGGCCACGGAGTATCGCGCTGCCTTACTGACCGCTGCCCGGGGCACGGCTGACGTCAAGATCAGCGACATCCCGCCCCACTCCACGTTCGGCCAGTGGTGGGCACAGCTGCGCGATGCTTTTCAATCACCCGAGGTACGTCAGTGGATTCGGGACAAGGGCATCAGCCTGACCTCTATCAGGCTCAATCCCGTCTCGGGTCAACTTTCGTTTACCCTCAAGAGAGACTTGGACCCCAAGCAGGTGCGGCACACCGTCGGGCAAGAGGACAGCCGCTGGGCCGCCATCAGTGAACCTATCCTCCAAGCGGGGCGTGTCATTACAGCGGGTCGTCCCGAGACAACGTTCGAGCCCCCGGCAACGCTGATTGACGAACCGGTTTCGCTAAGTATTGTGGGGCGTTTCTATAACGAGCCGCAGGACCTCTCGGTGCTTGCGATGCGCAATCGTGCGCAGGACATTCATCGGAACCAGGGCTTCACTGCACTGGATCCAGCAACCTCCGCCGACCTGATCCAATCGCGCAGCCAGGACGCACTGCAGGAGCAGAAAGAGCTGTTGGGCGATCTTATCAATCGGCATCAGGCCGCCGGTGAACTGCAACATTTGGCGAATTCTGTAAAAAATGGCGTTGAATATGACGGGCAGATACTCGATGAATTGAAGACGATGAAGATCTTCCTCTCCAGCGACAGCACCTACCCGCTGTCCGATGAGGCTAAATCGGGCGGGGTCAGCCTGCTGGAATTCCTGAAGAGTCATGACTGGGATATTCCGACCGATCACGCGCAGTTGACGAACCTGGCAACCGTACTTTCAAGCCCTGCACCCAAGGCTGCACGCCATGGTGACCTAGGGGGTGCCTTGTCCTGGCCTGAACCGCTGGACGCGCAAAGCCAGCTGCAACTGAGGGCGGATGTACTGTCGGGCAAGATCGGCGACGTCGACTTCGACGACCACGCCAATATTCTGGAATACCTGTTGAATAACAGGCCGATTACGCCAGACGAATTGAAGAACCCGCGCCAGCTGATCGAAACCTTGATTGATTCGCCTAGGGGCAAGGCACTGGGTGAAGCGATCCAGGCCCGATTCGACGCTCGCTTAGTCAAAGGCAGTGCCACCGATTGGTTAATGGCAGCCTTGAACGTGGACCTTGGCGGTCAACTCAGCGGCCCTCTCGTGGACCTCGTGACCGTGGATGACAGCGGTAAAAAACCCACGGAAATCGTCAAGCAGATGAGCGATTGGTTGCACGCTCACGGGTATGCGTCAGACCCTGCGAGTGCGTCGATTCAAACGCATATTTTTTTGGCAAATCGAGCCCCTGAGTTCCTAGTCAAGAACCTTCCCGAGCAACTCCGTGTCGGCTCCCACAGTTGGGTCAGCTTTACCACTGCGGTAGCCCGCATCGAAGCCAAAGCCCCTGGGGCCACCGCCACGATGGACTATGCGCAAATAATGCAAGAGGCCGACAAGGCGGAGATATCCGCCCCAGAGCGATTTATCGAGTACGCGGCGCAGCATAAGGCGATCAAGCAGTGGGCTGTCTTGAACGGTATCACGGTCAGCGATCCTGACATGAAGACCGCACGCGATGCGTTTACTGAGCAGGTTCGCGAGTTGAAGGAAGCGGCCGAGACGCAACTCACCGATCTACCAACCACCAAGGCCATTGCCTTGGAGCAATTGAAGAACGCCTTCCCGGATATAAAGCCGGCACAGTTCGACGAAAAAAACATCACCCTGCAACCGTCCAACCGGTTTTTCCCAGGGCCCTACTCGATACTGGACCTGTACATCGACGGTCGAGCACTGCTCGGAACACCTGATTCGGCCAATAACTTTGGGTCAGCCGGCCGTGATGTTGTTAACTTCGTCACTTTTGGAGTCGGTGAAATTCCACCTGATGGGCAGCCCGCTACCTGGGTATCTGCGTCAAAAGCCATAGATATAAAAAACGTGTTGGAAACACTCAAGGCACTGCCGCGCCCACAGCAAGCCTTTGCAGAACACATCTTTGATTACACGCAGTCAGTCAAAACAATCGCAACGGCACAACTCAAGCTGCTGATCTCAAATCAGCCACTGGCAGACCGGCAAAACCTCGAGTTCGGAAAGCTGACAATTCGTAGGGAATCCACTTACCACAGGCCTGATTTTCCGGAGCGAGTGAATGAGGGCGCCCTCCTGGTTGAAACCGAGCGAGACGGTAAGTTCGTAACCTATGAAATTGATCGCTTGAAGGGCACTATCACCAAGCTGCCAGGCAAAAGCTATAAGGAATACCCGCCGACTAACGGCACGATCCCGCAACCCGGCAAAAAGTTCGACGTGATCACGCCCAAGGGACCACACAAGAGCGACATTGCAGATGAACACAAGGGTGCGCAAGGCACCCCGTATAGCTTCAACAGTGACAGGACCCGATACATTGTCGATGCGATGATCCAGGACATGGATCTACCCGCCGTGGAAGCGTACGCCAAGGGCAACACAACCTTTGATACGGAAGTTCTTGCACATGAGGTCGCCGAGAAAGTCGGGTTGGCGCTTGTCCCGTTCAGAGCAGCGTTCATCAATTTTGGCCAGGGTAATACGGCTGCAGGTGTTGTCGACGTGCTTTTCGATACCTTTGGCTTTGGCGTAGGTCTGGCAGCGGGTGTACTCGCCAAGGGTGCCTTGGTATTCGCAGCGGGTGCCTCGGGGTTTTCAAGAGCGGCTCAGGTCGTCAAGATTATTGGGCGCGCAGCGATAGGTGCGATCAACCCATTGAGCGGGGTTGATGACCTCAGTCGACTAGCACTCAAAAGCACGCGTAAGCTCGTCGGGGCCGCCTACACTGGTGTCAACCATCTGCGCGGTGCGCATCGCAGCTTGAATCTGCTCAAGCTGACAAAAAAAGCCGATATCGCCGAAGGAACCTACAAAGCGGCGAGTGGTGCGGCCGATACCAAAGCACTTGCCAAATTCAATGAAGCTGACCAGAAGTGGTATCGCGTCAACCCAAAGACTCAAGAAATCTATGGAAAATCAGTGGATTTTACGGCGGACACCTCCAGGCTCACTCATTCGGCTAACGAGGCGGGCAGCGCAACGAGCCTGCTGGACAGGGGGTTGGCGCAGGACAATGTCATTCAGCTAGGGGGCGCCATGAAGGATTTCAAGCTCATTGATTCCGAGGTGCATGTTTTCTACGACACCTATAAGGGAACGGACCGCCTCAATATAGTTGCCCATGGTAAGCCTTATGTTTCCAACAAGAAGGTATTCGCGCGAAACAATGCAGATATCATTATTAATGACAAACCCTATTCTGCGGAGCAATTGGTAGCGCTGCTGAAATCGAAAGGTGTAGATCCGCAGAAATTTGACAATGTCAGGTTACTTATATGCCACTCCGCCGAGGGGGGCAGTCGATCTTTCGGCAGTCGGATGCAAAAAGTTATCAAGAAGCCCGTCAAGGCCTTCGAAGGCACCGTCACCATCACTCATAACTCCACAGCTGTCACAACACTACGAAATGAATACCTGGCTGCATTGAAAAAAACAAACCCAGAAATAGCTGACACTTATGCGCACTACCTTGCCAATGACAAGGTTCGATCAGGCCTTGTCGGTGACGCCGTAGTGAACGTAGAAAAGCATCATGGTTCGGTTATTAAAATCAATATTGCCGACGTTAATCAAAAACCACAGTTGGTCGATCTACCGATCAGTTACCGGCCTAGGAAGTTCGGTTGAACACCGTCAGCCATCTACGAGAAGTCCGGTTTAACTAGATTGAACCTGTTCCCGGCCGTGGTTCTCCAACAGGCATAGACCACGGCCTCGGTACACGCTCGATGACTTTTATTCTATGGATGGCCGTTCTGGGCGCCGTATTGCTCACCCTTGCCCTCACCTCCTCCTACCTGCGCTGGATGCCAGTCACCACTTCGGCAGTGTGCCTGCTGCTGGGTGTGGGGATCGGCCCGCTGGGCGTCGACCTGCTGCACTTGGATATCAAGAACTCCGCACGCTGGATGGAACACCTGACGGAAGTCGCGGTGTTGTTTTCGCTGTTCGTCAGCGGGTTGAAACTGCGCCTGCCGCTCAAGCACCGGACCTGGCGCATTGCATTTGGCATGGCCGGGCCGGTGATGCTGCTGACCATCCTCGGCATCTGCCTGGCGCTGCATTACCTGTTTGCGTTGTCGTGGGGCGTGTCGCTGCTGGTGGGCGCAATCCTGGCGCCGACTGATCCGGTACTGGCAGGCCTGGTGCAGGTCAATAACGCCCAAGACTATGACGCGCTGCGTTTTGGCCTGTCCGGTGAGGCCGGTTTGAACGACGGCACGGCCTTCCCCTTTGTGATCTTTGCCCTGCTGTTCATGCAGCACGGCGGTTTCGACGGGGACTGGCTGGGCGGCTGGGTGCTGAAGAATCTGCTTTGGGCTGTGCCGGCCGGGTTACTGATCGGCTACTGGATGGGCCGCGGCATTGGCCGTGTGACACTGTGGATGCGCATCACCAACAGTGACAGCACGCTCTCGCCCAATGACTACCTGACGCTGGCACTGATCGCGTTGGCCTACGTCGTCGCCGAGGCGGTGGGCGGTTATGGCTTCCTGTCGGTGTTTGCGGCGGGGCTTGGCCTGCGCCAGGCGGAGTTCCGCTCCACCGGGAATTCGCAGACACCGTCGGAGCATTTGGCGCTGCCGGTGGTGGGCCACCTGGAGGTCGAGCCAGAGCGCGCACTGCAAGGCGATGTCAGCGAACTGAAAGACACACAGATCGCCGCCGGCGTGATGATGGGCGACATGCTCTCGTTCGGCAGCCTGGTGGAGCGTTCAATGGAGGTGTTCCTGGTGACGGTGCTGGGCATCGTGCTGGCGAGCCATTGGGATTGGCGTGCACTGCCGGTGGCGGCGTTGCTGTTCTGCGTCATCCGCCCGCTGGGCGTGCTGGCAATGCCCTGGGGCCGCCTGATCGATCTGCGGCAGCGCGGGCTGATGGGGTGGTTTGGTATTCGCGGGATCGGCAGCATTTACTACCTGTTCTACGCGCTCAACCACGGTTTGATCGGCACCAGCAGCGCGGTGGCGGTCAACCTGACCTTGTCAGTGATTGCCCTGAGCATCGTCGTTCATGGCCTGAGTACCCAGCCGATGCTGGTGTGGTATGAACGACGAGCCAAGGCGAACGCTCAGTCTTGACGCTCGGTATTGCCAACGTCTGCCGCTTCATCCAGGTCGTTGAGCGGCACTTCTGCATCATCCATCAGCGAACCCGGGTCTTCATTGCCCGGATCGTTGAGTTCGTCGTCGAGTTCTTTGGACATGACCGTCTCCTCTAGCCGCCTTGGGTGTCGATATCAGCATCGGTTTCAGGCTTGGGCTCGCGCTCGGGCTTGAAGTCTGGACTGTAGTCGTTTTCCTTGGCCTTGGGGTCTTTGGCTGGAACCGGGTCCTTGGGCGCTTCTGCAGCGGTACCCGGGGCCGGTTCGCCGCCGTCGATGGCCGGATCGTTACGGTTATCGAGTTGGGGGTCTTTGCTTGTGCTCATGGGTCACCTCAATTTAGGCCGGTGGGAAATCAGCAGGGCCTGAAGGTAAGGCGCCGGGCTGACCGGCGAAGTTCCGTCCGATTGCTCACCGGATCGGATTGTCGACCTGGATATAGAACGCGTAGATCCCCAGCACCAGCCAGAACACCATGAACAGCCAAGGCGCCCGCATGGAGAACAGCAGCGACTTGCGGTAGCCCTTGTGGGACGACTCCATTTCGGAGAACAGCGGCGATTCATCGTAGGCCATGCCCATCACCGGCTCGCTGCGCAGCAGTTCGCTCTGCTTGTAGTGCCAGTGGTCGATGATTTCATACGCGGCCCGGATGCCCGGCCAGGCATTGAGGGAACTGAGAATGCCCAGCGAGACCAGGAACACCGGCACCACCAGGGTGAACAGCTTGCCCCACTCCGGGTTGAGGTTGCCCATGCCGGACACAAAGGCGATCACCAGGAATGACTGCGCCGTGAGGTAGGCGTCAGTGCGGTTGGCGAGGATGGTGGTTTCGTACTGGATTTCACGCCGGTAGAAATCGAGGCGGTCCTTGGGCGAGCCGAAGATCTTGGCGTTGTGTTCGCTGTGGTCGGTCAGGGCCGACTCCGGCGTGTTGGGCGAGATGATTCTGGGCACGACAGTGCTCCACACAGGTTCGAGTCCCGTTAGAAGAATCGGGGGTAGGTGAAGTTCAAGTTTGTTCATGCACCAAGTCGGGGCGCCTGCCAGGCGCTGCCCCTTGTGGTGAGCGGGCTTGCCCCGCGTTGGAGTGCGCAGCGCTCCCTCGCTTTCTGGGGCCGCTGCGCAGCCCAGCGCGGGGCAAGCCCGCTCAATACAAGGAATGTACGGTTCCGGCACAGGCATTGCTTTATCCTTTCATCTGCCCGGATACAGGAGCATTCGTTACCCCCCGACCCAGAGCCGACCCCATAAGAAAGTAAGGACCAGGCCCGTTGGCACCCTTAGCCACGGCCCTTATAAAAATGCGTTTTTTGAAACGGCAGTGCCACCCAAGCGTCCCTCGGCACTGACAAGGTACTGGAATGGCTCGATCTTTCTTCGATGAAATGAATGACGCAGATGGCGTGTGCCGTGCGCATTATCAGGATTTCTCCCGCTGGCTGGCGAATACGCCGCCGGAACTGCTGGCCCAGCGTCGCCGTGAAGCCGATTTGCTGTTCCACCGCGCCGGAATCACCTTCACCCTCTATGGCGACGAGCAAGACACCGAGCGCCTGATCCCCTTCGACATCATCCCCCGCAGCATCCCCGCCAGTGAATGGAGCGTGATCGAACGCGGCTGTATCCAGCGCGTCAACGCACTGAACATGTTCCTCGCCGACATCTACCACGACCAGCGCATCATCAAGGCCGGGATCATTCCGGCGGACCAGGTGCTGGGCAACGAGGGTTACCAGAAGGCGATGGTCGGCCTGGACCTGCACCGCGACATCTACTCGCATATTTCGGGCGTGGACCTGGTGCGCGATGGCGACGGCACCTACTACGTGCTCGAAGACAACCTGCGCACCCCCAGCGGCGTGAGCTACATGCTCGAAGACCGCAAGATGATGATGCGCCTGTTTCCCGAGGTGTTCGCCAAGCAGCGCATCGCGCCGGTGGACCACTACCCCAACCTGCTGCTCAAGACCCTCAAGAGCTCCAGCCGCCTGGACAACCCCAATGTGGTGGTGCTGACGCCGGGCCGCTTCAACAGCGCGTTCTTCGAACATGCGTTCCTGGCCCGGGAAATGGGCGTGGAACTGGTGGAAGGTGCCGACCTGTTCGTCCACGACCTCAAGGTGTTCATGCGCACCACCGATGGGCCCAAGCCGGTGGACGTGATTTACCGGCGCATCGACGACGCCTTCCTTGACCCCAAGGCCTTCAACCCCGAATCGATGCTCGGCGTGCCCGGCCTGGTCGCCGCCTATTGCGCTGGCAATGTGGTGCTGGCCAATGCGATCGGCACCGGCGTGGCCGACGACAAGTCGATCTACCCCTATGTGCCGGAAATGATCCGCTTCTACCTGGATGAAGAACCGGTGCTACAAAACGTACCGACCTTCCAGTGCCGCAAGCCCGATGAGCTGTCCCACGTCCTGGCCAACCTGCCGGAACTGGTGGTCAAGGAAACCCAGGGCTCCGGCGGCTACGGCATGCTGGTCGGTCCGGCCTCTTGCGCCGCCGAGATCGAGGACTTCCGCCAGCGCATCAAGGCCAGGCCCCACGCCTACATCGCCCAGCCGACCTTGAGCCTGTCCACGTGCCCCACCTTTGTCGAAAACGGCATCGCTCCACGGCATATCGACCTGCGGCCGTTTGTACTCTCGGGCAAGGAAACCCGCCTGGTGCCCGGCGGCCTTACCCGCGTGGCGCTTAAGGAAGGCTCGTTGATCGTCAACTCGTCGCAGGGCGGCGGAACCAAGGACACCTGGGTGGTGGAGGGCTGAGTATGTTGAGTAGAACCGCCGCAGATCTGTACTGGATGTCCCGTTACCTGGAGCGTGCCGAGAACCTGGCGCGCATGCTGGAAGTCAGTTACTCGTTGTCGTTGATGCCCCAGGCCGGACGCAGCGATGGCCTGGACGAACTGGCCATGTCGTTGCTCAGCAGCGGCACACTCGACAGTTACCTTGAACGTCATAAACAGTTGGACGCCGAGCGCATGCTGCACTTCTTCGCCCTCGACGAAGAAAACCCGGCGAGCATCTACAACTGCCTGCGCGCCGCCCGTGGCAATGCCCACGCGGTACGTGGGCGCATAACCGCCGACATGTGGGAAAACCTCAACGCCACCTGGCTGGAAATGCGCAGCATCGCCGCCGGCGGCCTGGCGCGGCATGGCATCAGCCACTTCTGTGACTGGGTCAAGCAGCGTTCGCACCTGTTCCGTGGGGCGACCTCCGGGACGATCATGCGCAATGACGCCTATCGGTTTATCCGCCTGGGCACCTTTGTCGAGCGCGCGGACAACACCCTGCGTTTGCTGGATGCGCGTTATGAAATGTTCGGCGAGGAATCGGAAGAAGTCAGCGACTTGTCGGCACGCGGTTATTACCAGTGGAGCGCCCTGCTCCGTGCGCTGTCGTCATTCGAGGCGTACACCGAGCTGTACCCGAACGCACTGAATGCGCGGTCGGTGTCGGAACTGCTGTTGTTGCGCAGCGATGTACCGCGCTCGCTGCATGCGTGCATTGAAGAATTGAGCCTTATCCTCGCGGACCTGCCCGGCAGTTATGGGCGCACGGCGCAGCGGTTGGCGGCGGAGTTCGAGGCGCGGCTAAGGTACACGGGGATTGATGAGATTCTGGAGGACGGGTTGCACAGCCGGCTCACCGAGTTCATCGACACCGTGCGCGAGTTGGCGCGGGCGATTCATAGCTCGTACCTGGAAGTGGTCTGACCCTGTTCATTGCGATCACTTAACTGTCAATTCGGGTGATTGACCCTGCTTTGGTACCGCTCTTATGTTGGGCAGGTGAACTGCCTTCCCATCATAAGAACAGGTACCGCGCATGTCCGAACTCAACCTCACCCCTGCCGCCGCCCAGACCCTGCAACGCTGGCACGCCATGCTGGCGGATCGTAACCTCAACGCACTGCCCGAACTGCTGGCGCCGGACGCCGTATTCCGCTCGCCCATGGCTCACACCCCCTACCCTGGCGCGCCGGTGGTGTCGATGATCCTCAACACCGTCATCAAGGTATTCGAAGACTTCACCTATCACCGCGAACTGGCCAGTGGCGACGGCCACAGTGTCGTGCTGGAGTTCAGTGCGCGCGTCGGTGACAAGCAGCTCAAGGGCATTGACCTGATCCGCTTCAATGAACAAGGGCAGATCATCGAGTTTGAAGTGATGGTCCGTCCGTTGAGTGGGCTGCAGGCCCTGGGTGAAGAAATGGGCCGGCGCCTGGCGCCGTACCTGGCCAAGGCCAAGGGCTGATTACTGGTTTTTCACCAGCACCGGCTCGGCGCGGTATTGGTCGGGGAACAGCTTTTTGAGTTGCGCCACTTTGGGCAGGTCATTGATCACGATATAGGGGTAGGACGGATTTTCGGTGAGGAAGTCCTGGTGGTAGGACTCCGCCGGGTAGAACGTCTTGCCCGTCTCGATGTGGGTGACGATGGGTTTGTCGAAGGACTTGGCTGCGTCCAGTTGGGCGATGTAGGCCTGGGCGATTTTTTGCTGTTCGGCGTTCTGCGCAAAGATCGCCGAGCGGTACTGGGTACCGGTGTCGGGGCCCTGGCGGTTGAGTTCGGTGGGGTTGTGGGCTACCGAGAAATAGATCTGCAGCAACTTGCCGTAGCTGACTTTGCTCGGGTCGTAGGTCACGGAAACCGCTTCGGCGTGGCCAGTGTTGCCGTCGCTGACGGACTCATATTGCGCGGTGCTCGCGGCGCCGCCGTCGTAGCCGGAAACGGCGTTTGTTACGCCTTGCACATGCTGGAACACGCCTTGTACACCCCAGAAACAGCCGCCGGCGAACACGGCGGTTTGCAGGTTGCTGTTGTCTGCGGGCAGGTCGAGGGCGGGTGGCGCAATGGCGACGGCATCGTCGGAGGCACCGAAGGACAAGGCTGGGGTTTGCCCGATGAAAGCGGCAAAGGCAAGCACCGGCAGGTAGCTGAAGATCTTCATAGCGTTCACTCCTGAGCACAGTCCACTGTAGGAGCCGGCAAGCGGCTCCTACGGGGGTGGGTTTTCATATCACCGAGGTGACGGTTTTCGGGTCAGCCGAAGGTGAAGGCGTAGGCCGATACGTTCGGGTCGAGGAATTCGATGGTGAAGGTTCGGTCCTTGACGGCGCCTGGCTGGCGTACCAGTTGGTACAGGCGCTGCTCGGTAACGGTGCCGCTGCCATCCGGCGCGACGTCGGTGCCGTGGGCGGCGCCTGGGGCTTGGCCGTCGACCGTGACGTTGAAGCGTACCGGCTTGCCATCGGCGCCAGGGCCGAGCACCAGGTGCAGGTCACGGGCGTGGAAACGGTAGACGATGCGCCCACCGGCCTGGCCGAGGGTGGCTTGCTGGCCGCCGACGTTCCATTGGCCTTCCAGGGTCCAGTTGTTCAGGGCCAGGTTACCGGCGGCCGGGTAGTTCACCACTTGGTTGGTGGCCAGGGTGCCGGTGGTGACGAAGTTTTCGGCGCGCTGGAAGCCCAGGTAGGTTTCCGGCGACTGCACTTCGTGGGTGTCCGGTGCCAGTTGCACGCCCTTGGCGTCGGCCTCGATCAAACCACCCGCAACGTTCTTGACCCCGGCTTCACGCAGCAACTGCTGGATCACCCGCTCGGACTCGGCATAGTCGCCCTCGCCAAAGTGATGGTAGCGAATCTGGCCCTTGGCATCGGCAAAGTAATGGGCCGGCCAGTACTGGTTGTTGAATGCGCGCCAGATCTTGTAGTTGTTGTCGATCGCCACCGGGTAAGTGATACCCAGGTCCTTCATGGCCTTGGTGACATTGCTCACATCGCGTTCAAAGGCGAATTCCGGCGCGTGCACACCGATCACCACCAGGCCCTGGTCGCGGTATTTCTCGGCCCACGCCTTCACGTACGGCAAGGTGCGCAGGCAGTTGATGCAGGAGTAGGTCCAGAAATCCACCAGCACCACTTTGCCCTTGAGTGCTTCAGCCGTGAGTGGCGGGCTGTTGAGCCATTGCACGGCGCCCTCCAGAGGCGGCAGCACACCTTCGATCGGCAGGGTGTCGCTGTGGTTGGCGGCGGCCATCATCGCGCCCCCGGCCATCATCGCCCCGCCCTTTTGTTCCGGTTTGGCGTTGAGCTTGTCCACCAGGCTTTGTTCCAGGCCACCGGTGGATGCGGTCGACACCCGCGCCAATACGCCAGTATCCAGGCCTAGCGCAATGGCGGCCACACCGGCCAGCATCAGCGCACCCAGGCCACGGCGCAGCCATTCACCGGCGCCGAGGGATTGCTTCATGAAGCCAAAGACTTTACCGCCGACCAGCAATGCCAGCGCGAGGGAGGTGGCAGCACCGGCGGCGTAGGCCAGCAACAGCAAGGTAGTGCCGATGCTGGCGCCCTGCAGCGCGGCGCCGGTGAGCACCAGCCCCAGGATCGGTCCGGCGCAGGGTGCCCACAACAGCCCGGTGGCCACGCCGATCAGGAACGACGCTCCTGGGCGCGGCCTGGCATCGGCCCCGGCGGCTTCCGACAAGCGACTGCCGGCGGCTACCAAGGGGCGCGTCAGGCGCTCCGACAGTTGCGGCAGCAACAGTGTTAGTCCGAACAGGGCAACGCACAGCAACGCGAGCCAGCGCCCGTATTGATTGACTTGCACCACCCAACCGCCGCCCACTGCCGCCAGCGAGGCCACCAGGGCGAATGTCACCGCCATCCCCGCTAACAGCGGCAAGCCACTGCGCAAAAACGGCTGCCCGGTGCGAGCGAAGACAAAAGGCAGAACTGGCAGGATGCACGGGCTGACGATTGTCAGCACGCCGCCCAGGTACGCGAGAACCAGAAGCCACATGGGATCTTCCCTTATACGATTGAAATAACATTGGCCTAAGCCGCCGTGAACGTCATGGCGGCGCCATTCATGCAGTAACGCAGCCCGGTCGGTGCCGGGCCGTCATCGAACACGTGCCCCTGGTGGCCGCCGCAGCGACGGCAGTGGATTTCCTTGCGCACCACGCCATAAGAGGTGTCGGTATGGCTGGCCACGGCGTTGTCCAGTGGTTGCCAGAAGCTGGGCCAGCCGGTATGGCTGTCGAACTTGGTGGTTGAGGAGAACAGCGCCAGCGCGCAACCGGCACAGGCGAAGGTGCCGGCGCGGTGTTCATCGTTGAGGGCGCTGGTGTAGGGACGTTCGGTGCCCGCTTCGCGCAGGATGTTGTATTGCTCGGCGGTCAGCAGGCTGCGCCATTCGGCGTCGGTGTGGGTGACGTCGAAGGTTTCGGCGGCTTCGGCTTCGGTGACCATGTTGAGCTGTTTGATCAGGCCGCCGGCCAGGACGGCGACGCCGAGGCCGCCACTGGCCAGTAATAGTTGTCGGCGTGAGTACATGATGTTCTCCAATTTATGACTGGCGCAGCGCCTGTGGTGAGCGAGCTTGCTCGCTCACCACATGAGAGGTGCTTACCGTTACCAATGAGGCGATCATGCTCGTAAGACGGTCGCGGAATCCTCACGCAGAGTTAAACAATTCGTGATAACTACACGGTGGCAAAACCCGCACAATGCGCGGACTACAAGCGAAGGTTTATCTACATGGATCAGCCCAAACGTGTCCTGGTGGTCGAGGACGATGCCCATATTGCCGACCTCATCTGCCTGCACTTGCGTGATGAACAGTTCGAGGTGGTGCACAGTGCCGACGGCAACGAAGGCCTGCGCCTGCTGGAGCAAGGTGGCTGGGATGCGCTGATCCTCGACCTGATGCTGCCCGGCGTCGATGGCCTGGAAATCTGCCGACGCGCCCGCGCCATGACGCGCTACACGCCGATCATCATCACCAGTGCACGCTCCAGCGAATTGCACCGCATCCTCGGCCTGGAGCTGGGCGCGGATGATTACCTGGCCAAGCCATTCTCCATGCCGGAACTGGTGGCCCGCGTGAAGGCGCTGTTGCGCCGTGTGGACGCCATGGCACGCAACCTGAAAATGGACGCCGGCAGCCTCGACCTCGGCCCATTGTTCATCAACCCGCTGACCCGCGACGCCACCCTGCAAGGCCAGCGCCTGGACCTCACCCCACGGGAATTCGACCTGCTGTACTTCTTCGCGCGGCAGCCGGGCAAAGTGTTTTCGCGCATGGACCTGCTCAACGCGGTGTGGGGCTACAGCCACGAAGGGTATGAACACACGGTCAACACCCACATCAACCGCCTGCGCGCCAAGGTTGAAATTGACCCGGCCAACCCGGCACGCATCCTCACGGTGTGGGGCCGTGGCTACAAGTTTGCCGAGAGCCCGCCATGAAACTCAGCCTGACCCAGCGCCTGTCGGTGGTGTTCGCCGTATTACTGCTGATTTGCTGCGGCACCTCGGCCTGGCTGCAAGTGCGCTCCAACCACATGCACGAACTGGAAGTGGTGCAAGGCCTGTCCCGCGACCTGGCAGCGCATATTGCCCGCGACACCCAACTGATGGACGCCGACGGCCTCAAGCCCGACGCGGTGCGCAACCTGTTCAGCCAGCTGATGCTGGTCAACCCCAGCGTCGAGGTGTACCTGCTCGACATCGACGGCCGTGTGGTCGGCAACGCCGCACCCAAGGGGCATGTGCTGCGTGACCAGGTGGACCTGACGCCGATTCGGCGCTTTCTCAGCGGCGCGATGCTACCGATCCTCGGTGACGACCCGCGCAGCGTCGATGGGCGCAAGGTCTTCAGCGCGGCACCGCTCAAGGTCGGCGGCCAGCAGGCCGGCTTTCTGTATGTGGTGCTGCTCGGTGAAGCCCATGACGTGTATGACGCCAAGGATGCCACCGGCATGGCGTTGAAGATTGCACTCTGGTCCATCGGCCTGGTCGCCCTGCTCTGCCTGATGGCCGGCCTGATCGCATTTGCCTGGATCACCCGGCCGTTGCGCCAGCTCACCGACAAAGTCGGCCAGTTCGACATCAACGGCGCGCCCAAACCGGCCGAGCCGATTGCGACCGAACTGAACAGCGGCGATGAAATTGCCGTACTCGACCACGCCTTCGTGCAGATGGAGAACCGCCTGGGCGAGCAATGGCGCGCCATCACCCACCAGGATCAGGAACGTCGGGAAATGGTCGCGAATATCTCCCATGACCTGCGCACACCGTTGGCCTCGTTGCATGGCTACCTGGAAACCCTGTCACTCAAGGACGCGAGCCTGAGCCCAGAGGAACGTCGCCGCTACCTCGGCATCGCTCTCGACCAGAGCCGCAAAGTCGGCGGCCTCGCCCAGTCGTTGCTGGAGTTGGTGCGCCTGGAGCATGGCTTTGTACAGCCGGTGATCGAAGGCTTTTCATTGCCGGACCTGGTGCAAGACATCTTCCAGAAATTCGAATTGACCGCCGAAGCACGCGCCATCTCGCTCACCGCCACCCTGCCACCGCAGGTGCCCACCGTGTTCGCTGACCTGGGCCTGATCGAGCGGGTGCTCACCAACCTGCTGGATAATGCGCTGCGTCATACGCCGGTCAACGGCGAAATCGAAGTCATCCTGTCGCCCGAAACCAACGCCGTGGCCGTCACGGTCAGCGACAGCGGCCCGGGCATCGACGCGGAACTGCGCGAAGGCCTGTTCCTGCGCGCGTTCACTATCGGCGGCGCCCGCCGTGACGGCGGCCTGGGCTTGCGCATCGTGCACCGTATCCTGCAACTGCACGGGCGCAGCATTCGCCTGGTGGATCAACCGGGTCGGGGGGCAACCTTCAAGTTTTCCCTAGAAACCCGAGCATCAGCGCGTTGACCCGCTGCCCCTGCTCGTTCTGGATCCAGTGCCCGCAGTTGGGCAGCACGTGCTGCTCAAGCTTGGGCACTGAGTCAGGCATGCGCTTGAGCGTGTGGGCTTCGAAAACCCCCACCGGGTCGCGGTCGCCGATCAGGAACAGCGTGGGTTGCAGCACCTGCCTGCCCGCCAGGCGTTCGCTGCGTTGCCAGTTGCGCTCGAAGTTGCGGTACCAGTTCAGCGGGCCGCGAAACCCATGCTCGGCGAAGGTTTGCACGTAGATATCCAAATCCGCCTGGGAACACCACTGCGGCAAGGCGCCGGGGGCTGCGACGCCTTCAAGCAGCCTGGCGTTCGCCGGTTTGCTTTGCAGGAACACATCCTGGTCCTGCATGAACAGGCGCAAGGTACGCTCGACATCGGCGTTCAATTCCTGTTCGGCTACGCCCGGTTCCTGGAAATACAGGATGTAGTTGAAGCGGTCGGCGTACAGCTCGCGCATGATTTCAATCACCGGCCGCCGTGCGCGCCCGGCGAAAGGCACCGACATTGTGATCAAGCGCGTGACCCGCTCAGGTTCGAGCAACGCCAGGTGCCAGGCCACGACCGCGCCCCAGTCGTGGCCGACCATCACCACCTGCGCATGGCCAAAATGGTCCATGGCCTGCTGGATATCGCCACACAGCGTCAGCAAATCATAGTCGGCAACTTCTGCCGGCGAACTTGACTGGCCGTAGCCGCGCATTTCCGGGGCAAACACCCGATAGCCTGCCGCCGCCAGGGCAGGAATCTGCTCGCGCCAGGAATGCCAGCACTCCGGAAAACCGTGCAGCAGCCAAATCGGCGAGCCGTGTTCGGGGCCCGCTATGTGGACGCTTAACTCAATACCGTTGACGAGGATTAATTGCGGGCTCATGGGCATAACCTTTTCGAAGGTTTTGCCCAGCGTGCGGCATTGCTCACAGGGCCACCAGCATCATTGATGGCGGGAATAACTCATGCAACCGCCCACCAGCGTGGCAACAACTGGCGTACCCGCGCTTCGCCGAAGCGGTCATCGATCAACATCACCACGCCACGGTCCTGCTGGCTGCGGATCACCCTGCCCGCGGCCTGTACCACCTTCTGAATGCCGGGGTACAGGTAGGTGTAGTCGTAGCCTGCACCGAATATCGCGCCCATGCGCAGTTTCATCTGCTCATTGACCGGGTTGAGTTGGGGCAAACCGAGGGTGGCGATGAAGGCGCCGATCAAGCGGGCGCCGGGCAGGTCGATGCCTTCGCCGAAGGCGCCGCCGAGCACAGCAAAACCAATGCCCTGGCTGTGTTCGGTGAATTGGTCGAGAAACGCCTGGCGCTCGGCTTCGGCCATGCCGCGTGACTGCTGCCACCGTGTGATCTGCGGATGTCGCTCGGCCAGCAACTGCGCCACTTGTTGCAGGTAATCAAAGCTTGAGAAGAACGCCAGGTAGTTGCCAGGCTGCCCGGTGTACTGGCGGGCGATCAGCTCAACGATGGGTTCCAGGGAGGCATGGCGATGCACGAAACGCGTGGAGATTTCATCGACGATACGCACCTGCAATTGCTCGGCCTTGAACGGTGACTCCACATCGACCCATGCCGTGTCGGCCGGCAAGCCCAGCAAGTCGGCGTAGTAATGCCGCGGGCTCAGGGTTGCGGAAAACAGCACGCTGCTGCGGGCAGCGGTCAATCGTGGGCGGATGAATTCGGCAGGCACCACGTTGCGCAGGCACAGGGTCGAGCTGCTGCGCTTGCCACTGAGCTGACGCTTGCTGATATCGAAGATGAAGTGTTCATTGAACAGCTCGGCGACTTTGGCAAATTGCAGCACGTCGAAATAGAAGGCTTGCAGGTCGCCACTCAGTGACTCGGGATGGTCATTGAAATATTCGCCCATGCTGCTGGCGCACAGGCTCAAGGCCTGCAGCAGTTTTTCCGGGCGGGCAGCATAGGCCTGGTAGGGCGCGAGCTGGTCCTTGTGCAGGGCGTTCCACTCACGGTTGAGGCGCTGCAAGGGTTTCTTCAACGGCTCGGGGGCGGCGTCGCGCAGAGTCTTGAGGTGGTACTGGTCAAGACTGGCGCTGTACATCGCGCGGGCCCGTTCGACCAGGTTGTGTGCCTCGTCCACCAGCACCGCCGCCCGCCATTGATTGAGCTGGGCCAGGCCGAACAGCATGGCGCCAAAGTCGAAATAGTAGTTGTAGTCGGCGACCACCAGATCGGCCCAGCGCGCCATTTCCTGGCTCAGGTAATAGGGGCAGACGTCATGGGCCAGGGCGACGTCGCGCAGGTTGCGCTGGTCGAGCAGGCGCACCTTGGACGCGGCGATACGTGCGGCGGGCAAACGGTCGTAGAAACCCTTGGCCAAGGGGCAGGAGTCACCGTGACAGGCTTTGTCGAGGTGTTCGCAGGCTTTGTCCCGCGCCACCAACTCCAGCACGCGCAGTGGCAGGTTGGGGCTGCTGGCATACAGCACGTCGGCAGCATCCAGGGCGAGTTTGCGGCCGGGGGTCTTGGCGGTGAGGAAGAACAGCTTGTCCAGTTGCTGGGGCGTCAGGGCCTTGAGCAAGGGGAAAATCGTGCCGATGGTCTTGCCGATGCCGGTAGGCGCCTGGGCCATCAGGCAGCGGCCGGTGCTGACGGCCTTGTACACCGTTTCGGCAAGCGAGCGCTGGCCAGGGCGGAAGCCGGCATGGGGGAACGACAGGGTCTGCGCGGCGCTGTTGCGCGCTTCGCGGTGCGCCATTTCCTGCTGGGCCCAACCGAGGAACAGCGCGCATTGCTGATTGAAGAACGGCTCCAGTTCACTGGCGTGGAAGCGTTGGTTGAGCAGCGTCTCGCCTTCGCCGACGATATCGAAGTACACCAGCGCCAGGTCGATCTCGGAAAGACCGAGTTTCTGGCACATCAACCAGCCATACACTTTGACCTGGGCCCAATGCAGTTGCCGATGGTTGGCGGGCTGGGCGTCGAGGTCGCCGCGATAGGTCTTCACTTCTTCCAGGCGGTTGGCGTCCGGGTCGTAGCCGTCTGCCCTGCCCCGCACCGTCAACTGCTGATACACACCCTCGAGCGCCACTTCATTCTGGTAGTGCTGGCTGCGCCGTGAGGCGACGGTGCGATGGCCGACAATGCCTTCCTGGGCGCTGGGCGACGGCGTGAAGCGCAGGTCGAGGTCACCGACCTTGGCCGTGAATTCACACAGCGCACGCACGGCAACGCTGTAGCTCAAGCGGACGCTGCCCAGCGCACATAGCAGACGGTCACCGGCATCTGGTATTCGCCACAGAACTCCAGCCAGCGCAATTGGTTGTCTTGCAGGCGATCGCCGGGGCCCTTGACCTCGATCATGCGGTAGGTCTTTTGTGCCGGCCAGAACTGGATCAAATCCGGCATGCCGGCGCGGTTGGCGCGGATGTCCAGCAGCAGCCGTTCAAACCAGTAGCGCAGGTGTTCGGCGGGCAGACAGGCCAGGGCCTGTTCCAGCAGGTCTTCGCTGAGCAAGTTCCAGAACACGAAGGGCGACTGGATCCCCCACTTTTCGCTGTAGCGCTGGCGGATGGTGGCTTTGTAGCGCTCGTCCTGCAGTTGCTCGAAACAGGCGGCGAACAGTGGCGCGCGGCGCGGGTGGAAGTCTTCGCTGTGCAAATCCGCCGGCCCGCGTTGGAACGGGTGAAAAAACGATCCCGGCAAGGGGGCAAAGATCACGTCCCAGCACAGCAGGCCGAACAGCGAATTGATCAGCCCATTTTCAACGTAGTGCACCGGCCCATCGGGCTCGCTGAGGTGCGCCTGCACGCAGTATTCCACCGACATTAAAGGTTCCGGGAGCGCGAGGTCCAGGTCCAGGCGCGTGACGGGCCGGGGCTTGACCTTGGGCAAGGCCGGCTCGCCCAGTTTGCGTCGCAGGCGTGGCATCACGCGCAGCAGGTGCTGCTGTTCGGCGGCGCTTTCCGGGGCTTGTTGGGCGGTGTTCGCCAGGGCCATGGCTTGCACGTAGTCCTCCTGGCGTTCCAGCACGCGGATCAACCGTGAGCGGGCGCCGGGGTGGGCACAGGTGCGATAGATGCGTTCCGCCAGCGCCAATTCGGCCGTGCGCTCGCAATATTGGCCCACCTGGAACAATAGCTTGGCCCGGCGTTTTTCCAGCCAAGGGTTATCAGTTTGCAGCGTTGCAACCTGGGCCAATACCGCCTCCAGTGCGTCACCGGTTTCAAAGGCCTGCTGGCACTGGTGCAGGAACAGAAAGCCCAGCACGTCGTCACGGCTGCGCAAACCCCGGGATTCGGCGCAGAACTCGACTTTTTCGTAGGTGTAGATGCCCAGGTCCGCCAGCACGAATTCGGACCAGTCCTGATGCAGGTTGCCAAAGAACATCAAGCGCAGGCGATCGCACAGTTCCATCACGGTGAGGCTGTACAACGTGTCGGCCAGATCAGGGCACCAGTTGGCAAAGCAGCGGCTGTCGGTGAAGTGCGCCGACAACCCTGCCAGCCAATCGGCTTTCTTACCCTTGGGCTGGTCGATCCAGGGCTTGAACGCTGCGAGCAGCTCGCCTTTTTGCAGCAAGGCGAACAGCTCTTCAAAGGCCAGCAGGCATTCGTTATCCACCCAGCCCAGGGCCAGCAGTGGCTCAGCTGCCGCATGGGGGCAACCGATCTCCAGGTAATTGAGCTTGCCCGCACGAAAATGCACACCTTTGCGCATCACCATGCGCACCAACAACGCCTGTGACGCTTGCGGCAACCTGTCAAATTGCTGAATGAAATGCGCTTCGTCAGCATCGAGCAAGTCTGCATAGCGCTGCCCCAGCCATTGCAGGACCTGGCGGAAGTTATGCAGGTAATAGAGCGGTTCTTCGAGGGGATTGGCCATGGTGCGCAGCGATCAAATACTGGTTATGCATACAGAGTGCCGTCGCCAATGCCAGGTTGCAATCGGTAACAGATAAATGGCGCCTGCAACTTTTTGCATAAAAGTGATCAGATGGGGGAGTTGATGGCGTAACATTTGTTGCCCGCGGCCTCTGGCGTGGGACTTTTCAAGGTTAAGGTAAGGGTTATGAACATGAAGAATTTGGGGCTGCCACTGGTTGCACTCACTTTTCTGGTATTGGCCGGTTGCGCAACGCAAACCGTAGTGACACTGCAAAACGGCACGCAGTATTTGACCAAGGACACCCCAAAAACCAAGACCGCCGACGGCTTTTACGAATTCACCGATATCGCCGGCAAGCGTGTACGGGTCAAGGCCGACGACGTGGCCACCGTGCGCCAGGAAAACTGATCCCCCCGAAGCGGGCTTGCTGTGGTGAGCGGGCTTGCCCCGCGCTGGGCTGCGCAGCAGCCCCATCAAAATCGCCCCACCGCCGCAGAAAGCCCGCCCATTCCAGCCCTACACGATCACCACCTCGCCCAACCCTCCACTCACGCCCACCAACGTCACCGAATCCCCCCCAACACTGATCACCGTATCCCCGCCGTACTCACGGTAATCCAAACTCCCCTCCACCCCTTTGAACACCAACGTGTCCGTCGACTGGTACCCGATCACTCGGTCCTGGCCAAAGTGCCCGCTGAACAAAAAGGTGTTATGCCCGCTGTTATCACGGATCGTGTCATTGCCCTTGCCGCCTTCGATAAAGTCCGCGCCCTTCCCGCCCTGGATCAAGTCATTGCCGTCACTGCCAATGATGAAGGTATTGCCTTTGTGCGGCTCGGCGTTGCGGTTGAGGTCCTGCACCCAGGTGTTGGCCCGCGCCGGGTCTGACAGGTTGGCGACGATCACCGTGGAGTCACGGGTCATCTGCTCATAAAAGCCCGATTCGAGAATGCGCGTCATGCCATCGCCATAGCCGGTGGGCAGGTGCGAGACCCAGGTCGGCAGGTTGACGATGGAAAACGGCAGCACATTCCACAGCGTCGAGGCGTAGTGGTCGTTGAAGCTGACGATATTGTCGGTGGTCGACTCATGGGGTTTGTCGTGCACGCCCAGTGACGACAGGTTGAACGATGAGCCATCCAGCGCACGGAATACCGGGTCGTTCTCGTAGCCGATATTGAGCACCTTGTCGCCGGCGCTCTGGGTGGGCGATGCGTAGGCCACGTAGTTGGCATCCTTGTAGAAGCCGGCCCACTTATCGGTACTCAGGTCCGCCATGCTATTGACCGCGAGGCCGCCCAGGCTATGGCCGCTGACCACCACATCCTTGCCGCTCAAGCCATGGGCGCTGGCGTAGTCAGCCACGTTCTTGAGCAAGCCGCCAAAGGCCTCGCCCACGTAATTCTTCGCATAGTCCTTGGGCCCTAGCGCCGCGAGCAAGTCGCTGACCAGGTCGCCGATGGAGTCGCTGATCAAGGTCTCCCGAGGCCCGGATGTGCCGCGAAATCCGATGCCGACTCCCAGCAATTTGCCAGCGTCATCGTACTTGCCCAGCACCTCGACCTGGGCGGTGGTGTAGCCCGCCTTCTCGCCGAAAAACGTACCCCGCGCATCGACCTTGCCGCCATAGCCCAGGGCACTGGCGCTGATCGGCGTCCAGCCGGCCTTTTGCACCGCGTCCAATGCCGCTTTTTCCGAATCCGGGTTCCACGGGATGCCCGGGATCACGCCCTGGGAATCCGTGCTGCCCAGCAATGCCCCGACCAACGTGGCCGGCAATCCCAGCCCCAGGCCATTGTGCTGATAACCCACGGCAAAACCGTTATCCAGGTTGTGATAGCTGTACAACGTGATCGCCATCGCATCCGCAAACAAGGCCTTAGAGCCCTCGCTGCCGAGGTTTTTATAGTCAAATACACCCATATCGATCCCTCTCTTATTGTTGTCAAACCCCACAATCAACGCCCAAACGCCTCATCCACCTTGGCCAAATCGGTATCGCGCAGGTTGCCCGCGTAGTAATGCAACTTGGTCCACGCCATCAAGTAGTCATACCGCGCCTGCGCGAGATCACGTCGAGTGCTGTACAACTGCTGCTCGGCGTTCAGTGCATCAAGGTTGACCCGCTCCCCGCCCAGGATGCTTTGCTTGGTCGACACCACCAGCGCCTCCGCCGACACCAGGGCCTTCTGATACGCCCTCAGCTTGCTCACCCCCGACAGACACGCGCTGAACTGTCGACGCAGCTCGATCAGGGTTTCGCGGGTCTTGCCTTCAAGCTCGTACTCGGCCTGCTCCATGGCACGGCTGGCCTGGCGGGTCGACGCCGAGATGCCGCCCCCGGCATACAGCGGCAGGCTGACTTCGACGCCGATGGTGTTGGTGTCATAGCGCTGGTTGTAGGTGTTGCCGCTGTCCGACTCCTGCTGACGCGAGCTGGCATATGCGGTGACCTTGGGCAAGTGCCCGGCGCGGTTGCGCTCCACTTCATAGCGCGCCACTTCCAGGGCCTGGCGCTGGGACGCCAGCGTGGGGTTGTTGCTGATCGCCAGTTCATGCCAGGTGTCGTAGTTGGCCGGGGTCAGGGCGAACGCGGCAAAACCCTGGTTCAGCGGTGCCAGGTCATCGATGTTGACGCTTTGCACGCCGATCAAGGCGCCCAGTTCGCGCAAAGACGCATCCTGCTCATCCAGCGCCTGGATCTCTTCGGCGGTGGCCAGTTCGTAGCGCGATTCGGCTTCGAGAATGTCCGTGCGGGTCCCCTCGCCTTGCTGGAACAAATGCCGGTTCTGCTGGAACTGTTGCTCGAACGCCTTTTTCTTGGCGCGAGCGATATCGATCTGGTCCTGGGCAAACAGCGCCTGGGTGTAATAGCTCAACACCCGCACCAGCAGCGCCTGGCTCTTGTCGCGAAAGCTCTCATCGGCAAACAGCGCCTGGGCCACGCCCTTGCGGTAGTTGGCGTAAGCCTCGTAGTCGAACAGCGGCTGTTGCAGGCTGAACGTGGAACCGTAGCTGTTGTAGTTGCGGTCGTCGTGATAAGTGCCTCCGCGCCCGTCCGGCAAGGTGGCCTGGGAGTTGTTGCGACCCTTGTTGTAGTTGTAGGACAGCTTGGGCAGCAGGCCGGCGCGGCCAATGGCGCGGTTTTCCAGGCCGGCGTCGCGCTCCTTGATGGCGCCGAGGAATACCGGGTCATTACGCAAGGCCTGTTCGTACACATCGAACGGGCCCATGGCCGCCTGGGCGGTGGAGCAGCTCAACAACAAGGCGATAAACACAGGTTTCATGTCTATTCCTCGGTCAACGCGGAGCCGGCGCGGTCGAGCAGCGGCTTGAACAGATAGTTGAGCAACGAGCGCTCGCCGGTGCGCACGAACATCTCGGCGGGCATACCGGGCTTGATCACCAGGCCGTGGAGTTTTTCCAGCGCGGCGTCGCTGACCGTGGTGCGCAGCACGTAATAGGGCGCGCCGGTCTTTTCGTCGAGCATCTGGTCGGCGGAAATCAGGCTGACCTCCCCCGGTACCCGAGGGGTGCGGCTCTGGTTGAAGGCGGTGAACAGGATGTCGACTGGCAGGTGCGTGCCAACCTTGTCCACCAAGTGCACCGGCAAGTGCCCTTCCACCTCCAGGCGTGTGCCCTGGGGCACGATTTCCAGCAAGGTTTCACCGGCGCGCACCACGGCGCCCTCGGTGTGCACACTGAGATTGACCGCGATGCCGTCTGCCGGGGCATTGATTTCGCTGTGTTGCAGGTCGAACCCGGCGGAGGTGAGTTGCTGTTCCAGGGTCAGGCTGCGCAGTTGCGCGTCGGCCAGTTGGCTGCGCACTTCCTTCTGGTATTCCTCGCTGTGCTGTTGCAATTTCAGACGCGATTCAAGAATGCCCTGCTCGACGCGGCCACTTTCCCCGGTGTTTTGCGCCAAGTCCTGCTGCACCTGGGACAACTGGCGCTGGTACTCCATCAGCCGGTTACGCGGGATGTAGCCGTTGTCCGCCAAGGGCTGCAGGTTGCTCAGTTGGTCGCGCAGGGATTGCGCCTGGGCGGTGAGGTCACTGCGGGCACGGCGCATGCCGCCCAGCTGCGCCGTGGCGCCGTCGATATTCGCGCGGATGCCGGCCTGCTCGCGGGCAAAGGCTTCGCGACGGCTGCTGAACAACTGGCGCTGGCCTTCAAGCACCAACGCCAGGGCCGGGTCGGGATTGGCGCTCAGTTCAGCGGGAAAGCGGATGCTGGTGTGGTTATCCCGTTCGCTTTGCCAGCGTGCCACGCTGGCCCAGGCCATGCGGTACTGGGCCTGCAGGGACTGCACGTCGGCCTGGTGCTGGGTCTGGTCGAGACGAAACAGCGGCTGGCCCTGTTTCACATGCTCGCCCTCCTTCACCAGAATCCGGCTGACCACGCCAGGGCTCAAGGTCTGCACAGCCTTGCGCTTGCCCGACACCACCACCGTGCCCTGGACCGGAATGCCTTGGTCCAAGGGCGCCAGGCTGGCCCACAGGAAAAACCCACCGGCACCGACCAGCGTCAGCAGCCAACCCATGCGCGCAAAAAACCGGGCGTCGCGCTCTTTGAAGCGTGGTTCAACAGTGATGCTGCTCATGCGCCTGGATTCCTTCCGGCCTGGTACTGACGACTGAAACTCACGCCGGGTTTTTCCTTCGGCGCCTCCTGCTGACCGGACAATGCCCGCAGTACTTCCTGGCTGGGCCCGAACGCCTGCAGATGCCCGTCGCTGAGCACCAGCAGCTTGTCGGCCTGGGCCAGCGCCGAGGAGCGATGGGTCACCAGCACCACGCTGCTGCCCTGGGCTTTCATCTGCACGATGGCGCTGGCCAGGGCGGCCTCGCCGACGGTGTCGAGGTTCGAATTGGGCTCATCCAGCACGATCAGGCGTGGCCCGCCATACAGCGCGCGGGCCAGGGCTACGCGTTGTTTCTGGCCGCCGGACAGGCCGCCGCCGTTGTCGCCAAGCACCGTGTCGTAGCCCTGGGGCAGGCGCAGGATCAGTTCATGCACGCCGGCCTGCTGCGCGGCACGCACCACCTGCTCGGGGTCGGCATCGCGAAAGCGCGCGATATTGTCGGCAATGCTTCCGCTGAACAGCTCGATGTCCTGGGGCAGGTAGCCGATATGCGGGCCAAGGTCGTCGCGATCCCAGCGGTGAATGTCGGCACCGTCCAGGCGCACGGTGCCGGCCAGCGTCGGCCATACCCCCACCAGCACACGGGCCAGGGTCGATTTGCCGGAGCCCGACGCGCCGAGCACACCCAGTACTTCACCAGCACCCAGGTTGAAGCTGACCTGGTGCAATGTCGCCATACGCCGCCCCGGCGGGCCGGCACTGACCTGCTCGAAACTGACCTGGCCCTTGGGCGCCGGCAGCTTCATCTGCTCGACTTCCGGGGGAAACTCACGCAGCAAGTCATCCAGGCGTTGATAGGCCAGCTTCGCCGAACTCCATTGCTTCCACACCGCAATCAACTGGTCGATGGGGCTCAACACCCGGCCCATCAGGATGGAGCCGGCGATCATCATCCCGGCAGTCATGTCGCCCCTGATCACCAGCAGTGCGCCCAGGCCCAGCACCAACGACTGCAGGCACAGGCGCAGGGACTTGCTCAGGGAAGTGATCACCGAACCGGTATCGCTGGCCGCGTTCTGCAGGCCGAGGAACTGCGAGTGCACGGCAAACCAGCGGCTGCGCAGCGCGCCGAGCATGCCCATGGCCTGGATGGTTTCGGCGTTGTGCAAGTGGCTGGTGGCCAATTGCGTGGATTGCTGGGAGTAACCGCTGGCTTCGCCCAACGGTTTTTTGGTCAGGTATTCATTCAGGCACGCCAGCCCGATCAGCAGCACGGCACCCGCCGTGGCCAACACGCCCAGCCATACGTTGAACAGGAAAATCACAAACAGGTAGATGGGAAACCACGGCGCGTCGAAAAACGCGAACAGCGCAGGCCCCGTGATGAACTGGCGGATGTGGGTCAAGTCGCCCAGGGACTGTCCGGCGTGCCCCTGGCCGCGTTGCAGGTTGCGTTCAAACGCGGCTTTGTAGACGCGCAAGTTGAAGCGCCGCTCCAACTGGCTGCCAATACGGATCACGATAAAACTGCGGATCACTTCCAACAGGCCTATAAAGGCAAAGAAGCCCACGACCATCAGCGTCAACATCACCAGGGTGGTTTCATTCTGGGAGGACAGCACGCGGTCGTACACTTGCAGCATGTAAATCGACGGCACCAGCATCAGCAGGTTAATCAATGCAGTGAAACAGCCCACACTGATCAAAATACCTTTGTATTCACCCAGCGCCTTGAATAACGGCGCGACGGCATGGGACTTCGCCATGGCTTTTTATCTTCCCTGAAGCAAATTACGCGCAATAGTTGCCCCAGCCCCGATGCACGGAGCGGTCAACTAATAAAATCAAGTGATCGGCTTATAACCGCAACTAAGGTGTACGTTGCAATACAACTTCCAGGCCAGTGGGCGTGCGCCCTTTATATTCGCCTTCCTTCTGCCGGTTGAGGTGGGTAATGCCACTGCCTTCGGCGTTCATCAACCAGATCCCGTCCGGTGTTGGGGTCCAGGTCAGGGGCTTGTCGCCCAACCATTGCGCGACGCACGCCACATCACCGCCCAAGGCATTGGCCTGCTCCAACAGGTCCAGCGCGCACACTTGGCCCTGCTGGTGCAACTGCCAATGCCCGGCCAACTGGGCGGTGGTGGGTAATACGAGACTGCTCGCCATTGCGTGGGCTCCTGCCGACACGAACATCACCTGCACGATGCAAATGATCAAAGTGAAAAAACGCTGCATCTTGCTGCTCCAGCCGTAAAGCGCGGCGCCGAAGCGCCGCGCCCGTGCATCACGCCACGATGTCGCTGACCGCTGCCTGGCCGACGGTAGTGACGAGGAAATCCGCCACGCCGTGACCGGAGAAGTCCACTGCCAAGGTGCCCAGGTTGGTACCTGCGGCGTAGGTCAGCACAGCATCGCCGGCATGCCCGGTGAAGGCATTGACGAAGGTCAGGCCTGCACCCTTGGTGATACCGGACAGGTCGATCTTGTCCGAACCCGAGGTAAAGTCAAAGATCTTGTCCGCAGCCCCAGGCTTGGAATCGGAGCTGGCACCGAACACAAAGGTGTCGTTGCCCGCGCCGCCCCACAGTTGGTCCGCCCCGCCGCCGCCGTAGATCAGGTCGTTGCCGGCCCCACCCTTGATGACGTTGGCCGCGTTGTTGCCAATGATCAAGTCATTGCCCGCGCCGCCGAAGGCGTTCTCGATGGTCACGCCCTTGGCAATGGACACGTTGCCCACCAGGCCGCCAACGTCGGAGAACGACGCTTCATTGAGGTTGATCTTCTGGTTCTGGGTGAAGCCGGAGAAGTCCAGGGTGTCGTTGCCACCACCGTCCCACACCGAGAACACCAGCTTGTCGGCATTGGAGGTGGCGCTGAGGAAATCACGCCCGGTGTTGGAGTTGAAGCCGTAGGTGGTGTCGCCAGCGCGGGTGTTGTAGTTGGCGCCGTAGAGCTTCTGGATCGCCGCGATGTCGTCGATCAGCGGGCCGGACGCGTAAGCCTCGACCCCGCCTTTGCTGAAGTTCTGGTTGGTGTTGCTCTCGCTCCAGTAGCTCATCAGGCTGTAGCCGCGCGTGTCCTGTCCATAGGTCGCGTCGTTGTAGGTCGGGTTGCCATTCCCGGCGTTGTAGTCGCCAGGGTGGGCCAGGCCCAGGGTGTGGCCGATTTCGTGGGTCAGGGTTTGCCGGCCGTAGTTGTTCAGGTCCGGGGTCTTGTTTGGCGTGTAGCTGTTGTTGGTCAGGTACCACGACGTGCCGTCGTAGCCTGCGCCGGTGCCGGGCAGGTAGGCGAAGGCGGCCGCGCCGTCCTGGCCGCTGCTGTAGTTGCCAAAGGTCATGTGGCCGTCACCGCCGGTGGCTTTCTCGGTGAAGGTGACGTTGGCCACGTCCGCCCAGGATTGCATGGCCAGTACGGCCTGTGCTTTTTGCTGTGCGTTGAACTGGCTGAAGCCTGCGATGCCATGTTTGTTCATGGTGCTCGAAGAGGCCGACGTCAGGAAGGTGTAGGTCAGGTCGATCTTGCCGTTGCCGTCAAAGTCCCGGTACGCGGCGCCGTCACGCAGCAGCTGGGTGGCCGCCTGGTCAACGGTATAGGAGGGTTTGCCATTGATCGTGAGGTTGCCGCCACGGTCATACAGATGGCTGAAGCTATCGATTTGCGAGTAAGCGGTGCTGGCTTGCGCCGCCGACACGATAGCCTTGTCTTTTACTTTTGACATAAACGTACTTCCTTGTTTGCAAGTGCATCAGTCTTTGATCGATAGGAACCCCGCGGGCGAGATCGTCCTATCACTCGCCTCTTTTGAAGGCGTAAGAAAACTGACACAACTTGAAATCTTTCGTCTACATCTTTTCCAGCACTAAAAACCGCCGAACCTACAACTTGGGGAAGTTACAGGCCGTGTTTGTTGGGCAGCGTGGCGTTTGTCCGACAAAAAACAACGCCCAGTTATTTAAATATTAAATAGCACTAACGCCGATCAAGTTGACCGGCGCTGTTAGTTATTGGATCCATTATATTGCCAGGGTGTCATTGGCAACATTAAACAGCCACTACTTGTATTAATAACTTCAAGTGGCCCCTATTACCGGGACACACTCCAACCCGTCTTGCCAAGTGCCGACAGTAACGTGTCACCCTTGAGGCCAGGCACCAGGACGCCGTGATCGGTGAGCATGTCCTCCCCGGCCAGGATTGCATTGATAATGGCTTCTTCCACCGCGTCCGCCGCAGCGCTGAACAACGGCGAGATATGGTCGTTGTTGACCATCTGCAACGCTGTGCTGAAGGGCAGCTGCCTGCGCCCGTAGTCCGCCGGCGGCAAATTCTGGTTGCCCGTGGCAAACGCCAGGAACAGGTCGCCGCTGGAGTCCTCAGTGCCGCCACCGGTCCGGGCGATGCCGATCGATGCGCGTTGCGCCAGGCGTTGGCATTGGTGCGGCAACAACGGCGCATCGGTGGCCAGGATCACCACGATCGAGCCCATGCCCGGTGTGCCTTGCTCGGCAAATGGCGAGGGAATCTCCATCAGCCGGCGCCCCACCGGGTAGCCATCCACCCGCAGTTCCTGGCGCTTGCCATGGTTGGCTTGCACCAGCACGCCGACGGTCCAGCCGCCCTGCTCCGCCGGCAAGCGCCGCGAGGCCGTGCCGATGCCGCCCTTGAACTCATGGCAGATCATGCCGGTGCCGCCACCGACCGCGCCTTCCTGCACGGGTCCCGTTTCGGCGTTGTGCACCGCTTCACGCACGTGCTCGGGGCCGACGTGCTGGCCCCAGATATCGTTGAGCAGGCCGTCATAGGTTTCCATCACCACCGGCATGCACCAGTACACCGCCGGGTCCGCCAGGCGCTCGCGCTCCAGGGCGATCAGGCTGTCGCGTACCGTGCCGATGCTGTGGGTGTTGGTGATGGCCAGCGGCGTGGTCAACAGCCCCGCTTCGCTGATCCACTCAAGGCCGGTGGCGTCGCCATTACCATTGAGCACGTGATAGCCGGCAAAGCACGGTTGCTGGCGTGCCTCGCCAGCACGCGGTTGGATCACGCTGACGCCAGTACGCACCTGCTTGCCGTCGATAAGCGTCTTGATCGTGCTGTGCCCGACCCGGACACCTGGCACGTCGGTGATGGCGTTCCACTCACCGGGCGTGCCCAGGCCCAACGTAATGCCCAATTGACGTGCGCGCATAACCACTCCTTATAATTTCTGGAAGACCGGACTCAACCGGCCACTGATGCAATACAGGATCACCGACACTGCCAGCAGGCCGATGATAATCATGATGTCCCGCACCGACGCGGCGGCCACCAGGGTGACCAACAGGTACCCCGCGCCCAGTACTGCGAGCAATGCCGGTAGCGGCCACAGCGGCATGCGATAGGGATGCTCGCGATCACGCAGCAACACCCGGCTCATCAGCGCGCTCAACGCCACCACCAGGTACACCAGCATGATCAGCAGCACGCTGAACGAGGTCAGGTCGGCCAGGTTGGAGCTGAAACTCAGCAGCGCCGAAGGAATCGCCAGGAACAGCGTAGCCAACCACGGCGAATCCCAGCGCGGATGAATACGCGTGAACAGCTTGTTGACGGTCGGCGTCCACAGCGCATCGCGCCCGCTGCTGAACACCACGCGGCCGATCTGGATCACGATGACGACGATCGCATTGAACACCGACAGGAAAATCCCGGCGCTGACCAGGCGCGACAAGGTTTCATTGCCGTGGCTGGTCAACAGGTAGCCGATAGGGTCCGGGCTGCTGATCATCTCGCTCAGGGACGGCGCGCCGATCAACAGTGCGGTGATTGGCACCAGTTCGATGACCACCACAAGGCCAAGGGACCACAGCACCGCCTTGTGCACGCCTTTGCCGCCGCATTTCATGTCCTCGGCGAGCAACACCGCCGGGCCGTAGCCGTTGTAGGAAAACAGGCCGATGCCCACGGCACCGATCACCAGGGCCCAGGGCGCCAGGTGCAGCACGCCGTTTTCGACGATCTGCGGTTGGAACAGCACGCTGGCCGGTTGCACCGGGTTGCCGAAACCAATCACCACGATCACCAGCAAGGCCGCCACTTCCAGCAACAGGCAGGTGCCGGTGATCCAGGCATTGAGCTTGATGTTGAGGATGCCCAGGGCGTAACTGCACACCACGATCACCAGGGCGACGGTCTGGGAGTCGAATGTCGTGCCGAGGGCGTTATTCAGGTAGGTCGCCGCGCCCGTGGCCAGTACCGGCGGGATAAACAGCAACATCACCAGCACGGTGAGAAACGTCGCATAGCCGGCCATGCCACCGAACACACGCTTGGCGTACACGTACTCACCGCCGGCGCTGTTGTGGGCGCGGCCGAGTTCGGCGTAGCAAAAGGCAAACATCAGTGCGAGTAAACCGGCCATCACAAACGCGAGGAACACGCCGCTGCCTGCCTGCTGGATGGCGAAAGGCGCAATGACGAATACAGAACTGGCCGGCGTCACCGCCGACACGGTAATGGCGACCACATCGAAGACACTCAAGGTGGGTTTCAGCACGCCGTCGGGCGTGGGGGAAGTGCTCATATCGTTATCCTCTGTCGTTGTTCTTGGTGTGAGGCAGAAACGAAAAATCTGATCATCGCGGGATATGTTTCCCGCTGAATGATGAGGACAATAAACACGACGTTTATGTCAGCCAATTCCCCTATTGGCGTACTCCCCTTGACGCCACCCGGCAAAAGCCGAACCCTTGGCCGATCTTTTGCTGGCGGGAGCCTGTCATATGAGCCTGTTTCGGGAGGTTGGCATGCACGCCGGCCTGGGCCGCACCGTCGCGCACATCGGCACCGAGCGTTTCTGGAAACAGCTTGTCTTGTTGCTGCATCAGTGCATGCCCTTTGATAACGCCCTGGCGATCTACTACCCGGTGGATGGCCCGCCCCAGGCCCTCGAAGAATACGACGCCCAACCCAGCAGCAAACCAGCGTCGATGCTGGTGTACCTCAATGGTTTGTATCTGCTCGACCCGTTTTTCCAGGCCTGTCGCGAGGGCTATGCCAGCGGCGTGTACCGCCTGGAGGAAGTGGCGCCGGATCATTTTCGCCAGAGTGAATACTTCCTCAATTACTTCCATGACAACGTGCTGGAAGACGAGGTGCAATTCATTCTGCAATTGCCGGGCGCGGGGACCTTGTCGCTGTCATTAGGCATGCAACGACGCTTCAGCTTTGAAGAGACCGGGCTGATGACCACCGTGGCCGCCTGGGTGTTACCGCTGATGCAACAGCACTGGCAGCAAAGCACCCAGCGTGCGCCGGCGATGGACAGTCAGATCAGGGATGCGTTGAGTCAGTTCGGCTGCGGCGTGCTCTCGGACCGCGAGCTGGAGATCGCCCGACTGGTACTGCGCGGGTTCTCCTCCAAGGCCATGGCCGAACGGCTGAACATCTCGCCGGATACAGTGAAGGTGCATCGTCGGCATTTGTACGCGAAGCTGGATATCTCGTCACAGCCGGAGCTGTTTTCGTTGTTTATCCAGTCGTTGGGGCATGACCTGGAAAACCCATGAGCCCGAGGTTGTACTCGGTTTAAATGTGGGAGCGGGCTTGCCCGCGAATGCAGTACACCAGTCGCCAGATTTATTGACCGACACTCCGTATTCGCGGGCAAGCCCGCTCCCACAGGGGGGCGGGCGTCGCACTTACTTACCGGTGCGGATGGTGTTCCACACTCGCGTACGCACCCGGTCGATATTCAACGGCATCGCTTCCAACGCGAACAATTTGCCCATCATTTCCGGGCTCGGATAGACCTTGGTGTCAGACTTGATGGCCGGGTCCACCAGGCTGTCGGCGGCTTGGTTGCCGTTGGCGTAGTGCACGTAGTTGGTGATGCTGGCCATCACTTCCGGGCGCAACAGGTAGTTCATGAATGCGTAGCCGGCTTTTTCGTTGGGCGCATCGGCGGGCATGGCGACCATGTCGAACCAGATCGCAGCGCCTTCCTTGGGAATGTTGTAGCCGATGTTCACGCCGTTCTTGGCTTCCTTGGCACGGCTTTCCGCCTGCAGGATGTCGCCAGAGAAGCCCACTGCTACGCAGATGTCGCCGTTGGCCAGGTCCGCGGTGTATTTCGAGGAATGAAAGTACGCCACATAAGGTCGCACTTTCATCAGTAGATCTTCAGCCTTTTTGTAGTCCTCGGGCTTCTTGCTGTGATGTGGCAAACCCAGGTAGTTGAGCGCGGCCGGCAGCAACTCCGGGCCATTATCCAGAATCGCCACCCCGCATTTCTGCAGCTTGGCCATGTTCTCGGGCTTGAAGATCAGGTCCCAGGAATCGACCGGCGCGTTGTCGCCCAGTACCGCCTTGACCTTGTCGATGTTGTAGCCGATGCCGGTACTGCCCCACAGGTACGGAAAGCCATGGGCATTGCCGGGGTCGTTGTTTTCCAGGGCCTTGAGCAGCACAGGGTTGAGGTTTTTCCAGTTGGGCAACTGGCTCTTGTCGAGTTTCTTCAAAGCGCCGCCCTGGATTTGCCGAGCCATGAAATGGTTGGACGGAAACACCACGTCGTAGCCGGATTTACCGGTCATCAACTTGCCGTCGAGGGTTTCATTGCTGTCGTACACGTCGTAGGTGAAACCGATACCGGTTTCTTTCTGGAAGTTCTTGGTGGTGTCCGGCGCAATGTAGTCCGACCAGTTGTAGATTTTCACCGTCTCGGCGGCCTGGCTGATAGAGGCCACCAACATCAAGGGCAACAGGGCAATGGCTTTCATGGTTCGATTTCCTGGCGGTTTTAGGGCTGTTTTTATGGCAGGCGATCAAGGATCAAAGCGTTACAGAATCAATACGTAGGTCTTGCGCACGGTCTCCTGGATATCCCAGATACCGGTGCTGTTGGCCGGCAACATCAGTGCATCGCCGGCTTCTATGTGGACGATTTCACCGTTGTCCGGGGTGAAGGTGCAGCGGCCCTGGACAAAGTGGCAAAACTCCTGGGATTTGATCTGTCGACGCCAGCGCCCGGGGGTGCACTCCCAGATGCCGGTCTCGACGCCGTCGTTGCGCTCGACGCTCAGGGTCGAGGCCACGGCAATGGGCTCACCCAGCGGCGCGACGACGGGCGACGAGTCCGGCAGGTGGGCGTTCAGCGTGTCTTTGAATTGAGTGATGCTCATGGGTTTTCCCGTGTGAGTGAAACGGCTTAGTGCATGAAACCTTCCATGAACCCGGCCACGCCGGTCGCCAGCTTGCGGCGCCACGGGGCGGTATTGGGGTTGGCCAACACCTGGTCTTCATGGACAAAACTGCGAATGATCGCGTTGTAGCCGAGCCAGCGGCAGGGTTCGGGCTCCCAGGGCTTGAGTGCCTCCAGGCCACGCTCGCGGATGACCCAGGGCTGGTGGGTCAGCGGGGTGTCGTGGCCCAGGATCAGGTCGGCCAGGGTGCGGCCGCCCAGGTTGGTGGCACCGACGCCCTCCCCGCCATACCCGCCAGACAGCGCGATGCCGGTCTTGTGGTCGCAGAGCATGTGCGGGCGGAAATTGCGCGACATGCCCAGGTTGCCACCCCAGGAATGGCTGATCCTTACGTGCTTGAGCTGCGGGAACAGCTCACCGAACAGATAGCGACGCAGCTCCACCTCACTGTCGGTCAAGTCGAAGTTGTGGCGCAGCTTGCCGGCAAACTGGTAGCCACCGCGGGCACCGAACACCAGGCGGTTGTCCGCCGTGCGCTGGCCGTAGGTGACCTGGCGACTGCTTTCGCCAAAGGCTTGGCCGTGGCTGAGGCCGATCTCATCCCAGGTACTGGCCGGCAATGGCTCCGTGGCGACGATCAGGCTCTGCACCGGCAATTGGTAACGGCCCAGCAGCGGCAACGTGTTCGCGTAGCCCTCCACCGCCGGCACCACCCAGGCTGCGCGCACACTGGCCTTGGCGGTGCGCAGGCGGCCGGATTGCCAGTGGGTAACCGGGCTGTTCTCGTAGATCGTTACACCCATGTTCTCCACCACTCGCGCCAGGCCGCGCACCAGCTTGGCGGGGTTGATGGTCGCGACGTGGGGTGCATAAATGCCGCCATACGGCTTGGCAATGCGGATCTGCTCGGCCAGTTGCTGCGGGCCGAGCCAGCGGTAGTCGGCTTCGGTCAGGCCCTGGGCATAGAGTTTGTCGAGGTAGCGGCGCAGGCTGCCTTCCTGCTCGGGATAGCGTGCGGCGCAGTACAAGGCGCCGCCCTTGCGGTAGTCACAGTCGATGCCTTCACGCGCCAGCACCTGGGCCACTTCGTCAGGGATGGCGTGCAACAGGTCAAACGAGGCGCGGCGTTGTTCGGGGTTCAGGCCGGCAAGCAAGCGGTCCTCCCCCAGCAGGTTGCCCATCAGCCAGCCGCCATTGCGACCGGAGGCGCCGAAGCCGGCGGTCTGTGCCTCGACGATGGCAATTTTCAGCTCGGGGGCCTGGCGTTTCAGGTAATACGCGGTCCACAGCCCGGTGTAACCGGCGCCGATGATGGCCACGTTGACATCCAAGTCATGCGCCAGCGCCGGCCGCGCTTGCAGCGGGTCGTCCAGCTGGTCCATCCATAAACTGATCGTGCGCCATGCCGGCATGCCAGGTTCCCCCACCTCGTTTCGATAGGGTCGATCCTAGAGCGGGCTGTCAGGGGCTGTCTTGCGCGCGTGCACGCAGGGAAATTTGTTTGACGTAGGCCTTGGGCGACTGGCCCGTGTGCTGGCGAAACGCACTGTAGAACGCCGACAGCGAATTAAAGCCTGCGGCAAACGCCAGGTCGTCGATCTTTATCGGGAGGACGGCCTTGTCCAGCGCGGCCAGCAGATGCTGGAGCCTTGCCTGGTTGACATAGCGATAGAAACTTTGGCCCAGCACTTGGTTGAGCAGGTAGGAAATCTGGTTGCGGCTATAGCCACACTCCTTGGCAACCCGCTGCAGGTCCAGCTCTGGGTCCAGGTAGGGTTGCTTGCATTCGAAATACTGCTGCAGGTCATTGGCCATGTGCCCCAATTGCTGGGGCGACAGCCCCAGGCGGCTGACCGAGGGCCGCGCGGCCTGGGCCGGCTGTTCATGCACCAGGGAGGCGTACTCGTTGACCCGCCAGATCAACCCGTCGCGCACCGTGATGGCCTCGCTGGTGCGGAACGACACCAAGCCCTGCCCGCCGCGCAAGGTAATGCGGTACTGGATGAACGCAGTGTCGCCATCGGCGCGGATGCGATCGGTGTGCTCGATCGCCTCGTCGGCCTCGCGTGGCATGCTGGCTTGCAGGTAGTCGCGCAAGTCGGCGAAACCGACGACACGGTTCTGGAAGAAGTCGTGGTACTGGATATCCGGGTGGTAGTAGGACATCACGCCCTCCAGGTCCCGGTGGCGCCAACACAGGTGATGGCGCAGCACCAGCTCGCGTGTGGCGTGGGAGTGCTGGGAGTCATCGTCCAGGGCGATGTCGGGCATGGGCGGCTCTATGGCGGGTAAACCGTGGAGATTGCCGAATTTTGCCAAGGCCATCAATGGCCAATTGGAACTTCTGACTAATGGCCTTTTGCCCAATTTCAAGTAGGACATGATCTACATCAAACTTATCGAAAACAACCGCCGAACGGGGGCAAAAAACTCACCTTGCGGCTGCGCACGGATGCTATTTTTAAGCTCTTCGATGCCAAGACCAGTGAAGGTCATGGCCCCCTGCCGCGAGCTAAAGGAAGCGCTCAATGAACAAGGTGGGCAACATGAACAAAGTGACGTTCCCCAACGCCTGCCAACTGATGCGCTGGCATTTTCATCCGATGGGCTTCGAGGGCAGCATGGATGCGCCCGGCAGCATGATCGTCCGCCTGTTCGACCGTGCCAGCGGTGAAACCCTGATCGCCATCGCCGGCATCCCCTGCGCCACCGTGATGAACGCCGCCGATGTAGAGCGGATTATCGAGGCGGTGGAGGATGAATTGGAGTCGTTTGTGCCGCCGCAGTCCCTGCGGGCCTGAGCCGACCTCCGTAGGCGCTGGCTTCGGAGGAGCACCACGTCTTTCCAGGACCTCATGGCCGGCAAGTCGGCTCCTACACTGGGGTTCGTTGGTCGTCGAAGAAGGCTTTCCTGCCATCCACCCGCTCTGACGCTTTCGGCACATTCACCGCCTGGCCTTCGGGCTTTTCCACGTACCAATAGCAATGGCTCACCGCCCGGGTAATGCCCACGTAGGCCAGGCGCAACACTTCGTCCTTTTGCGCAGTGTCGTACGGCTCGCTGTCACCGTCCTTGCCCAGGCCGGCCATGCGGTACACCTGGTTCTTGTACGGTGAGCTGGTCACGTGCTGGCAATCCCCAAGCAGAAATACTGCGTCCGCCTGCAGCCCCTTGGCACTGTGATAGGTCAGTTGCTTTAGCCTGCGTGCCTGGGGTGGCAAGCTAGAATCCACATTAACTAAAGACTGAATATGCTCTTGAATCAGTAACTTATCGCTACTTTTTCGATAAAGCATTAACACTGATTCGCCGCGCTGGTAGTGCGCCTGCAACTGCCGCCCCAATGCGGCATCATCGCGCTCCAGAACCTTGACGGGCACCAAATCCTTGGGCGCCCCGCTGGCCTTGGCCTTCTTGCCGGGGATGGCGGGTGCCGCCCGCACAATGTGCTCGGCGGCGTCGATGATGTGTTGATGGCTGCGGTAGTTCTCCCCAAGCATCACGCGAGTGGTGGCGGGTGACGGGAATTCCTGGTTGAACGCCATGAAGTACTTGGGCGAACTCCCGCGCCAGCCGTAGATCGACTGCCAGTCATCCCCCACGCACAACAGCGACGAGCGCTGGGCACCGCGCCCGACGTGCATGGCCGGGCCGCGACTGCGGATCTCGCGCAGGCTGGCGCGGATCCACGAGACAATCTGCGGCGAGACATCCTGGAACTCGTCGATCATCAAATGCGACAGCGGCCGCAACAGCGGATCACTGAGCAGCTTGAGGTTTTCCGGGGTGTTTTCGCCGAACAGCGAAAACATGCGGTTGTAGGTCATGATTGGTGGCGACTGGTCCAACAGGTGATCTTCCAGGGCCTTCCAGAAGATGCTCAGCGCTTCGAAGAAGAACCGGTCCGGGTCGTCCTTGGCAAAGCTCATCTGCCCAACCGCAGTGGGCACGTCCAGCCCCAGGTTTTCGATAAACCCGGCCGCCATCACAAAGCTGTCCAGCAACGGCGCAGAGGCGAGTTCGCCCTTAACCTTGTAATCAAAGCCTGGCCCGGCGCTGGCATCACCGGCCAAACTGCTTAAGAGCCGCTTTGAAGATTCATAACTATCGAGCCATATCAGTGGCTTACGGCAGAAAGCTTGAAACAGGGTGCGCTTTACCGCCCATTCTGCCCGTACGGACAATTTCGAATTTGGCCGGCTGATCTGGGCGTTTTCCCTTGAGTCAAAGCCCAGCACCACCCAGGCGTCCAGCTCCGGTATATAGCCATGGCAGTGAAACTGCGCGCCGTTGATCTCTAGGGTCTGGCGATTGGGCTCGATACCCTTGATCGGCCACGCACCCGCGCGGAACCACAGGTCTTCGATCAGATCGCACAGTTCTTCATCGCGCTTGGCCGCCAGTTCGGTCACGGCCACGCGCTTTTGCACATCGGGATGCTCGCGCTCCAGCTCCTTGAGCTGCAGGCCCTGGCGTGCCAGCGGCGCTATCAGCTCGCGAAAGCGCGCATGCTGGCCGTGCAGGCGGTGGTAACAGGCGTTCATCTGTTGGCGTTGGGCGTCGTTGATGCGCAGGTCAAAGGGGTTGCTGTCGACGTCCTCAAAGCCTGCACTGAGGTTTTCGAACGCTTGCAGGCGCTCAAAGCCCGGCAGGCTGCGCACCATCGGCAGGATGCGCGAGTGAAAGGTTCGCACCACGGCCTGCGCTTCTTTCATGCCAAGGGGTTGGCCCCACAGGCTGAGAATTTCCATGAGCTTGTTGATGAAGTCTTTGCGCGACTCACGGGTAAAGGTCACCACCGTCATTGAGCTCAGCTCGAAGCCCAGGTAATGGGTAAGGAGCAAAATACGCAGCACCAGGGAGGTGGATTTGCCCGCACCGGCGCCGGCTATCACTGAGGTTGAAGGCGTATCGCTGAAGATCATCTTCCACTGTGCAGCGCTTGGCTGCGCGTGGGCCGGCAGCAACCGCGCAACGTCAGCCTTGATGCGTTTCTTCAACTCGGCCGTCAGCGGCAGGCGCCAATCATCGAAGAGGCTGTCATCCACACCCGGCGCTCGGTGCTCATCCGGGCGGAAGTCGCGAATCAGCAGGACTTGCCGGCCTTCCTCGATGCCATCGGCCTTGCCCTCGCGGTAGCCGTACTCCACACCTGCCTCATGCCCACTGCGAAAACCGTCGGCCTGCCCGTGCAACCAGGAAAACCGGTGCTGAGCGCGCAAACGTGTCAAGCCATGGCCAAACAGGCGCGCGGCCAGGCGTTTCAATAGCGGCATTTCGGCCAAGGGGCGCAGTTCGGGAGGAAGATCAGGCTTTTGTTGCGACACGCGGACTCCTGCGATGAGCTGGGTTCAGACAAGTGCGCCATGGTCGCCGGAATCGACGTTGAGTTCCAGCCAATTGCTTTGCTGTCATGCAGTTAGGCGATGAACTGAAAGTCAAAACGCCACCAACTCATCTAATCGACTGATAGGAATCAGGCATATTTCCGGCTTTTTATCGATCATGAGCTGCAGGATCATAGGCGCCATCCACAGGAGACGATCATGCTTGAACTTCGACCTTTCAATTCCCTGGGCGGCGCCCACCATGGCTGGCTTGACGCCCATCACCACTTCTCATTCGCTGAATACCACGACCCCAAGCGCATGCACTGGGGCAACCTACGGGTATGGAACGACGACATCATTGCGCCGGGCACCGGCTTCCCGCAGCATCCGCACCGCGATATGGAGATCATCACCTACGTGCGCGAAGGGGCGATCAGCCACGCCGACAACCTCGGCAACAGAGGCCGCACCGAAGCCGGTGACGTGCAGGTGATGAGCGCCGGCACCGGGATCGCCCACAGCGAGTACAACCTGGAAGAGACGCCAACCAAGATCTTCCAGATCTGGATCATTCCGAATGAAGCCGGTCTGCCGCCTTCGTGGGGCGCCAAGCCGTTTCCCAAGGGGGATCGCGAAGGTTTTGTGACGCTGGCCAGTGGCAAGGCCGGGGACAGCGAAAGCCTGCGCATTCGTGCGGATGCACGCCTGGTGGCCGCGAACCTGAAGGCCGGGGAAAGTGCTGAATACCGGCTGGACAGCGGACGCCGTGCGTACCTGGTACCGGCGACGGGCGTGATTGAAGTCAACGGCGTGCGTGCGCAAGCGCGAGACGGTGTAGCGATTGAAGATGAGCAGGTGTTGCGGGTGACGGCGGTTGAAGACAGCGAAATCGTCTTGGTTGACCTCGCTTAACTTTGTAGGAGCCCGGCTTGCCGGCGGTGGCGTTCGTAAGATCGCTATCGCCGGCAAGCCGGGCTCCTACAATGGGTTACTGGCTGATAGCGCCGTCTACCAGCACCTGCGCCTCTTCCACCAATTGCTTGAGGTGATCTTCGCCAATAAAGCTCTCGGCGTAGATCTTGTAGATATCCTCGGTGCCCGATGGCCGTGCAGCGAACCAGCCGTTTTCGGTCATCACCTTCAACCCGCCGATTGCCTGGTTGTTACCCGGCGCATGGCTGAGGATCTGCTGGATGCTTTCCCCGGCCAACTCGGTGGACGTCACCTGATCCGGCGACAGCTTGCCCAGCAAGGCTTTCTGCGCCGGTGTGGCCTTGGCGTCGACACGAATCGCGAACGGTTCGCCCAGGGCGTCGGTCAGGCCACGGTAAATCTGGCTCGGGTCCTGGCCTTTGCGCGAGGTCATTTCTGCAGCCAGCAGTGCCGGGATCAGGCCGTCCTTGTCCGTGCTCCAGACGGTGCCATCCTTGCGCAGGAACGAGGCGCCGGCGCTTTCTTCGCCGCCAAAGCCCAACGAGCCTTCGAAGAGGCCGTCGGCGAACCACTTGAAGCCGACCGGCACTTCGTACAGGCGACGGCCAATGCGCGCAGCGACGCGATCGATCAAGCCGCTGCTGACCACGGTCTTGCCCACGGCTGCATCGGCGCGCCAGTCAGGACGGTTCTGGAACAGGTAGTCGATGGACACAGCCAGGTAGTTGTTCGGTGCCAACAGGCCACCGGACGGCGTGACGATGCCGTGGCGGTCGTGGTCCGGGTCGCAGGCGAATGCCACGTCGAAGCGTTCCTTGAGACCGATCAGGCCCTGCATGGCGTAGCTGGAGGACGGGTCCATGCGGATCTGGCCGTCCCAGTCGACGCTCATGAAGCGGAAGGTGGCGTCGACTTCGGTGTTCACCACGTCCAGATTCAGGCGGTAATGCTCGGCGATCGCCGACCAGTAGCGCACCCCCGCTCCACCCAGCGGGTCTACGCCCAGGCGCAGGTCGGCACTGCGGATGGCGTCCATGTCGATCACATTGACCAGATCAGCCACATAGCTGTTGAGGTAGTCATGGCGATGGGTGGTATCGGCCTTGAGTGCCTGGGCGTGGGTGATGCGCTTGACCCCCGCCAGTTTATTGGCCAGCAGCTCATTGGCCTTGGCTTCGATCCACTTGGTGACGTGGGTGTCGGCCGGGCCGCCATTGGGCGGGTTGTACTTGTAGCCGCCACTCTGCGGCGGGTTGTGCGACGGCGTGATGACGATGCCGTCGGCCAGGCCGCTGGTGCGGCCACGGTTGTAGCAGATGATGGCGTGGGAAATCGCCGGAGTCGGCGTGTATTCATCGCCTTGCGCCAGCATCACGTGCACGCCATTGGCGGCCAACACTTCCAGGGCGCTGGCACCGGCAGGTGTCGACAACGCGTGAGTATCCAGGCCGACAAACAGCGGGCCATTGATGCCCTGGGCTTCGCGATACAGGCAGATAGCTTGGCTGATAGCGAGTACATGCCATTCGTTGAAGCTCAGTTCAAACGAGCTGCCACGGTGACCGGAGGTACCGAACGCCACGCGCTGGGTGGAGATTGCTGCATCAGGCTGGCCGGTGTAGTAGGCCGTAACCAGTCGCGGGATATCCACCAGCAACTGGGCTGGCGCCGGCTTGCCCGCAAAAGGACTGATTGTCATGCATAAACCTCGGAAAGAAGGATTCGGGAAAAAAACGGCAGTTTACTGAGAGTTGGACTCCTGTGCGACGGTATCGATCCTACAACAGTGAGAGAAACTTCACGCAATCATCCCATCCGGGCCTGATGCAGCGCCTCGCCGATGGCCGCCAAGGCAGCATCGAGGTCCGGCTGCCCATGAAAGGTCAGGCTCAGGCGAAAATCCTGTTGATGCAGGCCGCTGACGCTGAACAGTTCACCGGGCGCAATCACCACCTGCTGGCCGAGCAGCCGCTGGAATACCTGGCGCATGTCCACCGGGTGCGTTGAGTGCAACCAGAACGTCGCCCCGGCAGCGGGTGCACTGAAGCTCACCTGTCCCTCCAGATGCTGGTCCAACCGTTGGCTCATCGCCTGCGCCTGCTCATGTAAGTCTCGGCGCAATGCACGCAGGTGCTGGTCGATTCGCCCGCTTTGATACAGGCGCGCAATCGCGCGCTGGCGGATCGACGACAAACGAAAGGCGCGCAGCAGGAACTGGCGCTGTAATTCACTGCTCATGCGCCGGGACAGCAGATAACCATAAGGCGCTTCCGAACCCAGGACCTTCTCGAACGAAGAAAACACCATGAGCCGCTCAGGGTTCACCAGTTCCCGGAGTGCTGGCTGTTGATGATTGAATCCCAGTTCGCCAAAGGTGTCGTTCTCCAGCAGCCAGCAACCGTAGTGATCCAGCATTTGTGCAACAGCCAGGCGGTCGTGGTGCGGCATCACCCCCCCTGCCGGCAGGCTGACCTTTGATGACAGCAGCACCAGGTGCACCGGTTCGTTGGCTAACACGCGGTCAAGGCTGACCAGGTCCAGGCGACCGTCCGGCATCCAGGGCAATTCGATGATGCGCACCCCCGCATCCTGGAGCAGGCGCAGAACCAGCCAGTCGCAGGGTGATTCGACAATCACCGTGGTCCCCCTCAGGCCCAGTACATCGATGAGAATGTGCAACACACCGCGCAGGTCGGCACCGATGTACACGTCATCGGCATGCCAACAACGCGTCGGCGACGAGGTATAGCGTGCAGCCAGCACCGCGCGCAGTTCCCACACACCGCAAGGCTGGGACCAGGGTTGCAGATGCTGTGGGTACTGGCGCACCAACTCTCGCTCGAGGCGCAACAGGCTGCTGTCCAGCGAAGCCAGCAACGCGGGTTCATCGCCACTGAGCACCACCATGCCCGGCCTGCGCGCTGCGGCGTAGAGCCGGTCGAGCAGATCTCCACCAGCCCACGCCTGTGGGTTTGAAGACAGCGGCCAGGCGTAATAGCCCGACTTGGCCACCGAGTAGACCCGGCCCTCCTTTTCCAGCAGTGAGTATGCGTACTGTACCGTGGAGATCGACACATTCAGGCGCCCCGCCAACTGCCGCAGGGAGGGCAGCTTTACCCGGGCATTGGTGCTCACTTCGTTGATCAGCGTGATCATGTAGCGATAAACCGCCTGGTACGCGAAGTCCGCCTGCCGTTCGCCGCGCAGTGTCATCGCCCGGACAATTGACAGGCCTGCGCGCTGCCGCGAGTCATGGCCCCCGCACTGTGGGTTGTTTGGCCGCTCCCAGCGATCAGCGGCCGCTTGCGGTACAGGTGTTGCACCAGCGGCATCGGCAAGCCGCTGGTATCGATGACCCACTGCTGCAACATCTCGGCGGACGGCTTGCCCTGCAGGACCTTGTGCAGTTCTGGCAGGGCCACGAGCATGCCCGGGTGGCATTGGCGCAGATAGCCTTCCAGCCGCTCACCATGATGGATAAACGGAGAAAACAGCAGGCAGATCAGCTGTGTTTCATCCAGGCCAAAGTAGTGCTGCGCGTAGGTTCTGGATTGGATGCGCCCTTCACTGCTCTGAGCCCGCGCGAGCAACTCTTCGGGCACCTGCACGCTGCGCATGCGTTGGGAAGCCTGATGGACAAAACCTCGCACGCCTTCCTCATAGTCAAGATCGCGCAAGCATTGAGCCTGCAAGCCTCGCAGGTGCGCCATCAGCTGTGGGTTGGAGTAGCTCGGATGGCTGAAATGAAAGCCCAATGGATCGGGTGCATAGGCCATGAACTCGTTGAGCATCGGCGACTGTTGTGTGTCGACATCCGCCAGCAGATCGGCAATGCCGATGTAGGCCAAGTGACGATGGCCGGCCCTGCTGGGGTTGTCACTCGCAACATAATGCTCGCCATACACATCGCGGTAATAGCCAGCGCTCCATTCCTCCATGCGCGCAAACAGACCCGTGAGCGACACCGGCCAATTGGGTGGGATGGCAAGCCCCGCGCCTTGGGCGGTTTTTTTCAGCCACGCCAGAAACTGACTTTGCTTGCGCAATGAGTCGCCGTTGACCACGGCATGCACCCCACCATTGCAGGTGGTAACGCGCTGATAGAAATCGCCGAGTGCCAAGTAGGTGTCATTGCACAAGGTTGCGCGGCAATCACCCGAAGTCACGTGGCCGATCATCAGCATGTTGCGCTGGCTGATCTCCCGCCCGACGGCAGAGGCGGGCCGCAGGTGATTGAAGGGCAATACTTCCTGGTTTTCCACCATCAGTAACTCAACCCTGGGATCATCGTGGAGAAACAAGCGGCCATAGCCCAGGTTGAGGCTGTCGAGCCGGCCTTCGGTCATCCCGGCATGGCGCAGCGTCGCGACCCGCAAGTGAAAGGTGCGGGGGGCGCGGCCGGCGATGGTCAGTTGCGCGGCACGCAACAACGCCAGGGTGTAGGTGCTCGCTTCACCTCCCCCATGGGCCACCAGCACCTTGTAATCCCCGACCTGTTCCATACCGCCCGCCGCCACAACGATTCGTTGGACCAGCAACTGGAGTGCCGTTCGCTCTGCGCGATTAAAGTAGCCAATCAAACGTTGCAGAACTTGCTGGTAAACATAGTTCATAGCCTGTTCGTGAATAGTGCTCATCGTTCTACTACCTGAGTTTAAATATCCGTTCCAAGCAACTGCTGACAGTACTTGCTCGACCTATTACGCGTGTAAGAAAACTGCACACAGACTTGTGCGCCGATGACTAGACATTAGCACCGCGCAACAAAACAACACCGATGCCGTCGGGACCCCCCCAAAGACATGGACGCGCCAGAGCGCCGGATTTACGGGATAAAAATGCATTCAGCCACGACCCTAGGATCTTTCCGACAGGTCCTTGCAGATTCTTAACCCACCATTAAAGGAAATGTCCGACACATAAACCCAGCAACTTTCCCTTTTCCTGGATTGCAGCTTTATACGCCCATTGTTAATTCTCTGAGGCCACAGGGAAGCTGCGTCTTTAGTGTCGGCCTCTCGCGACAGTAGTGCCGGATATTCATTCATTGCTCATTCCTTGAGATGAAGGTGAAGGCGTAATTATCAGTGCTGGGATAATGATTAATAGATACAGAACAACGCCGAAAACCAGTGCAGATGAATGACAGCCGGCACGTAAAAAACCCACACACAAAGACGCCGCGCTGGAATTCAGGGCGGCGTCAGGGAAAAAGGCGAGGTCCAGGGGCTAAGGGGCCAGACAGGCACCTGATGGTCGGTGCAGGATCAGTCCTGCCAAATGGCGCATTTGCCTCATGCGCCATCGTCGTTTGCGAATCTTCCTACGGCTTAAACAGCTTCAACCTGCAACGCAACCCGCTCGCGGCAAGGGCATTCATCCATATAACGGTGTGCTTCCACAAACTGACTGAACGGAAACACCGTGGTTTTAAGCGGTACCAGCACACGGTCGGCGGTCAATTGGTTGATATCCCGCAGGGCCCGCTGCAAGGCCACCTGGTCCTGGATAATGCCCAGCTCAGGCTTGCCAGTGAAGTTGCCGATGCAATGCACAAAGAACTGAATGTTCTTTTGAAACGCTGCACACGCCGGGAATGGCGTCTGGTTACCGCCCTGCAAGCCATACAGCACCAGGCTGCCACGCGGTGCCAGCACATCGCCGAGCAGCGACATCTGCGGGCCGCCCAGGCCGTCGAACACCACGTCGACGCCACGGTTATCAGTGAACTTGTTGACTTGCATCAGCAGGTCCTGCTCTTCGGTGACGATGACCTTCTCTGCCCCGAGGGACAGTAGGTACTCGCGCTCTTCGCTGTCCTTGGTGGCGGCAATCACCCGTACGCCCAGGGCCTTGCCCAGCTGTACGAAAGATGGGCCGGCGCAGTGGCTGGCGTCAGTCACCAGTGCAAACTGCCCAGGCTTGACCCGCGCCAGATCCACATAGGCAAAGTAGGCAATCAGCAGCGGCGTGTAGTGCACACTGGCTTCAATCGGGCTCAGGACATCCGGATAGCGGGTCAGGGCCGAACGGGGCAGGACGATCTGTTCGCCATACACCGGGTAATCATTGGGGCTTTCGGCCGGAAAACTGGCCACTTTATCGCCCGCTGCCAAATCATCCACGCCGTCGCCGACGGCGACCACAACCCCGGCCATCTCATGGCCCAGGCCGGATGGCAAGCGTGCATGGGAAGACGCCAGGTTCTGGCGCCACAGAATGTCATACCAGCTGATGCCAATCGCTTCGACACGCACCTGCACTTCGCCCGGTGCGGGCTGCGCGGCTGCATGCTCTTCGCATTTGAGCACCTCGGCCGGACCAAACTTGTGAAAACGGATCGTGCGGGACATCGCAAACCTCGTCAAAGTAACCTCTAATGCCATGAACTCTATCTGGGCTTTCCGGGTAAGACCACCGGTCGCCATTAATAGTCGACATGCCTGTCATTGATTCCGCAACTGAGGAATAGGCCTCAGAGCTTGTAAGAAAACTCAATTTTCCTGTGCAGAGTAACAGCCTTTACCCGTAAGATTCATGCCGGTCATTCTTCTTATATGGCTGCTCTCGTCAAGTTTGCTGACTCTTCCAGGACACAAGATGAACCGTAACGACCTGCGTCGTGTCGACCTTAACCTCTTGATCGTATTCGAAACCTTGATGCATGAGCGCAGCGTGACCCGCGCCGCCGAGAAACTGTTCCTCGGCCAGCCGGCCATCAGCGCGGCGTTGTCACGCCTGCGCGGGTTGTTTGACGACCCCCTGTTCGTGCGCACCGGCCGCAGCATGGAACCGTCGGCCCGAGCGGTCGAAATCTTCGCCCTGCTCTCCCCGGCCCTGGACTCGATTTCCACCGCCGTCAGCCGCGCCGCCGAGTTCGACCCGGCCACCAGCACAGCCGTGTTCCGCATCGGCCTGTCCGACGACGTCGAATTCGCCCTGCTGCCGCAACTGCTCAAACGCCTGCGCGCCGAAGCCCCCGGCATCGTCCTGGTAGTACGCCGCGTCAACTACATCCTGATGCCCGGCCTGCTGGCCTCCGGCGAGATCTCCATCGGCGTCAGCTACACCGCCGACCTGCCGGCCAACGCCAAGCGCAAAGTACTGCGCCGCAGCCTGCCGAAACTGCTGCGCGCCGACAGCGTACCGGGTTCCCTGAGCCTCGACGACTTCTGCGCCCGCCCCCACGCCCTGGTGTCCTTCGCAGGCGACCTGAGCGGCTTCATCGATGAAGAACTGGAAAAACTCGACCGCAAACGCCACGTGGTACTGGCCGTGCCGCAATTCAACGGCCTCGGCACATTGCTGGCGGGCACGGATATCCTGGCGACCGTGCCAGACTACGCGGCCGAGGCCTTGACCTCGGCGGGCGGCTTACGCGCGGAAGACCCGCCGCTGCCGGTGCGCAGCTTTGAACTGCACATGGCGTGGCGTGGTTCGCAGGATAATGATCCAGGGGAGCGGTGGTTGCGGTCGCGGATTCAGATGTTTTTTGGGGACCCCGATAGCCTGTAATGGAATTCCATTAAATTCCATAAAACGTTTTATAACAACAAGTTACTGGTTATTTAAGTCCATTGCCGCCTGTCTAAATCCAATGGATTCCACGACTCATGGGGGCATAATTGGGGGCAAATTTCGGTTCCTTAAAAAGGATGCCCCCACCGATGCCCCCAGACAATGTGGTTGTTTTCAAACGAAAACTCAGCGATGCCTTGATCCGCTCTCTGACCGAACCAGGTAAACACGCCGATGGCGAAGTTCCTGGCCTTTATTTGGAGGTCAGAGCGTCGAGCAAGGTCGGCAAATCCCCTTCCAAGGTTTGGCGATTGAAGTATCGGCTGCATGGGAAGGAAAACCGCTTCTCCATCGGCGCTTACCCCGACATTGGCCTCAAGGAGGCGCGCGACATTGCCCGCGGCGCACGCCGCGACGTGGCTAACCACACCGCTCCGCTCAAGGCCAAGACCGCCAAGATCGAGGCACAGTTGCTCAATGAAGAGCGCACCTTCGCTTACGTGGCCGAGCAATGGTTGGCATTCAAGTCAGCCGACCTGGTGACCAAATCCATCTCGGGCTTTACCGGAGCGCTGAACAACCACATCTTGCCTGCCATTGGCAAAAAACCGATCAGCGAGATCAAGTTGGAGCACATCACTACGATCATCACCGAGTTGCGCCGCCAGCGCACCATGGCCATGGCCCGACGCGTGCGCACCATCATACGTGCCGTTCTGGGCTTTGCCGAAGGTCGCGGCTGGGTGGAGCGCAACGTGGCTCTCAGCAACATTGAGGAGTTGAAGATTCGCCACATCGTGACCAGCAACCCGGCGATCGAAAGGCCATCCGACCTAGGCAGGTTTCTTATACGCCTTGATGACTGCAATGACGGCAGCGTTGCTACCGCAATGCGCCTGCTGGTCATGTTGCCGGTCCGCCCAGGCGAACTGGTGCAGATGCGCTGGGAAGATGTCGACTTGGTGGGCGCCGATTGGCGTTATGTGGTGAGCAAGACCAAGCATCTGGACAAGAGCAAACACATCGTGCCGTTGCCTGAACAAGCGTTGGTTCTGTTACGCGAGCTACGTAAAACCCGCGTGGTGGATGAAGAAGGCAAAGGCTGGGTGTTCGTCTCGCCGGTCTATCCAGGACGTCCCATAAACCCAACCTCCATGCTCAAGTCCTTCCAGCGCATCTGGCCGGAGTACGACATCACTGCTCACGGCTTTCGCGCCACCTACCGGACCATCGCTCACGAGCACCTGGGTATTGACCCAATCGTGCTCGAACTCTCGCTATCTCACCGTATGCCAGGTGCGCTGGGGGCTGTGTATGCACGCGCTCAACTGCTAGTGCAACGCAGGGAGGCGGCTCAGCAATGGGCGAACTACTTAGACCAGTTGCGGCAAAACGCGGCGCGAGCCACCACCGATTGATGATGCAGAGAAACCATTAAAAAAATTGGAGAGGGAAACGAGACAGGCATTGGGTGGGTTAATCGTTGATTTATATGGATTTTATTTTATTACGCTGATGCAAGAATACTTGATGATGTACTTGTTTTCTGGGGCTTTCAAACGTGAAAATACCAACGGTGAGTGCGCCGATTGGCAGCCTTTGACCACTCATCTGCGGCGCGCAAAATCGAACCAATAGTATGATATTTCGCACCACTTCTGACCTATCAGAGAGCATCCCATGGCAGCGGTACGAAAAACCATCACCGTTACGGACCAGCAGGACACTTGGATCAAGGGCCAGATTGAGGCTGGCCATTACACCAATGACAGCGAGTATATTCGCGACTTGATTCGTCGCGAGCAGGAGCGCACTGCAGAGGTAGACGCCATCCGTGCTGCCTTGCTTGAGGGCGAGGCCAGCGGCAAACCTCGCGCGTTTAATGCTGAAGCGTTTAACAGCTGATGCTGAACACCCATGGCTGAATACCGCCTTACCCCTGCGGGCGAACGTGACCTCGAAGGGATTTTGATCATTCGTACCCTGCATGACCGGATAGACCCGCCGCGTAGTCAATGATCGCTCCTGCCGCTCAATCCGAGTCCCGGGTCCGAGCATCAAGCCTCCACTTAGCACGGGCAAAAATGACCGCGCTCGTAATTGCTCACCCGTTTCTGCTGTTGAAGCAAAAACGTAAAAAGATTTGTATTATCAATAGATTGGAATTTTTTATCGGTCAATATTTTGAGGGTTTCACGTCAAAAGTTTTAATAGCGCGGTCATTTGACGCACCCTAAACTCCCCAATAGAAACATTCTGAATCACCTCGCTCGTTCATCTTGCGCCGCCCATGTTCGTGTGATTGCCGCTGGCCCCAAGCCCTGCGGGCGCTGCCGTGCGCGCATGGGAAACGTGCCTGATCCTCTAAGGAACCCCCATGCAGCGCAGAGACTTCTTATCATCGGCCATCGCGCTGGCGGCTGCGTCGACATTACCCGTTGCACGCACCGAGGAAATTACCGGTGGCCAACCCTGGGAACCGGCCACGGCCAGCCTGCCAGCGTTGCCCAGCGTACGTCAGGGCGGCCTGGCGTTCTTCAATCAACATGAATTTCAAACCACCGAAGCGATTGCCGAACGGTTGATTCCAACGGACGAGCTGTCGATCGGAGGCAAGGAAGCCGGTTGCGCGACGTTTATCGACCGCCAATTGGCCGGTGACTACGGCAAGGGCGCCACGTTGTATCGGCTGGGACGTTTCGTCAAAGGTACGTTCGAGCAAGGCACGCAGTCCGCACTCACCCCCGCCGACCGCTGGCGCAAGGGGCTGGTAGCGATTGACGAATACAGCCAGGGGCAGTTCGGCAAACCCTTCTTGCAACTGCAAGGCGAGCAACAGGACCTGGTGCTGCACAGCTTCGAAAAAAACGCGGTCAAGGTTGGTTCCGAGTTTGACGACGGCGCCAAGGAGATCTTCGAACAGGTGCTGGCCAACGTGCGTGAAGGCTTCTTGTCTGACCCGATCTACGGCGGCAACAAAGGCATGGCGAGCTGGAAAATGCTTGGTTTCCCCGGCGCACGCTATGACTTCCGTGACGTTATCGCCAAGAAGGGCCAGAAGCTCAACATCATCCCCACCAGCCTGATCGATAACACGCTCTGATCCCCTAGAACACTTGAGTGATGAGGCCTTGCCATCATCGCCGACTGACCGTGATTCGCTGTAACGAAGAGGAATTCCTGAATGTCCAATGTACGCCCCAAAGTCGACGCAGTGATTGTCGGCCTCGGCTGGTGCGGCTCGCTGATTGCCGAAGAACTGACCCGCGCCGGGCTGAATGTCATCGCGATCGAGCGTGGTCCGTGGTTTGAAACCACCACTGATTTTCCGCCCTCGGTAGACACCGACGAGCTGCGCTGGGACACCCGCCGCAGCATGCTGCTACCGCCGGCCATCGAGACCACCACGTTCCGCAACAACCGTTCGCAAACTGCCCTGCCGACCCGCGACTGGAGCATGAACGAGTTGGGCTACAACGTCGGCGGCTCAGGTACGCACTGGGCCGGCATGGCGTGGCGCTTCCTGCCGTTCGACTTCGAGCCTTACAGCTTTACCCTTAAGCGCTACGGCAAGCAGCAGATTGAAAAGGGCCTGATCGTGCAGGACTGGGGCGTCACCTATGACGACCTGGAGCCCTTCTATGAGCGCTTCGAACGGATCGCCGGCGTATCGGGAAAGGCCGGTGTGTTGAAGGGCGAGAAGATCGACGGCGCGAATATCTTTGAAGGCAACCGCAAGAGTGAATTCCCGCTGCCGCCACTGGCGACCACTCGGCTGACCGACCTGTTCACTGACGGCACCAAAAAACTTGGCCTGCACCCGTTCATGGTACCCGCCGGCCAGGCGTCGCAGGCCTACACCAACCCGCTGGGAGTGCGCATGGGGCCTTGCACCTACTGCGGTTACTGCCTGTATTACGGCTGCGGCAACTTTTCCAAGTCCAGCCCCAATGCCTGCGTGATCCCAGCATTGATGCAACGCAGCAACTTTACCGTACTGACTGAGTCGGCCGTGCTGCGCGCCAACCTCGCCGCAGACGGAAAAACCGCCACCGGTGTGAGCTACCTGGACCGTAATAAGATGGAGTGGGAGCAACCGGCAGACATCGTCATTTTCTCTGCCTTCCAGATGCAAAACGTACGCTTGCTGTTGCTCTCGAAAATCGGCAAACCCTACAACCCCGAAACGCGCACCGGGGTCGTGGGCCGAGCCTACAGCTTCCAGACCGTGTCCGGTGCCAATCTGTTTTTCGAGGACGAACAACTCAATCAGTACATTGGCGCAGGCGCCCTCTCCGCCCAGGTCGACGACTATAACGGCGACAACTTCGACCACACCGGCAAGGACTTTATCGGCGGGGCCGGAATCCTCGTGGTCGCCCGTGGCGCACGCCCCATCGGTAACGCCGATGCCGTGCCGCCAGGCACGCCACGCTGGGGCAGCGAATGGAAAAAGGCCTATAACCATGCCTTCCAGAACGGCACATTCATCTTCAACCAGGGCACCAGTTTTTCCCACAACGAGTGCTATCTAGATCTGGATCCGGAGTACCACGACGCCCACGGTGACCCGTTGATTCGCGTGACCTTTGACTACAACGAAAACGATCGGCGCATGGCCCGTTTCACCGAAGAAAAAGCTGTAGAAATCGGCAAGGCCATGGGCGCGAAAATCGTTAACGGCTTTGATGCCGCCGCAGTCAACTACGGGCCGTACTTACCGTCCAGCGACCACACCATCGGTGGCGCGGTCATGGGCCTGGACCCGAAAACCAGCGTACTCAACCGCTATCAGCAGAGCTGGGATGTGCACAACGTATTCGTGCTGGGCGCCTCGTCGTTCCCCAACAACGCCGGCTATAACCCCACCTCGACCATCGGGGCCCTGAGCCTGTGGACCGCCAAGGCGATCATCGATCAATACCTGGCCAAACCCGGTCCACTGGTGGAGATGCCAGCATGAACCCGCGTCTTCGCATGGCCTTGACAGCCACCGCCGCATTGTCCCTGGGCTCGGCCATCGGCCTGTACGGTGCATTCAGCGTTGCCGATGCGGCGGACAGCATTGCACAGCCAGGGCAACAGGCCGACCACAGCGCCGGGATAAAGGCGCCCAGCACTCAGCCACAGGAAGACCCCGCCGTAACGCGCGGCCGTTACGTTGCCATAGCCGGTGACTGCGCGGCCTGCCATACCGACCCCCATCGTGGAAAACCCTTTGCCGGTGGCTATGCACTGGAAACGCCGTTCGGCAAGCTGCTCGCCAGCAACATCACCTCCGACAAAAACACCGGCATTGGTGCCTGGACTGAGCAGGAGTTCACCCGAGCGGTGCGTGAAGGCAAAGGCCGGCATGGCGAGAACCTTTACCCGGCGATGCCCTATAACGCCTACGTAAAAGTCAGCAACCAGGATATGCACGACCTCTGGGCGTACATGCAAACGGTTCCGGCGGTAAATAACGAAGTCGTGTCCAATCAACTGCCCTTCCCGTTCAACATCCGCCTGATGATGACGGGCTGGAACCTGCTGTTCTTTGATAACACGCCGTTCAAACCGGTGGCAGGTGCTACCGAACAGATCAACCGCGGCGCCTACCTGGTCGACGGCCTCGGGCACTGTGCGGCTTGCCATACGCCGAAGAATTTCCTCGGTGGTGACAAGAAGGGCGCGTACCTGCAAGGCGGCGAACTGGCGGGCTGGCATGCACCGGAAATTACCGCCAACCCCTACGTCGGTATCGGCGGCTGGAGCGATATGCAAGTGGTGCAATATCTCAAGACCGGCAGTAACCACGTGGCCGTAGCGTCCGGGCCGATGGCCGAAGCGGTCACAAACTCGACCCAGCATATGCGCGATGAAGACCTGTTCGCCATAGCGGCCTACCTCAAAACTCTGCCGGGCTCGGACGTTCGCAGCCCTCGCCCGCTCCACGCCAGCGACAAGACCATGCAACAAGGCGCCAACGTGTACTCGGCCAATTGCTCGGCGTGCCACAACAGTGATGGCAAGGGGATCAATCAACTGGCGTCGAGCCTGGCTGGCAACCCCGGAATCCAGGCTGAAAATGCGCAAAGCTTGATCACCACGGCGCTGGAAGGCGGGCGCGGCGCGGTGACCCTCGACAATCCCACCAGCGGCGCAATGCCCAGCTTTGCGTGGAAGCTATCGGACCAGCAGATTGCGGCAACACTCTCCTACATCCGCAACAGCTGGGGTAATGCCGCGCCGCAGGTGACCGCCCAACAGGTTGCAGAGGTACGCGAGGCACGCAAATTGCCAGCGCAATTGAGCGCGGACGGCACATCTCGCTGACACCATATCGGGCCTGCCGGTACACTCACAGGCCCACCCTCTCACAGGAAGCGTGCTTGGCATGAGCAGCACAGTCAAACGTCACGGTCTGTTGAAGGTCGCAGAATTGGCGGGGGTCAGCCTGAGCACCGTGGACCGTGTGCTCAATGACCGTGGCAAGGTGTCTGATGTTAAACGGCGCAAGGTGCTGACCGTGGCACGCGCCCTGGGCATCCGCCCGGGCCTGCCTGCGCCATTTACCGGCCCAATGATTGTCGATGTGTTGCTGAGCGACAGCGCCACCGACCACTTCAAGCGGCTGGTTGCAGCCTTCGAACGCCAAGCCCAACGCCTCAGCGCCCACCTTACGCTGCGCCATCAACGCTGGGCGGAGGGCGCACCGCAGCAACTGCTCGACGCCCTGCGCAAACCGCGCTCGCGTCGCCACGGCATGATTGTGGTCGCCCCCGATACGCCCACCGTGCAGCAGGCGTTGAACGCAATCGTGCAGGGCGGCACGCCCACCGTTTTACTCACCAGCAACCTCACCGATGTACAAGGTGCTGTGTATGTCGGCATCGACAACCACGCCGCGGGGCGCAGCGCCGGACGGTTGATGAGCCAGTGGGTCGGGCCGCAGCCGGGGCTGGTTCTGCTGGTGGTCAACTCACTGGCCTTTTTTGCTCACCAGGAGCGGGCCAAGGGCTTTATCGACGTGATGACGCAGCATGCCCCCGACACACGCGTTATCGGCCCGATCGAGTGCTTCGACGACGATGAACTCACCCGCGCAGTCGTCGCGCAATGCCTTGCAGATCAACCTTTGGCAGGGCTATACGACACCGGCAGCGGATCGCTGGGTATTCAAGCGGCCCTTGCCCAGGCAGATGCACACCCCGTGTGGATCGGTCACGAGGCCAGCGCATTGCATGCAAGCCTGCTACGCCAGGGCGTGATGTCGCTGGTACTGGACCAAGACCCGGAAGGCCAGGTGCAAGCCTGTATCGATTACCTGCTGCATCAGCAGGGAATAGTCGATGCGCCCCCCGTACTGCCGCTGGCGATGAAGATCGTTATCGACGAAAACCTCTGACCTCCCAAGACGCGTTCTGCCATTCAGTTTCGATCAATAAGTCACAGCACAACCTATCAATAATATTGACACATTGTAATACAATTAATTAGAGTGATTTTCGCACTCACTACCTACGCGCGTCGTTTGCTTTTACGAGTTGATTGACTCCATTCATCCACACAACGGCGACCCGCATTGCGATAAGTGCGAAATCATTCACCTTAAAAACAAGAAGACCATGATGAAAAATGAGCGCATTACAATCGGCAAAAAGGCACTTGGGTTGGGCTTGTGCATGGCGGCTGCGCTATGCGGCGCAGGGTGGGTCAACGCCCAAACACTTCCCTCTTCACCCACCCAGCATCGGCCTGCAATGGCCCCGCTGCCGATCGTTAAAACCTTGCGCGTCTACGTGCTCGATTGTGGACAGCTGATATACAACCACCCGGAGTCTTACAACCTGACGCGTGAGGAAGTGGTTGATACCAACATGCCGGTCACCTGCTATCTGGTCATGCACCCCAAAGGCGTTTTGTTGTTCGACACCGGACTGTCTGACCGTTTGATTGGTCGTCCGGTGTATGAAAATGCCATCGATGGGTACGGGCAAATCGTTACCAAGACACTGCTCAGCCAGTTGGCCGACATCGGAGTCGCACCCTCGGACATTAACTACCTCGCGCTTTCACATTCGCATTTCGATCACGTGGGTAACATCAGCGAATTCCCCGCCTCAACGTGGCTGACTTCCAAAGCCGAGCAGGACTTTATGTTCAGCGCACAGGCCACTCCGGAGAACGCGGCCTCTTTTGCCTCACTCAAACACAACCCACAGCAGTTGTTTAAGGGCGACCACGATGTTTTTGGCGATGGCTCAGTCATTTTGAAACAAACCCCTGGCCATACCCCCGGCCACCAATCGCTGTACGTGAAGCTCAAGCAATACGGCGGGGTCTTGATTTCCGGCGACCTTTACCACTATCCCGAAGAACGTACGAAGAACCGTATGCCTGACAAAGAAAAGCATGCCGGCACGCCAGAATCGCGACAGGCCATGGAAGATTTCCTCATGCAGACCCACTCGCAATTGTGGATCGGTCACAGCACTGAGTTCGTGCGTAACGCGCTGAAATCGCCTGCCTGGTACGACTAAGCATTAGCGCCACACAACGGGGGCCAATGTCGGAAGTGGCCCTCGTCCAGCGCGCTCGTCAGGTACGGAAACGCCGGACCAGACTGTCCAGCTCCGCAGATAACCCGGCCAAGCCTGATGACTTCAAACGCGCCGATTCAGCCAACTCTGCGACACGTTGCGCATCGCCATGGATCTGGCTGATATGCAGATTGATGCCTTCGGCGACCTGATGCTGCTCCTCTGCTGCCGTGGCGATTTGAGTGTTCATGTCTCGAATCACATCCACTGAATCGCGGATCAGGCCAAAGCTGGTGCGCGCCACGCCGATACGACTAACCGACTGTTGCGAGACATCCAGGCTGGCACGCATCTGGTGTGTAACAAGCCCCGTACGCTTGGCCAAGGTGCCCAGCAGGCCGTCGATCTCGGCGGTGGAGTCGGCCGTGCGTTTGGCCAACGCCCGAACCTCGTCTGCGACCACGGCAAACCCACGACCCTGTTCGCCAGCGCGTGCAGCTTCGATGGCGGCGTTCAGCGCGAGCAGGTTGGTTTGCTCGGCGATTGAACGAATGGTGCCAAGGATCGACTGGATATCGTTGCTGTCACGCTCCAGTTGTTGCATCGACTCGGCGGACTTCTCGATTTCATGACTCAACTGATCAACGCTGCTGACCGCCGCATCAATCTGCTGCTGACCCTCGCGCGCTTTGCTCCAGCCGCTGTCCGCTGACTCCGCAGCCTGACTGCAGGCACGCGCAATCTCGTTGGCGGTGGCCACCATTTCATGGAACGCAGTGGACACCATATCCACGGCCTCACGCTGGCGCCCTGCAACCTCAGCCATGTCGCTGGACACCTGCGTGGCGGCGTTGGATGTGGTCAGAATATTATGCGCTGCTTGGCCGATGCTGCTGATCATGCTGCGGATCGCGGTGAGGAATTGGTTGAACCAGCTGGCCAACTGCGCCGTTTCATCGTTACCGCGTATTTGAAGGCTTTGGGTCAGATCGCCGTCGCCTTCAGCAATGCCTTGCAGGCCGCTGGCGACGCTGCGGATCGGTCTTACGATCAAGCCTGCGAAGCTCGCCCCCACCAGCGCAAACACCAGCGCCAGCACGCCGGCAATGGTCGCAATCACCCACGCCAAGTGGGTCGCCGAGCTCATCACTTCCTGTTGTTTGATCAGGCCCACAAAACTCCAACCCAATTGGTCGGAAGGCCAGACGTTGGCCATATACCGTTCACCGTTGAGCTCAACTTCAAACGCACCTTTGCCGGAGCTGGCCAACTGTTCATAGCCGCTGCCGATCTCTGAAAGCGTCTTGAAGTTATGCGCAGGTTGCTGAGGGTCAACCAACACCTTGCCGTCGCGTTCGACAAGCATCAGGTAGCCGCTCTCGCCGAGTTTGATGTGCTTGATGATTTCGGTGAGTTGTTGCAACGACACATCGATGCTGATCACGCCGCTGTTGCTGCCCAACTGGGTATCGATGCTGCGAACGACACTGACATACACCGCATCCTTAGGCGCGTAGTAGTAAACGTCAGTGCGCAGGGTCTTGCCCGGGCTGCTCATCGCAGATTTATACCAAGGCCGCTCACGAGGGTCGTAATTGGCCCGGTTCGGATTATCAGGCCAGGACACAAAACCGCCCGCGCTGTTACCGAAGATGATGTTGGAATACGCCGAATGGCTTTTGGCCAAGTGCGCATAAAACTCAAAGATCTGCTTATCCAAGGCGCCCTGCGCAATGCTGGGAGCATTGGCGCCGCTATAGTTTTTCAGGCTGCCGTCAACGTTGCGCAATAACGGCTGAGAGGCAAGGTAATCCACGTTCTGGCGAATACTTTCGAAGTACAACTGCATGGCAGTGTCGACCTGGCGTATTTCGCGGTTACTGCCCTCGATAAAATCATCGCGGGCGTCATTGCGCAAATCCATGACCACCAGTGTCGCAATCAGGCACACAGGCAAGCAGGCGATCACCACAAACGCCCAGGTCAATTTCTGTTTGACGTTCATCTGCACTCCGGAATGTTATCGAGTCATTTTTATAAGAGGGTTGCGTAGAACGAGGTGGCCCTGAGGTTGTGGCTTGGTTACGCGCGGAATGGACAGTAGCGGGCGGCCGCAAAAAATAAAAACAATAAGATTTAAGTTTTCATACAAATAATATTGATCAGTAACCAACAGTCGAGAGCGTCTGGAATCAACGGTATATCGGGGGCTCATGGAGCACGCAGATTGAGCCTTCCGACGCGCCAGGAAAGGGTGGATAGCGATTCATCACCAAGGGATCGTGCCCTGGGACAATGTGATGTTCGGAGTCGGCTAATGATCTGATTCGGGCCCAGCCACTGCGCATATCGTCCACATTGAAGACGATCGGGAATGGACGGTCCTCAATGAAGTTGCGGTAGTAGTGGCTGGCGTCTGAGGCCAGAACCATCCAGCCTCGGCGGGTAAAAATGCGCACGACTTGCAAGCCCATGGTGTGCCCGCCCACCAGGTGCACCGACACGCCGGGAGCCAATGTGGCGTCGCCTTCATGGAACTGCACACGCCCGCGGTAGACCTCGCGGACCATCCCGACTACATTTTCGACGTCATAGGCCTCGTGCGCGCATTTGTGAGCCATGTGCCGCCCAGTCGCAAACAGCATCTCGTTGTCTTGAAGGTGATAGGTAGCCGCAGGGAACAGATCGAAGTTGCCCACATGGTCGTAATGCAGGTGGGTAATGATCACGTTGTCGACGGCGGCCGCATCAATACCGAGCATCCGCAATGATTCAGCCGGGCAACGAATCAAGTCTCGCCCACGCTGGCGGGCCGTGGCCTGGTTGAAGCCGGTATCAATCACCCAGGTGCCGGTACTGTTGGTCGCGACCCAGATAAAGTAATCCATGGGCATTGGCCCATCGTGCGGGTCGCCGCCCAGGAAGTTCGAGGAGGCGGTGCGCCGATGCTCGGCATATTTCACCGCGAACACGTCAAAAGGCTCAATCGTGGGGGCGATGTTCATGGTTTTAATACCCAGGAGTTGGAAGAAGAGCCGGGGCGTAGCAATGACGCCCCGGACGGTAGCGCGCAGCTTGTCGACTAGCCGTGGCCGTCGATGATGCGGTACATCTCGGTGTGATCGGTCTGAGGCGTGGTGCTTTGCGCCGCCTCCTGCCAGACCGCCAGGCACTCATGGCCGAGCTTCATCTGCTGCCCCATCTGCTCCGCAAGGGTGACAGCGATTTTCAGGTCTTTGACCATCAGTTGCAACGCGAAGCCTGAGGCGTAAGTGCCGCTGAGCATGAACTGGTTGACCTTGTTGGCCGTGGTGAAGTTACCGCCGGAAGCATTATTGAGCACGCTGGTCATCACTGCCGGATCTACGCCGAATTTCTCACCCACATGCAGCGCCTCAACGGTGGCCAACAACCCGGTGGCAGACACAAAGTTGTTCAGCGCCTTGACCGCATGACCTGCGCCATTTGGGCCAACATGGGTGGAGTTACCCATGACGTCCAGCAGCTCGCGGTGTTGCTGGAGCACGTTGGCGTCGCCACCCACCATGATTTGCAGCGTCCCGGAAATAGCGCGTTTCACACCGCCTGAAACCGGGGCATCCAGAAAGCTCAGCGAGAACTCACTTAACTGTTCAGCCAACGCCTGGGTTTCGAGGGGCTCGGAGGAGCTCATGTCGATGATGCATGCCCCCGGCGCCAGTCGCTTGGCGACGCCGTAATCGCCCACCAGCACCTGATTCACGATGCGGGAGTTAGGCAACATGGTGATAACGATACGGACGTCGGCCAGTGACTGTGCGTTTTCCAGGCGATGGGCGCCCACTTCGGCACACAACTCGCCGACAGCCTGATCGTTGGTGTCGCTCACCAATAAGGGGTAACCGGCCTTGGCAATGAGACTTGCCATCGGGCGCCCCATCATCCCCAATCCGATGAACAGAACTGTAGGACGCATGCCTTGGTTGACGTCGTTCATAGTGTTTCTCGCTTGTAGAATTATTCTCTAGCCACTTTGCACACAAACTGTGGCCTGCTTTGTGAGAACACCCTAAGCATTGTAATACAATCTGTCAATATTACATCTAAGCCATTAATCGCTATCTTCCAGCATGCCTAGCGCAGCATTTTCGGCGTTCTTGATATGCAGTTGCGCAACCTCGCGAGCGCCTTCCGCATCGCGGGCCTTGATGCGAGCCACCATTTCGTCAATTTCCGCCAGACTCTCCGCCAAACGTTCAGGGCGGGAGAACGAGGTAGCGCGTAGCAGGTTGATACGCGACAGGAGGCCCTGGAGCACCTCGTTGATCAGGCGGTTACCGCTACCACCCAGCAGTACGTCGTAAATTTTTGTCTTGGCGACCAGCAGAGCTCGACGATTGGGAATCTTCGCCTGCGCGTGCAACTCCTTCACAGTTCGCTCCAGCGCTTTGATCTGCGCCGCATCCGCCAAGCGCGCAAATTCGTGCACCGCAAAGCCTTCAAGCAAGGCGCGCAATGCATAGAGTTCCTTGGCCTCGCGAATATCCAGGCTGGCGACCACGGGCCCTTTGTGCGGCACGATCACCAGTAGTTTTTCCGCTTCCAGTCGACGCAGTGCCTCACGCAACGGCGGCCGACTCACCTGCAACAACTCGCACAGTTCACGCTCGACAAGCCTTTCGCCTGGCGCGAAGCGGCCATTCATGATCGCCTCACGCAGAAAGGTCTCGACTTGGCCGCGCAAGGTTTCCGGCCGGCCCATCACCGGCATTTCTTCGTTTTCCATTCCCGTCTCCGTGGCCTTTGGTGACATTAGGCACACCTACGATCTGATTGATTGACCGGCTTATTGTATTGCAATTTTTTCCTATCCGCTGTGCAACAACCGTGTTGTTGATGCTGTAAGATTGTAATACAGTGATACGAATCGAGTGATAACTTCACTACACAAAAACAATCGATTCAGAGGAGATCCCCTATGCAAATCAGAGCCGCCGTGCTGGACCAGATGGGTTTGCCGACTCCATTTGCCCAAAGCCGACCTTTGCGCATCGAGACGATTGAGCTACGAGACCCGGGACCCGGCGAGGTATTGATCAAGATCGCCGCAGCCGGCATCTGCCATTCCGATCTGTCCGTGATCGAAGGCGTGCGGCCACGTCCGCTGCCGATGGTAATCGGGCATGAAGCCGCGGGTGTGGTCATGGCGGTCGGTCCTTATGTCGACGACTTGGTTCTGGGTGATCATGTCGTGACTGTGTTCGTCGCCTCCTGTGGCCATTGTGTTGAATGTTCGGGCGGGCGCCCTGCTCTTTGCGGCCCCGGTGCGGTGGCGGGCGCGGCCGGCACGCTGCTGCGCGGTGATCGACGCCTGCAGCGCGGGGAACAAGTCCTCAATCATCACTCGGGCATCTCCGCATTCGCTGAATACGCCGTGGTTTCGACACGCTCTCTGGTGCGCGTGGCCCGAGATATTCCCTTGGAGCATGCGGCACTGTTCGGCTGCGCCGTCTTGACCGGCGTTGGCGCAGCGACCAATACCGCCAGTATCAAACTGGGCTCGACCGTCGCAATCGTCGGCATGGGTGGCGTAGGCCTGGCGGCGCAGCTAGGCGCGCTAGCGGCGGGCGCCAGCCAAGTGATCGCTATCGATACCAATGCGGAAAAACTGGCGATGGCCAAATCGTTGGGGGCGCAGCATGTGTTTAATGCGGCCGACCCGGACCTGGTCGAAGCCATCCGCGACCTGACCGGCGGCGGTGTGGATGTGGCACTGGAATTCGCGGGGGCATCCGCCGCGTTGCAAACGGCCTGGAAAGTCGGCAAGCGCGGCAGCGAGGTAGTCACCGCCGGCCTGGCTCGACCGGACGCGACATTCGAGGTGCCGATGGTCGGCCTGGTGGCTGACGAGCGCACCTTGCGCGGCAGCTACATGGGCAGCAGCGTGCCCAGCCGTGACATCCCACGCTACCTGGAATTATTCCGTCTCGGTCGCCTGCCAATCGAGAAGCTGGTGACGCACCGATTGACCCTGGATGAGATCAACGTCGGCATGGATCGGCTGCGTGACGGTGAAGCCGTTCGCCAGATCATCACGTTCGATTGAGCAGGAGTGTCGCCATGTACCCTACAGACAAGTTCTACATTGATGGGCAATGGGTCGAGCCGATGGGCAAGGCCACGTTTACCCTGATCAACCCGGCTGACGAGCAAGCCTACGGCGAACTGGCCATGGGCAACGCCGACGATGTGGAGCGCGCAGTACACGCTGCACGCCGCGCGTTCGCGGACTATTCACGCTGGACGCCTGGGCAGCGCCTCGATTTGCTTGAGAGGGTATTGAGCATCTATAAGCGCCGATACGAAGAGTTTGCCCAGGCGATGACCCTGGAAATGGGCGCGCCAATTGCATTTTCCCGGGCGGCCCAGGCGGCACGGGGCTCGCTGCATATCGAGGAAATCATTCGTGTTCTGCGCAACTTCGAGTTCGACGAGCAGCATGGCACGACCCGGATACGTCGCGAAGCGATCGGTGTATGTGGGTTGATCACTCCGTGGAATTGGCCGATCAACCAGATCGTGGTGAAGATCGCACCGACGCTGGCGGCCGGCTGCACGATCGTCCTCAAGCCCAGCGAATTCTCTGCGCTCTCAGCCTTGCTGTTTGCCGAGGTGCTGGACGAAGCGGGCGTACCGCCAGGGGTCTTCAACCTGGTCAATGGCGACGGACCCAGCGTGGGCCACGCTATCAGTGCACACCCGGATATCGACATGGTGTCGTTCACCGGCTCTACCCAGGCCGGCGTCCGCGTGGCGAAAACCGCGGCCGACACGGTAAAACGCGTCGCTCAGGAGTTGGGGGGCAAGTCGGCCAATATTGTGCTGGGCGATGCTGATTTCAGCCAGGCAGTCGCCAAGGGTATCGCCGCGTGCTTTACCAATAGCGGGCAATCCTGCTCGATCCCGACCCGCATGCTGGTACCGGCAGAACGTATGGCCGACGTGGTGCGAATCGCTCGCGCGGAGGTCGCGAAGTACCGTGTCGGTGATCCACAGGATGAAACCACTCAGCTGGGGCCGTTGGTCAACAGGGCTCAGTTCGAGCGCGTACAAACCCTTGTGCAGCAAGGCATTGATGAAGGCGCCGAGTTGATCTGCGGTGGCGTCGGCCGTCCCGAGGGCCTGCAGCAAGGCTATTACGCCCAGCCCACGGTGTTCGCCAACGTAACCCCGCACATGACCATCGCCCAAGAAGAAATCTTCGGCCCCGTGCTGTCGATCATTGCCTATCACAGCGAAACAGAAGCGATTGAAATTGCGAACGGCACGCCCTACGGCTTGGCGGCCTACGTGCAATCCGCCGATTTGAACCACGCCCGCGACATAGCCGGTCGCCTGCGTGCTGGCCAAGTCCACCTGAACTATCCGCCGGCCGATATCGGCGCGCCATTCGGCGGCTTCAAACAGTCCGGCAATGGTCGAGAGTGGGGGGCACACGGGCTGATGGAATACCTGGAAACCAAGGCCATCGTAGGCTTTGCACCTGCAAACTGAACACGCCAATAAAAACAATACAGGTTGTGAAAAAATGAAAACGACTGCTGAGTCGGTGGACTTGAAATCCACCCAAGGTGTAGACCGCTCTACGCTCAAGGTAATCGCTGCCGCGTCCCTGGGCACCGTGTTCGAATGGTACGAATTCACCCTGTATGGCGCGCTTGCGTCGGTGATCGCGCTTAATTTCTTCTCCGGCCTGGATACCGCCACCGGGTTTATCTTCGCATTGCTGACCTTTGCGGTCGGCTTTGTGATGCGACCGGTTGGCGCCATTGTATTCGGACGTATCGGCGACCGCATCGGGCGCAAGAAAACCTTCCTCATCACCATTGTGATCATGGGTATTTCTACGGTGGCGGTGGGGTTGTTGCCGACCTATGAATACGCCGGGATCCTTGCGCCCAGTCTGTTGATCGCACTGCGGATGCTCCAGGGTCTAGCGCTTGGCGGCGAATATGGCGGAGCGGCGACATACGTCTCCGAGCACTCAACCAATCGCCAGCGCGGCCTCAACACGGCGTGGATCTCGGCCACCGGCACCCTGGGGCTGCTGCTGGCTTTCGGTGTGATCCTGACGTGCCGGTACATCAGCGGCGACGACTTCAACACCTGGGGCTGGCGCATCCCATTCCTGTTCTCGCTGGTGTTGCTGGGTATCTCGATATCCGTGCGGATGGGCATGGAAGAATCGCCGGCGTTCAAGAAAATGAAAGCCGAGAAACGCCTGTCAAAATCACCGCTGCGCGAAACCTTTCTGGACAAGGCCAACCTGCGCCGCCTGATAATCGCCTTGTTTGGCATTTGTGGCGGCATGACCTGCGCTTACTACATCGCAGTGCTGTACCCCACGTTCTTCATGACCCAGAATCTCAAGGTCGATCCTCAACAAGCCAACACCACGCTGACGCTGGCGTTAATGACGGCACTGCCAATGTTTTTGCTGGCGGGCTGGCTGTGTGATCGCCTCGGACGCAAACCCGTCCTGTTGGCGGGGTTCCTGATGTCGGCACTGTCCATCTTCCCCATCTACAAAGGCGTTGCGCTCTACGCCAACCCTGACTTGATGGCCGCAGAACAGCGCACGCCGGTGACGTTGGTCACTGACACGTCTCAATGCTCGTTCATGTTCAATCCGACCGGTACCCGCACCTTCAGCAGCCCGTGCGACGTTGCCAAACAAGCCCTGTCCGCAACCGGCATCAGCTACGAAACCCAGTCGCTTCCTGGGCAAGCCCACGCGGTGATCAAGGTGGGTTCGGCACAGTTGATCTCTGAAGGCACGGTAGGCCTCGATGCGGCGGTCGCCAAGGATCGCATGGGTGCGCTGAAAACCTCGTTGCAGAGCCAATTGGACCAGGCGGGATACCCCCTCAAAGCCGACCCGGAGAAGTTCCAGCGCGGCAAGGTGTTCCTGCTGTTGATGGCGCTGGTGTTCTGCGGCGTGATCTCGCTGACGCCGGTTGCTCCCATGCTGGTGGAAATGTTCCCGGCGCGTATTCGTTATACGTCCATGTCGTTCCCCTACCACTTTGCCAGTGGCTGGATCGGGGGGCTGCTGCCCACCATCGCCTTCGCCCTTTCGGCACAGATGGGCAATATCTACTTCGGCCTTTGGTATCCGGTGGCGTGGATCGGCGTGTCGTTTGTAGTTGGTCTGTTTTTCCTGCGCGAAACGCGCGATATCGACATCAATCTCTAACCTCCCCTCCCCTGAGCCAGGTGAAACCATGAGCAATAACGAGCTGTTTGATAAAGGCTTCGAGAATCGCAAAGCCGTACTAGGTGCCGCCCACGTCGAAAAGTCCTGGTCGTCGGCAGACGACTTCAATAAACCCATGCAAGCGCTGGTGACCGAGTATTGCTGGGGCGCTGTGTGGGGTGACGAGACCTTGCCGTTCAAAACCCGCAGCCTGCTCAACATCGGCATGCTGACGGCCATGAACCAGCACCATGAACTGGGCGTGCATGTGAAGGGCGCGCTGACCAATGGCGTGTCCGTCGAGGAGATTCGCGCCGCGTTGATGCAGGCTGCAATCTACGCGGGTGTGCCGAGCGCATTGGCGGCGTTCCGAGTCGCCACGGAAGCCATCAAGGCCTGGGACACCGAACATCGCCGTTAAGCCTGGAAACCAAAACGCAGCCCTCGGGCTGCGTTTTGCGTTGTGATTACAGTGCCGCGATTTGCCGACAGCCATCAAACGACATCAATAACCACCTTCCCAACCATCTTGCCCGACTCCTGCAACCTATGCGCTGCGTATGCGTCGGCCAGTGAGAAGCGCTGCTCGTCCAGCAATGGAACGAGCCTGCCTTCCTCGGCAAGGCGTGTGGCATGCCGCAGAATCTCACCGTGATGGGCACGCCCCTCCCCGCTCAACATCGGCAACAATACGAAAATCCCGGACACCGTCACGCACCGCAGCGAGCTTGGCGCCAGGTTGTGAGTGCCGAACGCAAAGCAACTCAATACATGACCATAGGCGCGAGCGGCGACCAGCGAATCATCAAGGGTCTGACCGCCAACGGTATCGTAAACCAGATCGAAACCTGCCCCACCCGTATGCTGTTTTACATACTGCTCAACGGTACTGCTGCGGTAGTCGATGGCCGTTGCACCATAGGACTCAACAATTCCGCGCTTTTGGGATGATGCTGTGGCGAACACCTTGGCGCCATGAGCAACCGCGATTTGCACCGCCATGTGCCCTACTCCGCCGGCGCCGCCTTGCACCAGCACAGACTGACCCGCTTGCAGGCCAGCACGATCGATCAGCCCCTCCCACGCGGTCAGAAATACCAAAGGTATTGACGCGGCTTCGCGCATGCTGAGGTTGTTCGGCTTGAGGGCCAGTAGGTCGGCGTCTACGGCGGCGTACTCCGCCATGGAACCTTGCAGACCACGCACGCCACCTGTCAGCCCATACACTTCGTCCCCAACCTTGAAGCGGGTGACGCCCTCGCCCACGGCTTCCACCACGCCGGCGAGATCAGTGCCGAGGATCGCGGGAAGCTCAGGCATCGCATAGGGCGCCTGCCCCTTGCGGATCATGAAATCAATCGGGTTGACCCCGCTCGCCGCTATCTTGACAAGCACCTGGCCTACTCCAGCCAAAGGGCGATCAACCTGGGTCAGGGTGAATGTACCTTCGGCATAATCGCTCAACACCTGAGCCTGCATCTGTGTCTGTATGCTCATGACGCTCTCCTGTTTACAGCCTGGTAAAACGACCGTCTTTACCTTTGAGTAACAATGGTTGGCGCAGTTTGGAGACCTCGTGTCAGCGCGGGAAATTGCGGCACGATGAACTCGGCCAATTCGTCCAGAACCTCCTGGGCCGAGCGCTGCCCATATTTGAGCTGGATCATCACATGGTTAACCCCAAAGGATTGCAGAGTGTGCAGCATCTCCAGCAGCGCATTACGGCCTAACCTGAAGCGTTGGTGAATAGGTGTAGGGGCGGTATCGGGGTCGTGGGTCAGGTCGATAAAGAGGGACTGACTGAATGGCTTGAAGGCATCACCTGCCTGCTCGCGCACAGTCTCGTGCCAGAGGCGAACAATATCCCTTTGCTTATCCAAGGCGCGCGGATAAGAGATCCAACCGTCAGCCTCCCTGGCAATCCACTGCAACGTCTGACGGCTGCTGCCGGTAATGAATAATGGAATGGACTGGCCTGAGGGTTTGGGCACCAGGTCTGCATGCCTCAGCTCGCCTTCGCTCCAGCGAATCGGCTCGAACTGAGTGCTGAGGGATTTGCGCATAACCTCCAAATGCTCGACGAATCGCTCCCCACGGCTGTGGGACTCCACATTGAAAGCCGGGTATTCAACCGGACGGTCGCCAGAGGCCACGCCGAGCAACAACCTGCCGCCGCTGAGTTGATCGATGCTCGCTGCAGCCTTGGCCAAATGGAGCGGATGACGAATGGGGACAACGATTGCGGCGGTTCCCAGTGCGATATCGCGGGTTTGCCCGGCAAGATAGCCCAGGTAAGTCCAAGGGTCGTAGACTTGCCCAACATCGCCAAATGTCGGATCGCGCAGCGGGACGTCGCGAAACCATAAGGAGGCAAAACCGGCCCTTTCCGCCTGCAGAGCCAACGCTACCTGGTTGCGCATTGTGGGCATATCGCCCTCGTAGGCTTCTATTGGAAAAAACAAACCGAGGGTCAGTTTCCCAGGCTGGAAGCTCCGACGAAAACCCGGTAACGCCTGGTACGGTGTACTGGACAACGAAAACATAAAAACTCCTTATTGATGATCGACGTGGCGGGCCCAATGCGGGAATTTGCGCACGCGCTCGTCCATGCAGCGAAGCGCCTGCAGCGACTTGCGCAGCTTGGTAAAGGCATCGCCGCTTTCATCCCATCCTTGCCAACCGATAAAGCCGTCGTAACCCAAACGCGTCAACAGCGCCATGACCGCAAAATTGTCCATTTCGCCTTGGTCGAGGGTTTCAATGGTCGCGGTCTGGCCCCAGCCCAGAGGGCTGCGGCGTGAACCTGAAAGATTCACTTGCTTGAGAAAGGGCAGCGCACGCCTGAGCGTGGCGCCCAGCCGCTCGCCGTTGCCGGCGTACCAGTGGTAGCCGCAGAAAACGATACCCAGATTGGGGTGATTGAGTCGCTCACAAATGCGCAGGGCGTCGTCGTGCTTTTCGCTCCAGTGCAGCAAATGCGAGTAGATCAGGATGCGGATATTGCGCTGCTGCGCGATAGACAAGGCTTCGGCCAACCAGCGCACCACAGGCTCATCGCCCGCAGGGTCCGAACGCGGGAAGTCCCCCGCGGTTTTAATCGCCAATTCAACGGTGGAGCCTGGCGGCGCCACTTTCAGCATTTGATAGATGCCCGCGTTTTGCTCCGCCTCTACGCCCAGGCGCAGGTTGAGTACCACGTAGATGCCCGCTACCTCCAGGTCGTAACGCTCCTTGACGCTGCTCAATTGCTGGACAGCTGCCCAGTTGCGTCCATCCCAGATTGAAAGATAGGTGGCGTCATAACCCACCTCCTTAGTCATCTCGCACCTGTCCTCAAAACTTTAGGTGCCCATGGAGCTGTAGAAACAGGTGTCCTGCGCGTAAAACTTTTGCGTCATGGTGCTCTCCCGCAGGCCGTCAGGCATTGGTCGCAAAGCACCGCCAAACGTCCGCTTCGCCTTCACCAACACCGACAGCAAATGTCTTGACACTAACTGTAGTGATCGCTATAGAATACACACACAATACGTAGCGATCACTATTTAATTGGCTGTCAATGATGCGCTGGACCGCAAGCACCCCCACCGACCGAGAGAATGGAATAGGCGAAGTGATAGACCTGGCCGTACACAACATTGCGCACTGGATCGAGGTTGTTCGCTCGCTCGACGCCGTCGGGATTGCGCTCTATGCCGCAATATTTGTGCTGGCCACTATCGCTTTTGTGCCCGCCTCGATGCTCACCGCGCTTGCGGGTTTTTTGTACGGCCCGATTTGGGGAACGCTGCTTATCTCGCCCGCTGGCTTGCTGTCCGCAGCAGTCGCGTTCGCCTTGGGCAGATCGCTTATGCGCCCTTGGGTCAAACGACGCCTGGCGAACAGCTCCAAATCGGCAGCGGTCGACCTCGCTATCGAATCAGGCGGTTTTCGGATTGTTTTTCTCTTGCGCCTGGCGTCCATCGTGCCGTTCGCTCCGCTGAGCTATGGCCTCGGAGCCAGTCGAATCGTCCGTCGTGATTTCCTGCTGGCTACCTGGATCGGCCTGCTTCCTGGAACATTTCTGTATGCGTACCTGGGCTCTCTGGCGGCTGATGTCGCACAGATAATCAGTGGCGAGGTAACGACCAATCGCTCGACTCAAGTGATGACTTGGGCGGGTTTGGTCGTTGCATTGATCGCCTTACTGACCATCGCTCGATATGCACGCAAAGCAATCAACCAAGCCCTTCTTCAACCCTCTTCAAACTAGGAGTAACACCATGAGCAACCCAACTTACGTCGAAGACTACAACGCCATCGTCGCGGTGCTGAACCTTTACAACGAAGGCGGAAAGCAAGCCAAAAGCAGCGTGATGAAGCCTGCCTTCAGCGAGCAGGCCACCATCTTTGGTGTCGATGGCGAAGGCAAGCTGACCGGTGGGCCGATCCAGGGTCTGTTCGACATCATCGACAGCGCTTTCCGCCCGTCTCCGCAAGCCAAAGGTGCCATCGTCAACGTCGATATTGTGGGCACCGCTGCCAGCGCTCGTATTGATACCAATGACATCTCCGGCTTCTGCTTCACCGATTTCTTCAACCTGCTGAAGGTCGATGGAAAGTGGACCGTCATCAGCAAGATTTACCACACCCACGTTGCTCCTTAACCCACCCGCCTGAACCGCGCCCCATTGGCGCCAAAACCATGCAAAGGAGTTTGACCATGAGCAAAAACATCAAAGCAGTACCGACCCAGGACTACAACGCCGTTATCGCTGTAGCCCAGCAATACGCAGACGGCCTGCGTGCCGGTAGCCCCGAAGTTCTGGAGCAGGCCTTCCACAAGGAAGCTGTGATGTACGGCTTCACCAACGGCAAATTGTTGGGCGGTCCGATCAGCAACCTGTTCGACTTCGTCCGCACCAATGGCAAGGCCCCGGATATCAGCACACGCCTGGACGTGCTGGCGATCACCCCGACCACCGCCGTGGTACGTGTGGATATGGAAAAGGACTCGATTGGCGCCGACTACAACGACTACCTGACGCTGATCAAAATCGACGGCAGCTGGAAGGTAATCGCCAAGGTTTATCACCAGTTCGAAGGCTGATCCGAGCGGCCTGAACGCAATGCTGTTTCTTAAGGTGGTAAATCATGGCAAAAGTTGAATACAGCGCCGTTGTAGACGGCGGCGCCGAGCGCGTTTGGGATGTACTCAAGCGCTTCGGGAAGATCAGCCAGTGGCACCCGGCGATCCCACAGAGCGTCATCGAAGACGGTCAGCCTGACGGTCTGGTTGGCTGCATCCGTCGGCTGACATTGCAGGACGGCGCCATTTTGCGCGAGCAGTTGTTGTCGGTAGACGCGGTGAATCTGCAGTTCTCCTACCGCTTCGTTGAAGCGCCACTGCCCGTGGATAACTACGTGTTGACCGTGCGATTGATCCCGCTGACCGGCGAGCAGAAAACCGTGATTCTGTGGTCTGCGACCTTCGATACACGCGAGCCTGATCCCCAGGGCCAATGGACCTCGACCATCGAGTCGCTCATTGTCGGTGGTCATGAAAGCCTGCAGGTTTACCTGAACCAAACCGCCACAGCGTGAATGTGCCCTACCCCGCCCCAGTAATGGGTGCGGGGTTTAATTTTTCTGGAGTTACGATGCACGACCACATTGAGCAAGTGCCGCTTGAAAAAGCCTATCGGCTGATCAACCACGGCCCCACCGTGCTGGTCTCTGCTCAACACGGGGAGACTCGCAATGTGATGGCTGCGGCATGGGCCTGTGCATTGGATTTTTCACCGCCAAAAGTCACTGTGGTGCTGGACAAGATCGCCAAAACCCGCGAACTGGTAGAGCGTAGCGGCCTGTTTGTGATTCAGGTGCCTACCGTGGCACAGCTGCAATTGACCCGCGATGTCGGCAGCGCCAGCCTGCAGGAAGACCCAGAGAAGCTGGCTCATAGCGGCGTCGAGTTGTTCAGTATCAGCGGCCATGACGTGCCATTCGTGGCGGGCTGCTCGGCTTGGCTGGTGTGCAAGCTGCTGCCCGAACCGCACAACCAATCGACGTACGACCTGTTTATCGGTGAGGTCGTCGCTGCCTGGGCCGACACACGGGTATTCACCGACGGTCATTGGCACTTTGAGCGTGCGCACCCGGATTTTCGTAGCCTGCACTACATCGCAGGCGGCCATTTTTATGCGATCGGAGAAGCGTTGGACGTCGCGACAAAGGAGGACACGTAGTGAACTCCATCGAGAAACGCCCGCTCGGTCAATCCAGCGTGGCACTCAGTGCCGTCGGCTTGGGCACGGTGCAGATCGGCTATAACGCCTACATCGATTACGACCAGGCGCTGGCCATCGTGCGGTCAGCTTATGAAGCGGGTATCCGCTATTTCGACACGGCACCGATGTATGGCACTGGCCGCGCGGAATACACCTTGGGTCGTGCGTTACGCGAACTGAATATACGCAACGATGTGGTCGTCAGTACCAAGGTAGGCCGCGTACTCGACACTGGCGACATCCTGGCTGCCCACCGCCCGGCGGACTCAAGGTGGTTCCTGCACAACCCTCACTATCAGTACGACTATACCTATGACGGATTCATGCGCTCGGTGGACCACAGCCTTGAGCGCTCCGGCCTGGATCGTATCGACGTACTCCTGGTGCACGATCTGGGACGTGCCTGGCATGGTCGACGGGCTGAGGTTTACTGGAAACAGATCCGTGAAGGTGGATTCAAGGCGCTCGACGAACTACGCAGCACAGGGGTGGTGTCTGCCGTCGGTTTGGGTGTCAATGAAACCGAAGTGGTCGTGGAGGTTGCGCGGGAGTTTGCCATCGACTGCGCAATGATTGCCGGCCGTTATACGCTGCTCAACCATGCGCCACTCAACGGGCATTTTGATGAATTGCAACGTCGCGACGTATCGATCATCGCTGCGGGCGCCTTCAATTCAGGCGTGCTGGCGATGGGTGCACGCCCCGACGCAATGTTTGATTATCGCGCCGTGCCGGACGACATCGCAGCGCGCGTGGCTGTCATACAGTCGATCTGCGCCGTCCATGGTGTGGCAATGTCGGCTGCAGCGTTGCAGTTTTGCGCCTGCCACCCAGCTGTACGGGCGCTGGTGTTCGGCGCTCAGTCGGTGGCGGAGGTTCAGCAGAACGTCGCAGCGTTTTCGACACGGATTCCCGGCGCATTTTGGGCACAGCTCAAGCAGCAGAAACTTATTCCCGAACACGCACCGGTGCCTGGCGAAACCTCGCGCTGACGCGCCAAGAGCGCAGCCCACCAGGCGCTGCGCGCTCCCAGTCAATGATCTAGTGCAGTTTCAACCGAGGCTCGGTGCCTCGTCCCAGGCGGTTACCCAACATCAGCAATGCGGTACGCACCGGTCCATAGAGCGCGACCTGGTGCATGCGGTACAGCGATGCATAGAACACCCGCGCCAACCATCCTTCCAGCGTCACACTGCCCGTCAGTTTACCCATCAGGTTACCCACCGCCGAAAAACGTGACAGCGAAACCAGCGAGCCATAGTCCTTGTAGACATAAGTCGGCAGGGCTTTACCTTCAAGCCTGGCCTGCAGGCTCTTGACCAGCATTGACGCTTGCTGGTGGGCGGCCTGAGCACGCGGCGGCACATTCTGCTCACTCCCCGGCTGAGGACACGCGGCACAGTCACCGAACGCAAAAACATTGTCGTCCAGCGTGGTTTGCAACGTGGGTCGCACCTTCAGCTGGTTGATGGGGTTAGTCTCCAGGCCATCAATATCCTTGAGGAAGGACGGGGCACGAATACCGGCTGCCCAAACCTTGAGGCTGGCCTCGATCAACTGTCCGGTGCGGGTTTTAAGGTGCTCGGCGGTAACCTCACTGACGGCGGCGTTTGTCATCACCGTCACCCCCAGTTTTTCCAGCGTGCGGTGCACGGGATCACTGATGCGCTTGGGCAGCGCTGGCAGCACACGGGCGCCTGCTTCTATCAAGGTGATGTGCATGTCATGCGGCTGAATGCGATCCAGCCCGTAGGCGGCCAGCTCATGGGCAGCGTTGTGCAACTCGGCAGCCAGCTCCACGCCCGTTGCGCCGGCACCGACGATCGCCACACGGATTTTCTCACCCGCAACGCCGAGCGCCTGTGCACGCAGGTAGTGGTTGAGCAACTGCTGATGGAAGCGTTCAGCTTGCTGGCGGGTGTCGAGGAACAGACAGTGCTGTGCGGCTCCTGGAGTGCCGAAATCATTGGTGGTGCTGCCGACGGCGATGACCAGGCTGTCATAGTTCAAAACACGTTCAGGCACCAACTGCCGGCCGGCGCCATCCAGGGTAGGTGCAAGCCGAATGGACCTGGCGACGCGGTCCAGGCCGCTCATGCGGCCGAGCTGGAAGTGAAAGTGGTTCCACTTGGCCTGGGCCACGTAGTTCAATTCGTCATCGTGGGCATTCAGTGAGCCGGCCGCGACTTCATGCAACAGTGGCTTCCAGATATGCGTGAGGTTGGCGTCAACGAGGGTGATATGAGCGGTGCCGCGCTTGCCAAGGGTCTTGCCCAAACGCGTCGCAAGTTCCAGACCGCCAGCACCACCGCCGACAATCAAAATACGGTGTGTCATTCAAGGGTCTCATTGCTTTTACAGGAGAGACAGGACGGAGCCTGTAGCGCCCAGGCACACGACGTTGCGCCGGTGCCTGGGCTGGGGGATTTCAACGCTTATGACTTACCAATCCTGGCGGGTCGGCGAAATGATCAGGTCGTTGACGGTGACGTTTTCAGGCTGATTCAGTGCATACACCACCGCGCGACCAATATCGTCCGGCGAGATCGCGATTTTATTCAGCTCTTGAGCCGCTTTACGGCCAGCCGGGTCGGTGACTTTATCAGCCCAACCGGTGTTGATCACGCCCGGGCTGACCGTGTTGACACGGATGCCGTGCTGCACGCCCAGCTCTTTGCGCATCGACTCAGTCATGGCCTGCACGAAGAATTTGGTGGAGCTGTAGATACCCGCGGCAGGCCCAACCTGGTGACCGGCGACTGAATCCATATTCAGGATCTGGCCCGACTTCTGTTTCAGCATGAACGGCAACACCGCGGCGATACCATGCAGGTAGCCTTTGATGTTCACGTTGATCATCTTTTCCCAATCATCGGTGGCCAGGTCGACCCAGTTGGAAAACAGCATCAAGCCTGCGTTGTTGATCAGGATATCCACCGAACCGAAAGAGTCCTGGGCGAATTGCGCGAGCGCTTTCATATCCTCAGGATTGGTCACGTCGCTGACGCGACCTACCGCTTCACCGCCTTTGCCTTTCAACTCGCTGACGATGGCGTCCAGGCCTTGCTGGTCCAGGGCTGCGGCGACAATTCGAACGCCTTTCTCGGACAAGGCACGTGCCGATGCAGCACCCAGGCCGGACGATGCGCCAGTGATGATCGCGGTTTTATTCTGCAGATAGTTCATGGGCGTTCCTCTCGTTAGTGACTGCCCGTCAGTGCGGGCAGTTTTTTGGGGTTATCGCGGATATACGGGGATCAGTAGTTGCCGACCGGCCAATCGGTGTAGCCCTTGGCGCCGCCGCCGTAATACGACTCGCGCGGTGCGATGGTCAGTTCGGCCCCACGACGAAGGCGCTCGACCAGGTCCGGGTTGGAGATAAACAGACGACCAAACGCTACGGCGTCGATCTTGCCTTGGGCACGGCGCTCGATAGCCATGTCCAGGTCGTAGTTGTTGTTGCCGATGAAGGGACCGTTGAACTGCGCGCTCAATGTGTCCATGTCGACGCCTTCCGGCACTTCTCGCGAGGTGGCGGTAGCGCCTTCTACGAAGTGCAGGTAAGCCAGGTCGAAGGCGTTCAACTGCTGGATCAGGTAGCCGTACATCGCCATTACGTTGCTGTCGGGCGGCGTGTTGCCGGCGTCGGGCGTAACCGGCGACAGGCGGATGCCAACCCGGTCGTTGCCCCAGATCTTGACGATTGCTTCGGTCACTTCCAGGGTCAGCCGTGCACGGTTCTCGATGGAACCTCCGTACTGGTCGGTGCGATGGTTGGTCGAGTCCCGCAGGAACTGGTCCAGCAGGTAGCTGTTGGCCGAGTGAACCTCTACCCCGTCAAAACCAGCACGCTTGGCATTCTCGGCAGCACGTTTGTACTGCTCGATGATCCCCGGGATCTCATCGGTTTCGAGCGCCCGTGGCATCGACACCGGGACGAAGCCGTTGGTGGTATAGGTGTCGCCTTCGGCCTTGATCGCGGAAGGCGCGACCGGTGAGGCACCGTCGGGGTGCAACTCGACACTGGAGAACCGCCCCACATGCCACAGCTGGCTGACGATCTTGCCACCGGCGGCATGCACGGCGTCCGTGACTTTCTTCCAGCCCGCAACCTGCTCCTCGCTCCAGATGCCGGGGGTGGCCGCGTAACCGCGACCTTGGGCGGAAATGTTGGTGGCTTCAGCGACGATCAAGCCGGCCGTGGCGCGTTGAGCGTAATACTCGGCGTGCAGCTCGTTGGGGATGCCATCTTCGGCGTAACGGCTACGGGTTACCGGCGCCATCAGAATACGGTTGGCGAGTTGCATCGCGCCCAGGTTGATGGGGGTGAATAAGTCAGTACGGGTGGTGTTATCTGTCATGATAGACCTCAATTAAATAGACCGGTCGTCTAGTAAGTTGATAAAAAATAATTACGCCAAAAGTCGCTTTGCCAGAGTCAGAGACGTTTCAAAGGCGTCATCGCGCTTGCCGATCTTCATCATCAACGAAGCGCCGAGCCAAACCTGATAGAGCGACTGCGCGAGTGTCGCGCTGGGTGCCGTGGACGTGATCGAACCATCGACAAGCCCCTGCTCAATACAGCGCTCGAGCTTTGCGTGAATGCTCTGCGTACCGCGGTCGAGCACCAGGCGCATGCCTTCCGAGAGGTCACAGACCTCGGCGCCTAATTTGACCACCAAGCACTTGTCGGTGGGCAAATCAGAGCACTGGGTTTGCGCCCAATACTGGAAGTAACTCAGCAACCTTTGCGCAGCAGGTGCAGAACCCATAAGCAACGTGTCGACCGTTGCGAGGTAGTCGGAAAAATACTGTTCAAGCAATGCCTGACCAAACTCTTCCTTGGATTTGAAGTAGTGGTAGAACGAACCTTTAGGCACGCTCGCAGCCGCTACCACCTCAGCTAATCCTACGCTGGTGTAGCCTTTGTGAGTCATCAACGTCCTGGCGACATCCAGGATGTGTTGGCGTGTTTCAGAATGATGCTTTTTCATAATGCAGCCACTCTAATTAAAACTAGACCGGTCGTCTAGTAAATTTTAGAATGGCCTCACGTTCTACGACCAACGGCGAACGAAGACAAATGACAGGGTCAAGCTCATGAACACCCCTCCCCCCACGTCAACGTTCAATACCGAGTGCCTTGCGCAATTCAACCTCAATTGCCTGGTGATCTTCGCTGCGCTTTATCAGGAAAAAAGCGTCACCAGGGCGTCCGAGCGCTTGAATATTGGGCAGCCCGCGGTCAGCAACAGCCTGTCCAAACTCAGGCTGATTTTTCAGGACCCACTGTTTTTTCGCCGAAACGCAGAGATGGTGCCCACCGCAGTCGCAGATGATATTGCTAAGCATGTGATACCGCTATTGAGCGGTATTGGCCAGGTACTAGAGCGACACACCGTACCGCCCTTTGGACACGCGTCACGGTCGACCTGAAAGCTCAGAATGACGCTACGCAACCGAAAATTTCATTTTGTGTATCATTGGGCAGAACTTTATTCCAGGCATGCTCGTCTGGCGATACGCCCCAAAGGTGCTGCACTCAATGACCAACGCCACCCCAATCCCTGTTCCACGCGCAAAAGGCCGCCCGCGCGCGTTCGACCGCGACCAGGCTCTCCTGCATGCGCTGGCAGTGTTTTGGAAGCGTGGCTACGAGCCGGCCTCTGTGGCGGAATTATGTTCAGCCATGAACATCAGCCCTCCCAGCCTGTATGCGGCGTTTGGCAACAAAGCCAAGTTGTTTCTGGAAGCGGTTGCCTACTACGAAGCGACCTTCTGGGATGCCACGTGGGAGCGCATGGACACCGAGCCAGACATCGTGCGCGCCATCAGCGACTTCTTCCACACCTCTGCGTCGATCCTGACCGAACCCGAGGCCCCCTGCGGCTGCATGGTCGTGCTCGCGGCCGTCAATGTCTCCGACGATGCCGGTGAAGTCACCGCCACGCTCAAGGCTTTACGCCAGGAAGGCCGTGACTATTTACAGCAGCGCCTGGATCGCGCGGTGGAACAAGGTCAGCTCAAACCGGACACCAACACCCGCCTGCTCGCCGCCGCCCTGAATACATTGCTTGAAGGCATGTCCCTGCAAGCACATGACGCTGCCAGCCGCGAAGATCTGCAAGGCATCGGCGCAACCGCCATCGCGATGCTGAGCCCTTCCCTCTCAGCTTGACGGAAATCGAAGCCGCCATACCCGGCTTTGTGTTCAGGCAAGCTGTTCACATGCAGCCTTGATGCGCGCGCACGCCTGCTCCAGCAGCGCTGTAGAGGTTGCAAAGGAGATGCGGAAATAACCTTCCAATCCAAACGCACTCCCCGGCACTACCGCCACCTGCGCGGCCTCGAGCAGGTATTGGCAAACCTCCACGTCATTGGTCAGCACTACGCCCGAAGGGGTTTTGCGGCCGAACAGCGCCGGCAGGCAGGGAAGAGATAGAACGCGCCCTCCGGACGGCGACACTCCAGACCGGGTGTGTTGTTGAAAGCCTCCAGGCAAAGGTCTCTGCGCTGACGAAACACTTCATTGCGCTCAGCCAGAAAATCTATAGGCCCGTCCAGCGCAGCCACCGCAGCGGCCTGGGATATCGCGCAGGGGTTGCTGGTGGTCTGAGATTGAATGGTGGCCATGGCAGCAATCAGCGCTTTAGGACCGCCCGCATAACCAATGCGCCAGCCCGTCATTGAATACGCCTTTGAAACACCATTCACGGTCAGCACGCGACCATGTAACGCCGGCACCTGCGAAGCCAGCGTGGAAAACACCCAACCGTCGTAACTCAGGTGCTCGTACATGTCGTCCGTCAGAACGTAAACCTGCGGATGCTCCAACAATACGGCGCCCAATCGATCAAGCTCAGTCGCGCTATAACCCGCACCCGTCGGGTTGCTTGGCGAATTCAAAATCAGCCACTTGGTACGCGGAGTGATTGCCTGCTTGAGTTGCTCGGCAGTGATCTTGAAAAGCTGATGGGCCGCACAAGGGACCTCAACTGGGGTGCCCCCTGCCAGGCGCACCATGTCCGGATAAGACACCCAGTAAGGCGCGGGAATGATGACTTCATCCCCAGGGTTAAGGGTGGCCTGCAGCGCATTGATCAGTACTTGCTTGCCGCCGGTGCCGACGCTGATTTCGTCGGTCGTGTAGGTGATGCCGTTTTCACGCTGAAACTTGCGAACGATCGCCGCTTTGAGCTCCGGAGTTCCATCTACATTGGTATAGCGGGTCTGGCCTGCATCAATCGCCGCTTTGGCAGCTGCATTGATGTGATCAGGGGTGGGAAAGTCCGGCTCACCGGTCGACAAACTGATGATATCTACCCCCATTACGGCGCAGCTCCGCGGCCTTGCGTGTGATTGCCAACGTTGGCGAGGGTTTAACCGCTTTAAGCAGATTTCCGAGCAATTGCATGGGGCTACTCTTTCAGCTTTTGTTGATAGTGCCTCAATGCTAACGGCCTCCGGCAGACAATTAAAACAATATATATGGATGCAAAAAATCAATTTTATTTGTTTATTCCCAGCCGATTTTGGGTCCATTCCGCCGATTGAAAAGCACACACGTGGCCGGGGATAAATCCCCCAGTCGCTTGACAAATTCTGTAGTGATCAATATAGAATAACCCTCGCCGTGCACTCGCCAAGGGCGTTTGCAGGTTCGCTTGAGCGGGCCATTTATGAAACATCGCCTGATCTGGAGGAGCTATGCACTCAGTTTTTATCATCGGTGGTTCGGGTAAAGTGGCCCGAAGCCTTGCTCAACAGCTGGCCGAACGAGGCCATCAACCACATTCGTTATACCGTCATGCGGAACAAGCCGAGGGCCTTAAATCGCTCGGCGCCAACCCAGTTGCCGGTAACTTGCTTGAGCTTGACACAGAGGCACTGGCCAAGCTGATGGCAGGCAGTGATACCGTGGTATTCGCGGCCGGTGCCGGCGGCAAAGGTGGCGCACAGATGACGGACGCCATTGACGGTAAAGGCCTGGAGCTGTCTGTAGCCGCGGCTCGGTTAGCAGGCATTCAACGATTCATTCTAGTCTCGGCGTTTCCAGAAGCGTCGCGTGGAAAATCCGTTTCCGAGACCTTCGAAAACTACATGGCCGTGAAAAAACGCGCCGACGTGCACTTGGCCGCGAGCGATCTAGACTGGGTCATTCTGCGCCCCGGTACCTTGCTGGACTCACCCGGCACTGGCAAGGTCCACGCGGGCCCGGCTATCCCCTATGGTGACGTGCCGCGCGACGATGTCGCCGCAGCCTTGTTGCAGATCATCGAACAGCCTGACGTGAGTCGCGTCATTATCGAACTGACCCAAGGCACCACGCCGGTCAACGAGGCCATCCATAACTTTTCGCGGGATTGCCCTCAGGCATGAACGAGCCAAAAATATTCAAGCTGCTGCTGGTCGGCGCAAGCGGGCTGGTTGGCAGCCATGTATTGGATCTGGCGCTGGCGGATCCACGGATCGGCAAAGTCTACGCGCCAACACGCAAGGCTTTGGCGGCGCACCCTAAACTCATTGCCACACCCATCGATTTTGATCACTTGGACGAACAGGCTGATCTCTGGCAAGCAGATGCTGTGATCTGCACGCTGGGTACCACGCTCAAAACAGCCGGCTCGAAAGCAGCCTTCGAGCGAGTCGACCACACCTATCCATTGGCAGTGGCCAAGCTCGCGCGCGCTCACGGAACGTCGACCTATGTGCTCAATTCGGCTATCGGCGCCGATGCGGGGTCTGCGTTTTTCTATAACCAGGTCAAAGGCCGCCTGGAACAGGATCTGGCGAAGTTGGGGTTTGAATCGCTGACATATGTAAGGCCGGGTGTCATCGGGGGCAAGCGTGAAGAGGTGCGCCCTGCCGAGCGTGCGCTGATCTTGATGCTCAAGCTTGCGTCGCCGCTGTTACCTGACAGCTGGCGTCTCAACCCACCGATGCTAATCGCACGGGCGTTGCTGGAAGCCGCGATCAGTCAGGTACCTGGCATTCATGTGGTGCCATCAAGCAGCATGACCAAGCCCGCCGATCAAGCCTAAGCCAACAAGCGCCGGCTCATATCAAGCGCAGCGTCAAAAGGCTCGCGTGTTCTGTTGACCTTGACCAGCAACGAGGCGCCCAACCACATCTGGTAGAGCGCTTCAGCCAGCATCGGAGCGTCAACGGACGCGGCGATGGATCCATCCGCCTTACCCTGCTCAACACAACGAATCATCCGCTCGATGATCAGGGCAGTCCCCTTCTCAAGCACTCCGCGCATGTTTTCGGACAGATCACACACTTCCGCACCCAATTTGACCACCAGGCATTTTTGATCGGTGTGATCAAACGCCTGTGTCTCGGCCCAATAGCGTAGATAGCTCAGCAGACGTTCAGCGCCGGAGCCCTCGCAGGCCAATTGCACATCGACCCGGGTGAGGTACTCTTCAAAGTACTCTTCGAGCAGCGCCTGGCCAAACTCATCCTTGGAGCGGAAGTAGTGGTAGAACGACCCTTTCGGTACACCCGCGGCCGCGAGCAGCTCGGTAAGGCCGACTGCGGTGTAACCTTTCTGGGTCATCAGCGACCGGGCGACATCAATGATGTGCTGGCGCATATCTTGGGTGGGTTTCTTCATAATGCGGCGCATGCTAGCAAAAAAACGCTCAAGCGTCAGGCGCCCGGCTGAGCGCCTGCCGTTGTTCACATGTGCAGCAAGAAAGAGGAAGGAAACTCAACCCACCTGTTTCAACAGCGCAAATCTCGCCGGGCTCATCACCTTCATCATCAAGGCAGCGGCACAGCCCACGACAAACGAGATCATCACGATCATTTCCATGATAGAGGCTGCCAGCCCGGCATTTTCACCGCCAACTAATGCCGGCAGATTCTGGACCGCCACGATCAAACACGCGACCAATCCGAGGAACCCGCCAGTGGGCGCCACAACCGTGTTCCAAAATGGATGCGGAGTGTCGCTTCGGCGGAAATACACCAGTACCGAAACACACGTCAGGGACAGGATCACCATGTAACCCAGTGTTCCCGCGGTCGCACCCCACGCATAGATCTGGGTGACCGGGTCCATCCCGATCAGTGCGCAAATGGCGACCGCCAGCAGCGACAACGTCGTTTGCAATACCGAGGACACAAAGGGTGATCCGTGTTTCTGATGCACACTCCCCAGCTTTGAATGCAGCACACCAAAGCGTCCCAGCACGTATTGATAGCGAACCACGATGTTATGCAGCGACAACACACACGCAAATAGACTGGTCACCAGCAAAACCTGCATTACATCCACAAAGGCTTTGTTGGTGTATCGCTCCACCATGTTCAGATACATATCACCCGGGTGATCGGTCGCTTGCTGGACCACTTGCGATAATCCCACCCCGTTCACCTGGCACCACATCGACACGGCGTAGAACACGCCAATCACAAATACCGCAATGTAAGTGGCCTTAGGGATGGTCACATTCGGGTTCACCGCTTCTTCGCGATAGACCACCGTCGACTCAAACCCGGTGAAGCAATAGATAGCAAACATGATCCCAAGGCCCGGCGACCCCGACAGAATGGTGGCCGACGAAAACGGCTCCAGCGCATCCGGGCCAATACTGCCGCTGCCGATAATGGCGGCATCCACCACCAACACGATGAGGATTTCCAGCACCAACGCCACACCCAGGAACTTGCTGCTCAGTTCAATCTTCTGATAGCCCAGGATCCCAACCAACGTGGTAATAACCAATGCCAGAAGCCACCAGGAAATGGTGATACCAAGCGTGGTCAGCAACAGCTGTGACAAGGCGAAGCCGATATAAGCCTCCAACGCCACCAGAATCATGAAATACGAGATCACTGCCAGGGTCGCGGATCCCAACCCAATGGACCGGCCCATGCCTTTCTGGATATAGGAATAGAACGCCCCTGCGTTGGTGATGTACCTCGACATGTAGATGAAACCCACACTGAAGAGAAACATGATCACTGTTGCAATCATTGCGTCAAAGGGCGCTGCGGCGCCATTGCCCATGGAAATAATCAGCGGCGTATTGGCAACCATCACGGTTAATGGCGCGGCCGTTGCGATCACCATCAACACAATCGAGGTAACACCTAAAGATCCGGACAAGCCCGGTTTGTTATCAGTAATGCCTGGCTCTGCAGTTTGCATATTCGCCCCTATGGATATTGTTTTTCCAGCAAGAGATCACTGATCCATCTTCGACATCCCTGCCCTGAAGTTTTCAGTAAGTTCGCAGTTGTTTGACCCGCAACTAGAGTTACAAGGGTTTAAAGGGAATATCCCTGATACGCCGACCCACCCCAGCGACAACATGCGTCGTGGTCATTGTTGCGCCCGCGCAAAATTCGCCGCTATCCAATATCGGCGCGTCATGCACGCCACACACGACTGTTCTCCCGTACGCACCAAAAGGAAAATCCTCTGCGTCGTTACAGTGCATTTAGCGATCAATTCTTTTACCTGAAGCGCTGAATACAGGCGGCAATCTGGAACGAACATTGCTGCTTCAACGGCAGACTTCGGAGACTGTCGTGATTCAACTCAATCCAGATACTGCACACCCGCCCTGCGCACTTCCAAGAGTTGCCTGTGAGCGGTCAAATGATCCGTTCCTTCAATCGAGAATTCTTCCTGACTGGATGCAGGACTACACCCAGCTCTCCTGCGGCAACTTTGAAGGCGGCGTCGCGCGTGCGTCTCTTGGACGAGTCCAAGTGTTCAGGGAATGGATCAATCAAGCCGTCGATCAACGCTCGGTCGCTGACACCGATGTCGTGATGATTGGTGTCACCTTGCATGAAGGAACATGCTCCTGGCAGAACAGGGAAATGCAGGCCGACTCGTTATTCATCATGCGCCAAGGTGAAGAAGCCCGTTTCTGTGCGACAACCAAGTCCGACATCCTTGCGGCGACCATTGACGTGTCATTCCTGAACACGCTGTCCCAGGGCCTTTACGGGGTGAGCGCCGACCGCCTGGTCAACGGCGCCTGCCTGCTCAAAGGCGATACACAGGGGATCGCTCGATACAAATCCTTGCTGCTATCAGGCCTGGGTTCAGCCGTGGCGTGCCCGGACTCGATCGACAGTGAGGCCACGCGCCTGCAACTCTGCGAGGATGTCGCCGTCGCGGCACTGGAAGCGATGGGCAGTTTGTCCCATACCTCATCCTCTTCACCGCGCGATCATCGGGTTCATCGAGCGATGGTAGACAGGGCACGCGCTTTTATTTTGAGCCAGCCCGCTGCCAACCATTCAGTGGAGGCCTTGTGCGAACACTTGCACATGAGCAGGCGTGGGTTGCATAGCGCATTCATCCAGGTGGTGGGTGTCAATCCTTGCACCTATATCCGCCAGGTTCGCTTGCACGGCGCCCGCAAAGACATTTTAAGTAGCGTGCCCACGGTGTCCGAAGCAGCCATGCGCTGGGGGTTTTGGCACTTTGGAATGTTCTCCCATTACTACAAAAACCAGTTTGGAGAGTTACCTTCGGAAACGTACCGTAACCCGCCCAGTGTAGGAATGGGGACCTGGCCCACACTGAGTTGATCGAGCAGCCCAGCGACAAAAATATGAATATATTTCCAAGCGAAACATAACTATTATTTGCGCATGATCAAAGAACTGAAAACCCTTATCGCCGTAGCGAGGGAAGGCACGTTTGCAGCCGCGGGCAGCAAAATCGGCCTGACTCAAGCAGCGGTGAGCGCGCAGATGCAACGCCTTGAGGCCGAGCTCGGGGTCGAGTTGTTCGACCGTAAAGGGCGTTCGGCGCAACTCAATCAGATGGGGCATCAAGTACTGGCGCAAGGCCAGGAACTGGTACTTCAGTTTAAAAATCTGGGCACCAGCTCGGTGGGCCTGCCGGCCAGCGTTCCGGTGACTATCGGCGCGATTGCATCGGTTCAACGCTCTTATCTGCCGGAAGCGCTGGCTGAATTTCACCAGCGCTCCCCGGCCTGCAGAACACGCGTCATACCGGGCCTTTCGATGGAGTTGGTGAATCAGGTCGACTCGGGTGAGATCGACATGGCCGCAATCATCCGCCCACCCTTTTCTCTTCAAAGCGATCTGCGCTGGACCACCTTGGCGCGCGAACCGTATCGACTGATTGTCCCGGTCGATATGCCAGGAGACGATTGGGCCGAGTTGGTCTCGACCCAGCCCTTTATCCGCTACGACCGTTCATCTTTTGGCGGGCGCCAGGTTGATCGGTTCTTGCGACAGACCCATTTTTCATTGCATGAAGTCTGCGAACTCGATGAGCTCGATGCGATCATCAAGCTGGTCGCAAACGGCGTCGGTGTGGCCCTGGTACCGGAAACGGCCACCCGCAAGGAGTGGCCTGCTGAAGTGCGCGCGATCGACCTGAAACAACGTACGTTCCATCGCGATATCGGCCTGGTGCATCGCGCGCGCCGCAGCCTGAGCGAACCAGTGAAGTTACTGGCGCAACTGATTACCGAGCAAGCGGTGAAAAAACACTAGAGGGGTCGCGAGGCTTAGTCTTTGACCTTGCGCGCGCGGACCAGCGTCCACCGCCCACGCTCATCCAGGAACTTGCGCCCCGAATGGTTGATGAACCCCAACAGCACGCCCAGGCAAAGCGTGACCATGATGTAAAACCACTTGTCCGGCCCGACAAAGAACGTACACGCCACGGCACCAAACATCATCGGAATATTTGAAAACAGCCCCCATGGGGTGAACAGCAGGTGCGTCGCGCACAGCGCTATGGTGACCAGGCCAACCGAAAGTGCAGACGCCACCAGCGGGTGCAATCCCTCATGTGCGAACAGCGAATCCAGGTAAATAAAAACGAGCCCCCATACCACTCCCGCCACCGCACTCAGGCAGGCGTCCGCGAGTTTGTCGGCTCTGGCGCCACCGCTCAGGTAGATGGGCAGCGCAACAAAGGTGCACGGCAGCGCGCCCAATAAACCGAGCGGGCTCATCAGGTACAACAGCACGTAAAGCCCTACGGTAATACCGATCCACATACTCAAATTCAATGAGAATCTTGTCGACATCCTATTCACTCCTGCAACGCGTTTATTGTTATTTGTCGTGCATCAGGCGCTTCTGGAAAACATCGATTTGTGTATCTTTATCGCGTGCGAACGTCAGCCAGGCCTCATTGATCATGAGGCCTGGCTTTGTTGGCTCAACACTCAGCGACGCAGGCCTGCCTGCTTCAGCAATGGCATTACCCGCTCATTAAAAAACGGCAGTTCTTCGTTGTAATCAACCATGGTCAATAACGTACCGTCGACCCCGGTTTTCTTCAGGTCGATCAGGCCTTGTGCCACTTGCTCAGGCGAACCAATCAGTGGATAACCGCCCCAGCCCGCGATGAAGCGTTCCTTGAACTTCGCGTACATCTCTGCGGAGTGGTTCTGCGATTGAACTTGCAGCACATCGGCCAGGTTGTCGCACGCCACGCGGTCGCCCTTTTCTTTGACGTAGTAGCCGTAGTATTCGCGCGCTTCTTTTTCCGTTTCTCGCACAATCACCGGACACGAGGTAAAGGTCCCCAGTTCGCGGCCAAACTTGGAGCGGGCCAGGTCCTTGACGTGCTTGACCCAGGCTGCGCCTTTCTCCATGTCCTGCATGAAGCCGAAGTTGAAATCACAGTGCTTGGCCGTGAAATCCAGACCTTTACCCGACGACCCGGCGCAGATCATCACCGGGCGCCCCGCCTTGTTGTAAGGTTTGGGCTCCATGACGGCGTCTTTGGTCCTGTGGAAGTCACCGTTGTAATCCACACCATTACGCGCCCACAACGCAGCAACGATATCCATCCATTCATCCGCGTATTCGTAGCGCTGGTCGTGCTCCATCATCTCGCGACCAAACATCTCCATTTCCGGGGTAAACCAGCCGGTCACCAGGTTCAAGCCAAAACGGCCCTTGGAAATATGGTCGATGGTGGTCGCCATTTTAGCCGCGACGATTGGGTGAATAGTGGGCACGTGGGTGGTGGAGAAAAACTGCAGCTTGGTGGTAACTGCAGCCATCGCAGCGGCCCAGGTGAACGTCTCCATGTTGGTGCCGTTGAAGTTGGTCTCACCACCGAAACCACGCCAACGCGCGATAGGCACCATGCACTCCCAACCCGCCGCTTCCAGCTGCTGAGCGATCTTTACGTTGTGCTCGAAGGTCGGCTCAAACGTGGATTCAGCCGTGGTGATTGCGCAGGCGTTCGAGCAGTTGGTTCCGAACACACCCAATTTCAGCGCGTTGTCGTTGAACATAGGATTGCCGGTTTCGTGAAAGCGTTCTTGCATGTCCATTTCACATTCCTCTTTTTATTGTTGTTGATGCTTACGGAGCGCTGGGTCAGACGCCCATATCGTCAAACACTTCCTGCGCCAGGCGGAAGCCATCAATCGAAGCCGGAACACCACAATAAATCGCCACCTGGAGCAGTACTTCGCGAATTTCTTCTTTGCTCAAACCATTATTGATCGCGCCGCGCACATGCAACTTCAACTCATGGGGGCGGTTCAGTGCCGAAATCATGCCCAGGTTCAGGAACGAGCGTGTACGACGATCCAGACCCGGACGATTCCAAATAGCGTCCCAGCAATACTCGGTCACCAACTCCTGCACCGGCCAGTTAAAATCCGTGGCCTTTGCAATGGAACCATCCACATAAGCTTCACCCAGCACTTCACGGCGGGTCTTGAGGCCATCATGGAAACGCTCGGAAAGTTGGTTGCCATCGGGCGAAGTAATTTTTGCTTGGCTGTTCATTTCATCTTCCTCGGGGTGAGTTAATACCTTGGCGACCGAATGACTGCCTACACAGCCATCGCGCCAAAGTGTTACGGTTAAAAATTCTGGGTTGGAGCTATGCCACCAAACTGGGCCTTACTTGTTTAGTGCTAACAGCATTCGCTGCTTTCCACACAATCAACTCTGCAATCGAAATAATAATGAGTTCATGCTGTTGTGCGAAAACGTCCAGATCAGCACGACGCGCCATGCTGCCGTCGTCCTTGAGGATCTCGCAGATCACACCTACCGGTGACAACCCTGCCAGCTCAGCAAGGTCCACAGCCGCCTCGGTGTGACCAGCGCGCTCTTCAACGCCACCATTGCGGGCGATCAGCGGAAAAATATGCCCTGGCCTTGAAAGTGCCTGCGCCGTCGTGTCATCCGCAGCGAGCGCTCGAAGCGTTAACGCGCGCTCCGCCGCTGAAACGCCGGTGGTGACGCCTGCTATCAAATCGACAGAAACGGTGAACGCGGTTTTCATGGAGTCGGTGTTGCGCTCCACCATCAGCGGTAATTCCAGGCGCCGAGCAATGCGTTCAGGCATCGGCGCACAGACGATCCCACGGCATCGGCTGACCATAAACGTCAACGCCTGCGTGGTGGCGAACTCGGCAGCCATCACGACATCACCTTCGTTTTCGCGGTTCTCGTCATCCACCACGATCACCATCCCGCCGGTGGCGATGACTTCCAGTGCTTTCTCAATCGTTGCAAAGCCCATAACAACCTCTACGGTCTCAAGTCTCAGGAGATATCACTTGATCGCGGCGGATCTGGCGAAGCGTCCGTCTTCGTACAAAAGGGGCGAAATATCCGGCCGAGTGTCGACCCACAGCACTCGGCCGAAAATCACATCGTGAGAGCCGATGGTCGCAACTTCACACACCTCGCACACCAGCGCCGCCTGCGCGTCGGCCAGCACCGGCACGCCGTGCTCCTCGACCCACTGGCCATGCTCAAAGCGCTCCTGCCCTTTGAGCTGGCCGCTGAAAATCGGCACCAGATCGACGTGGGAGAGGTGCAGCATATTCACCGCAAAGCGACCGCTCACCTCCAGCGCGGTACTGATGGAGGCCGAGCGATTGACGCAGACGAGGATGGTGGCGGGATCGGCAGTGACCGACTGCACCGCCGTCGCAGCCATACCGAACGGCTGGCCCAGGTGGCGCGTGGTGATCAGCGAGATGGTCGATGTCAATCGACGCATCGCCAGTTTGAAGTCGTTAACGAGTTCTTTTTCTTGTTGTTGTTCTTTCATGTCTGCCTCTTCCAAGGAGTCCCATGGGGTGTTGGAATGAAAACCTACAGATCGTCAGACAATCTGTCAAAATATTTTGCATGATTGACAGATTGTCTGACGACTTTTATAAGTGATCGAGAATTTAATTCAACGAGGGACACACCCATGCCACGCACGCTGTATGGCCATATGAAATCCAGCAACGTCATGAAAGTCGTCTGGCTGATGGACGAGCTGGGGCTCGACTACGAGAGGATCGACTTGGGCAATGTCTTCGGCGGGCTTGAAGAGGACGATTACCGCGGGATGAACCCCACCAGTCTGGTTCCAACCCTGGTCGACGGTGACTTTACGATCTGGGAAAGCAACGCAGTGATGCGCTACCTGTGCAACGCTTATGCACCGACCAGCCCCCTCTACCCGGCGGCGCCCAAGCTACGTGCGTTGGTCGACCAGTGGCTCGATTGCCAACAGACACAGCTCACCCGACCACAGACCGTGGTGTTCTTCCAGTTGATTCGCACCGCCCCGGAAAAACGCGATACATCCGCGTTGGAAACCGCGATTGGCGAAGCCGGCAAGGTCTGGGGCTGGATCGAACAGCGCCTGGCCACACATGAGTACGTCTGCGGGCAAACGATGACCATCGCCGACATTGCCTGGGCCGTGCACGCACACCGGTGGCTGAACATGGACTTCGACCGAGCGGAGCTGCCCAACCTCAAGGCCTGGTACGCAAGGATGCTCAAGCATGAATCCTACCGTCAGAAATGGGCCGGCCCGGTGGTTTGAACAGAGAGATGAGCGCTATGGAATTAAACAATAAGGTCTGCATCGTCACGGGCGCCGCCAGCGGCATTGGTAAAGCGGTTGCCACTTTGTTCGCAGAAAACGGTGCCTCGGTGATTGTCGCCGATGTGAACATTGAAGCCGCGCGCGCTACCGCAGAGGAGATCGGTGCCTTTGCCGTCGCTTGCAATGTGGCGGTTAATGCTGACGTAGAATCGATGGTGGAAACGGTGTTAGAGCGTTTTAGCCGTATCGATGTATTGGTCAACAATGCCGGCTTCGGCATGACCGGCAACGTGGTCACCATTGAAGAAGAGGATTGGGACCGCCTGATGTCGGTCAACCTCAAAGGCATGTTTCTGTGCGCCAAGCATGTCGTGCCCGTGATGGCTGCGCAAAAGTCCGGTTCCATCATCAATACCACGTCTTATACGGCCACCAGCGCCATTGCCAACCGTACTGCTTATGTTGCCTCCAAGGGCGGCGTGTCCGCGCTCACACGTGCGATGGCACTGGACCATGCGGCCGATGGCATTCGCGTGAACGCCGTCGCGCCGGGCACCATCGACAGCCCCTACTTCGACCGGATTTTCGCCCAGTCAGATAATCCGCAGGCGCTGCGTGCAGCTTTCGATGCACGCGCCGTATTGAATCGAATGGGTAAACCGCAGGAAATCGCCGAAGCCTTCCTGTTTCTCGCCTCCGACCGCTCACGTTTTGCGACCGGCAGCATCCTGACCGTGGATGGCGGCTCTTCGATCGGCAACCACCTGGTTGACTGACCTATACCTGTGACCTTTGCCCGGTGAATGCCGGGCTTTTTTTGCACACGAATAAACCAAAGCCGCCGGCCACACGAAAGGTACGACCGACGGCTTGTTCACGCTTAATCAGGCGTTTTTCAGCCCTTTTTGCTGTGCAACATGGGCTAGCCCCTGGATCAGATAAGACCGAAAATGATCCGGATGTTCAGTCATCGGGAAATGCCCCAGCCCATCCATCACCAGGTGTAACGAACCCGGTATCAACTCAGCCAGTTTGGCACCGTCCGCCGGCGTCGCCGAGTAATCATAAGTGCCCGAAAGCAGCGCCACCGGTGTACGACCAGCATCGATCCGCGGCGCGGTCACGGCCCCGTCGAACTCGTCGCTGTAGAACGCCAAGTCACCGGGGTAGACACCTGGCCCGCCCTGGGAGTAAATCCAGCTGGCACGGCGCCGATCCTCGACAGGGCTGGTCGGGCTCATCAAGCCTCGCACATACGCGCCATTGTGCAGCCCACCGTGAACCTGCACATGATTCTGGTAAGGGTTGCGACGGCCGCGCGACTGAAAGGGCGGCTCCAACGCCACCACACCGATCAGTTGCTCCGGGTGTTCGGCCGCCAACACCAGGGACATTGCCGCGCCCATGGAGCCACCGACCACGATAGCCGGCGTGCCGATCACCTGTTCAATAAAGGCCGTGCACCATTGTTGATAACGTTCGCTGGTCAGCAGGTACGGTGCCCCATCCCACGTTCGCGGTGGCATCGACTTACCATGGAACGGCAAATCAATCGCATACATACGAAATTGCTGCGCCATCTGGACGTCCGCCATCTGCGCGAAATACTGCCGCCCATCAGCACCTGCAGTGTGCAGGAACAGCAAGGGGACGCCCTCCCCGGCCACTTCGTAATACATCTCGTAAGCCTGCCCCGCCGCGTGTACCTCGGCATACCGGCCTTGAATCTGGGAAAGGGACCGCTCGACGGCGCCGGCCGGGGTAGCAGGGGTCAGGGTGACCAGCTCGAACAAACGCTCGAGAAACGGTCGCGCCTGGGCAATCAGTTGTGCATCGCCGCTCACCTCAAATGCCGGGTTGGCAATCTGCAGCGCTGTAAAGCTGTGGTAAGTGGCAGCCGGCGGAGTAGACAACACGCTCGCCCACTCAGGTTCATCGGCCTCGATGCGGATTGTTGGCTCACCTGTAAAGCCTTTGAATAGTCGCCCGTCGACAACACTCAGACCAATGGATTGCCCGCCCACTCTGAACTCGACAGCCACCGATAACCCGGGCGCAAGTCGACGCAACTCGGGGTCCGGGTAAGCGTCAACCAGCCGCTCATTCAAACTGATGAAAGTCATTATTTTTCTCCTGCGTCACTGTTGCAGTGCCGCGTCATCACGTCAGTGTCCTACCGCCCAAAGTGGGCTGCATAGAGTGCAAACCGGTGCGCATTTATCAACTGCCAGGCGACAGGATAAAGGCGACACCACGCCGTGATGAATATCTAGATTTGCAGACAATCTGTCAATCGGACAAAGTTATGCTTCCTCCTCGACACTCTCCAGATAGCTGATAGCAACATTGGCCGAAAGCTGGATATGCTTGCGACAGGCCTCCCCCGCCCTGGCGCCGTCTCTGGCTTTGATCGCCGCCACAATCTCTTTGATCTCCTCAACCGAGTGCTGGAGCCTACCCGGTTGAGTCATGGACATCGCCCGCAACAGCGTGATGCGGTTGTGCAGGGTCGTCAGCATCTGCACGATAAAGACGTTGTTACTGCCTTCCATCAAGCACACGTAGAACTGGGTCTTCGCTTCGATCAGGGCATCACGTGCAACGCGTGTGCTATCCAGGTCGCGATCAGGATATTGCCAGTACTGTTGGGCGCGAAACTCGAACATCGCAGCGGCTTCCTCCAGTCGTCGGATCTGCGCATCTGTACCGAGCAAGGCGAATTCTTGGCCGGAAAAACTCTCCAGCAGACCGCGCACGGCATAGAGCTGACGCGTTTCATCCAGGGAGATTTTATTTACCGACGGCCCTTTGTGAGGGTTGCAGGTAATCAAGCCTTCCGCCTCGAGTTGGCGCAGTGCCTCGCGAATGGAGGTACGCCCCACCCCTGTCATCTCACACAGTTCACGTTCGACCAAGCGCTGCCCAGGGCGCAAAACTCCGGTGGAGATAGCTTCCCGAATCTTGTCTTCCACCAACAAACGCAGGGTCGCGCCACGCTTGGGCACTTGAAGGCTTGATTCACTCATCGACGCACTCTCCTCATACGAATCTTCTTTCTCAGGGCTGCTCACGGGTCAGCAGGCGAGCTCGGCGACATCGGGTGTCGAAACTCGCTGCTCCCGGAACCTGAGATTGTCTGATTGTATGTGAACTACGCAACCTACAGCTACAAAAAGGCAGCTTTGCAGGCACGACCATGCCCTCAGCCAAGTAGCAGCAGAGACGATCGATGAACGCTGATGTGTGATAAGCGTACTTTTAAGGGGCGTATAGCGCGCCCCTTGCTTCGCTATTTAGCAATCGAGGTCACGCCCCTCCCCCTGGGATCGGACACGGGTTCAGGTACGCCGTGTTCCACCTTGATCGCCTGGATATCACCATTGAAGCCCTGGTTTGCGAGGTTATACCCTGCGGCCTCAACATCCGGTGCCAGTTGCCCGGAAATCGGCGCATAGGGTTCCCAGAAGATCGTATTGGCAGGCAGCAGTTGGTGGTGAAAACGCATGGCACCCACCGCGTCTTTCAGCCCCATGTGGAAGTCATATACGTTACTGACGACTTGGAAGATGGACGTGAAAATCCGCGAGCCGCCCGGTGTACCAATGACCAGGGCGACCTTGCCGTCCTTCAGGAAAATCGTTGGAGTCATCGAGGACAATGGCCGCTTTCCAGGTTCAATGGCATTGGTGTCGGTGCCGACGACGCCCATCTGATTGGGCACCCCTGCCAGCGCTGAAAAGTCATCCATCTCATCATTGAGCAAAATGCCGGTTTTTTCCGCGACGACGCCGGAGCCGAAAAAGCCATTGAGCGTGTACGTGTTGGAAACGGCATTGCCCCATTTATCGACGATTGAGAAGTGCGTCGTCTGGGGTTTTTCCGGCGATTCGATATTCAGACCGGCGACGACCTTATTGGTGTCCGAAGGGACCGACAAATTGACCTGCGACGCCCGGCCAGCCAGGTAGTGTTCATCGATCAATTCATGCACCGGCACGGTGTAAAAATCCGGATCACCCAGGTACTGCGCCCGATCGGCAAACACCCGCTTTTCGATCTCCGCCACCAGGTGCATATAGCGCGCGGAATTGAGCGGCACGCCCTTGAAATCATCGCGGCGCATCTCTTTCATCTTCAACAGTTGCACCAGCGCGACCCCGCCGGAGCTGGGTGGTGGAGCGGTGACGATTTGAAAGCCATTCCAATTGGCCTGTATGGGCTCTCGCCAAACGGCTCTGTAGTCGGCGAGATCCTGCGCGCTGATCAGGCCGCCATTGGCACTCATATCGGTCACGATCAACGCAGCGGTTTTACCGGCGTAAAAGCCTTTCGGTCCCTGCGCGGCGATGCGCTTGAGAACCGCCTCAAGTTCGGGCTGCTTGAAGGTGGTACCGGCCTGCAGTTTGCCGAAATGTTCAGCGAAGTTGGTTTTACCGGCGAAGCGTTTAGCGTTTTCGCTTGCAGCAATACTGGCCAGTGCGTCATCGACGACGAAGCCATGGTGCGAATAGCCAATGGCCGGCTCGATCAGCTGCGCCCATTTGAGCTTGCCAAAGCGCTTGTGAGCCTCCCACAGTCCGGCGACCGTTCCCGGCACGCCCACCGACCGGTGGCCGATCACACTGCCTTGCGGTTGGTCGGCAGCAATCACTTTTTTACCCGAGCTGTCGACGAACATGTCTCGCGTCGCTTTCAGCGGCGCACGCTCGCGGTAATCGAGAAAGTAGGGTTTGCCCTTGAAGTAGACGGTCATGAAACCGCCGCCGCCGATATTCCCGGCTTCGGGGTACGTCACGGCCAGCGAAAAGGCAACGGCGACGGCCGCATCTACGGCATTCCCGCCTTTGGCAAAAATTTCGTTGGCGGTGTCCGCAGCCAATTGGTCAGGTACGGCCACGGCAGAATGCGTCAACGCGGTGCGTGGGCTGGCGACCGCCAGTTGATAAGTTCCCATAAATAGCAACACCATCCCTAGTGCGACGCAGCAACGCGTCCGATAGAACACTGATTTCTTGCACATAGACCACCTGTTTTTTTTATAAATAATGGCAGCACAGTGGCAACTAACAGGGCGCGATTCTTTATCTGAACCGAGCACCCCGGCGCCTTAAAAGAATGAATACGCAATAACTTCTTATTGGTTTTTCAGCCAAAAAAAGAGCCCTCGACGCGGCTAACGTGGAAGGCTCTTGTGTGTCGCTGATTAAGCGTTCTGCTCGACCCCTACTGAGCTTTTTCGCTCCAGTGGGGCTTTCTCCCACTTGGCGATAACCAGAGGTGCAATTGCATTACCCAGCACGTTCAAGGTGGTGGTGCCGCTGTCGATGATCCGGAAGATCCCGGCAATCAACGCGACCCCTTCCAGCGGCAGCCCCGCAGAAGCCAAGGTGGCCGACAGGATGATGATGGCGAACCCAGGTACACCCGCAGCGCCCTTGGACGTCAGCACCATCGTGACCACCAGCAAAATTTGCTGAGTCAGTGACAGGTCGATGCCATAGAGTTGGGCAATAAAGATCGTCGCCACACCGAGGAAGATCGAAGCACCGTCCAGGTTGAACGCATAACCCACCGGCACCACGAAGCTGACGATTCGCCGAGGTACGCCGTAGGCTTCCAGCTTGGTCATCAACTGCGGCATGACGGCCGCAGACGCCGCACTGGAGAAGGCCAGAATCAGCTCATCACGGAAGTACTTGATCAACTTGAAGACGTTTTCGCCGATCAGGTAGCAGATGCCGCCGAGCATCACTAGCGCAAAGGTAATCAGCGCCAGGTACACCACACCGATCAACATGAGCAGCGGCAGCAACGACGCAAATCCGAAGGTCGCTACAGTGGCGCCGATCATGCCGAATACACCGATCGGTGCGTAGGCCATGACAAACGACACAACTTTGAACATTGCATCGGAGAAGCCCTGCACCACCGCAATAACCGGTGCGCTTTTCTCTTTAGGCAAGGTGTTCAACGCCATACCCAGCAGCACGGCAAAGAACAGCACCGACAACAACTTGGCTTCCGACATCGCGACAATCACGTTATCGGGCACGATGTTTTGCAGGATGATCAGCGCGCCTTTCGACGGTTCCATGTGCACGGCTGCCGCGTTGTGGGCGATCCCTGCGATTTCGGTGCCTTTGCCCGGCTCGAACAGGTTGGCGAAGCACAAGCCAAGCACGATGGCGAGGCTGGTGATTGCAAAGAAGTAGATCAACGACTTTGCGCCCATGCGCCCAAACGATTTGTTATCACCGCCCCCGGCAATGCCAAGGATCATGCAGCAGAAAACAATTGGCACGACGACCATCTTCATCATCTTGATGAAGATATCCCCGAGCGGTTTAAGGATTTCGGTACTTACCCATACTTGATTTTCCGGGTGGGTATTGAAATACCAACCCACGAGCACGCCAAGCAACAGCCCGGCAACGATTTGCCAAACTAAGGGGATACGTTTCATGTCTAGCCTTTTTGTTGGAATGAAAGGACTGCTTTAAGCAGTAGCTAGATTCATGAGCTTCCAGCTCATTTATGTGTTCCTGGCGCACTCTTTGATGTGCGCCAGGTTTTTATTATTTAGCGAAGAGCTGGCTCATATCCTTGAACGCCTTGAACTCCAACGCATTGCCGCACGGGTCGAACAGGAACATGGTGGCCTGTTCGCCGACCTGGCCCTGGAAGCGGATGTAGGGTTCGATCACAAACTGGGTCTCACGCGCTTTCAAACGTTCGGCCAGGGCCTCCCATTGCGCCCACTCCAGGATGATGCCGAAGTGCGGAACCGGCACGTCGTGGCCGTCTACGGGGTTGCTGTGCACGCTTTCCTGCGAAGCAGTTTTTGGGTGCTCATGGATGACCAACTGATGGCCGTAGAAATCGAAGTCGACCCACTGGTTGCTGGAGCGACCTTCGGAAAGACCGAACACCTCACCGTAGAAGTGACGTGTGGCGGCCAAGTCATACACAGGGATTGCGAGGTGGAAAGGAGAAAGACTCATCAGGACTCCGATAACAACTTTTTATTGGTTTGTGGTGCCGGACACCGTGGTCGCTGCCCGGCGGCTTTTTGAAGGTGGATTTATGCTAAGGCCGCTCCACCTTAAAAAAAATCAATATAAATTTTTCACAAACACAATTTTATTTTGTTAATTGGCAATCTCTGCTTACTGTTCCCAACCCGCTTGAATCGCATGTGTAATTTGATCGACAAACACCCTTGTCTTCGTCGGAACCAGCCGCCCCGGAGGCATCACGGCGTAGATGCCTCCCGCTTCGGCCCCCTCCCATTGGGTCAGTACTTGCACAAGCTTGCCATCGCGCACCGCCGCGCCAGCCAGCCAATCAGGCGTGAGAATGATCCCAACACCTTCTACCGCCGCCTGTAAAAGCGACTCCGAACTGTCGGATATCAGCGGCCCCGTCGGTCGAAAAGTCTTTTGCTGGCTGCCGTTTTTCAGCACCCAATCCGGCCAGCTGGAGAGGCTGCAGAATCCCAGGCACGCATGCTCGGCCAACCCTTCAAGGGTTTGGGGCAGGCCATGGGACGCGATGTAGCTGGGCGCGGCATATAGCCGATTGCGAAAAGGCGCGATCTGTTTGGCTACCAGCGTGCTGTCGCGCAGAACGCCGACGCGAATCGCCACATCGAAGCCTTCCGCCACGACATCCACGAACCGATCAGCAAAGCGTGCATCCACACGGATTTTCGGGTGCTGGGCAATAAACGCAGGCAGCAGCGGCGCAACCCATCGACGGCCAAAGGTGATGGGCAGTGACACCCTGAGCAAACCCTGAGGGCTGGTGGCGAAGTTACTCGCCTCCTGGGTAGCGCCGTCCAACTCATCCAGCAATGCGCGAACCCGTTGGTAATACAGCGTCCCCACCTCGGTCAGCGCCACGCGCCGCGTGGTCCTGGAGAGCAAACGTATACCAAGGCGCTCCTCCAACTGCCCGACCCGACGCGAGACAATCGTAGCGTCGCGCCCTATCACTTTGGCCGCTTCAGTGAAGCTGAGCGCTTCCACCACTGCCACAAACGCCGCCAACTCATCCAGCGTCACGCGGCCCAACAACTCGTGCATTTTTTGCATGATAGTTATTCACCGTCCAATGATTATCTCCAATTATGCAACTGTTAGCCTGCGTGCAACATCCAAACCTGATAGAGAGATAACCGTTATGAAGACTTTTCTAAGCATCGGCACCGGGCCTGGCATTGGCTATGAAACTGCTGCACTTTTCGCCCGTGAAGGCTTCCGGGTCGTACTCAGCGCGCGCAACCTGGACAACACCCAGGCACTGGTAAAGCGCCTGCAGGATGCGGGCTATGAGGCTTACGCCGAGCAGGTCGATGCCGCAGATCCGCAGGCTATCGCACAGTTGGTCGAACACACGCACGCACGCTTTGGCGGTCTCGATGAAACGCACTACAACGCCGCGATCATTCGCCAAGCAACCCTTGCCGAGCAGCCGCTCGACACCTTCAACCACGACCTTAACGTCAACATCGGTGGCGCACTGGCCGCAGCGCAGGTCAGCCTCAACCTTATGTACGCGCGCAAGAGCGGCACACTCCTGCTGACGGGTGGCTTCTTCGGCATCGAACCGAATGCAGATTATCTTTCGTTGAGTCTGGGAAAGGCCGGTATTCGTGCATTGACGGCAGGCCTCTTCGAGTCGGCCAAAACCCACAACGTGCATGTGGCCACGGTCACTGTGGCCGCGTTCGTCGAACCGGAATCCGAGGAGGCGGTTGGCATTGCAAAGGCGTTCTGGGACCTGCACAACCAGAAACCGTCGAACTGGACCGCAGAAGTCACCTACTCGCGTTAATTCCTGACGTAACACCGCACAGCCTTCCAGTGAGCACCGCCAAAAGCCGTGCTCACTTTGCGTTTCAACGCCTGTGTTCTCAACGCTGAAGCCTCGCAGCGACCCGCGGCGATGTTAAATATTGTTAAATCAAAAAAATAACTTCACATAATCTGATCATTGGTGGATTATCTATTCAACCCGCATGACACCCTGACAAAAAAACAAAACAGGATGGCAACGATGATCGACACCTCCCCGAATAAGCTTCCCGCCCCTTACCTGTATCTGGACGATCGCCTGCACCTCTGCGGCGCCCACGTACCCACAGCCTTGCTACGGAGCCTCCATGAATAACAAGAATGTTGGTGTTATCGGCTTAGGCGCGATGGGGCTGGGCATTGCCCGCTCGTTGTTGCGCAGCGGCTTCAACGTGCATGCCTGTGATGTGCGAGAAACCGTCACGCAGCAGTTCGCCAGTGAAGGGGGCGTTGCCTGCAGCTCGCCTGTCCAGATGGCCGCCGCGTGCGATGTGATCATCACCGTCGTGGTCAATGCCGAACAAACCGAGACGGTCCTGTTTGGTGAACATGGCGCCGTCGCCGCCTTGCGCCCTGGCAGCCTGGTGATTGGTTGCGCCACGGTGGCCCCTACCTACGCGGTAGACCTGGGCCAGCGCTTGATCAACGCAGGGTTGCTGTACCTGGATGCACCGATCTCCGGTGGTGCAGCCAAAGCGGCGGCCGGTGAGATGACCATGATGACTTCCGGCCCAGCCGAGGCTTATGCAAAAGCCGATGACGTGCTCACGGGCATGGCCGGCAAGGTCTATCGTCTGGGCGATGCCCATGGCCTGGGCTCAAAGGTAAAGATCATCAACCAACTGCTGGCCGGCGTGCATATCGCCGCTGCCGCAGAAGCCATGGCACTGGGGCTGCGTGAAGGCGTCGAGGCCGATGCACTGTATGAAGTGATCACCCACAGCGCGGGCAATTCCTGGATGTTCGAGAACCGCGTGCCACACATTCTCAAGGCTGATTACACGCCGCTCTCGGCCGTCGATATTTTCGTCAAGGACCTGGGCCTGGTGCTGGATACCGCACGGGCCAGCAAGTTTCCGCTGCCATTGTCAGCCACCGCTCACCAGATGTTCATGCAGGCCTCCAGTGCCGGGTTCGGGCGTGAGGACGATTCGGCGGTGATCAAGATTTTCCCTGGCATTGAGCTCCCGACTGCCAAGACCGAAACCGAATAAGGATTGCCCATGAACCTACCTAGCGCACGCCCGTTGCTGGGCTGCATCGCCGACGACTTCACCGGGGCCACAGACCTGGCCAATATGCTGGTGCGCGGCGGCATGCGTACTGTGCAGAGCATCGGTATCCCCAGCGATGAAGTCGCTGCGACGCTGGATGCCGATGCGATCGTGATTGCGCTGAAGTCGCGTACTGTCCCGGCGGCGCAGGCGGTAGCCGACTCCCTGGCAGCCCTTGAATGGCTGCGCGCACAAGGGTGCGAGCAGATTTTCTTCAAGTACTGCTCCACCTTCGACTCGACGGCCGCCGGCAATATCGGCCAGGTCAGCGAGGCCCTGCTCAAGGCGCTGGACAGTGATTTCACCCTGGCCTGCCCGGCGTTTCCGGAAAATGGCCGGACCATTTTCCGCGGTCATTTGTTTGTGCAGGATCAACTGCTCAATGAGTCAGGCATGCAGCACCACCCGCTGACCGCGATGACCGACGCCAATCTGGTCCGCGTACTGCAATCACAAACCACACAAAAGGTTGGCCTGCTGCGCTACGACACCATCGCCCAAGGTGTGTCACACGTGCGCGAACGGATTGCAGAGCTGCGCGCCCAAGGCATAGGCATGGCCATCGCGGATGCCCTCAGTGACCAAGACCTGCACACCCTCGGCAGCGCCTGCAGTGATCTGCCGCTGTTAACCGGCGGTTCCGGCCTGGCCTTGGGCCTTCCCGACAACTTCCGCCGGGCCGGCAAACTTCGCGACTTCGATCCAGCCTCCTTACCTACCGTACCCGGTGGCGAGGTGGTGCTGGCAGGGAGCGCGTCGATTGCCACCAACGGCCAAGTCGCCGCGTGGATCGAAGCCGGACGACCGGCGCTGCGCATCGACCCTCTAGCCCTGGCGGCGGGTGAGTCGGTAGTGGCGGATGCCGTGGCGTTTGCCCTGAGCAACCCACACACCGTACTGATCTATGCCACCAGCCCTGCGGATGAACTCAAGGCGGTGCAACAGCAACTAGGCGCCGAACGCGCAGGCGAATTGGTAGAGAACGCCCTGGGAGAAATTGCCCAAGCCCTACGTCAGGCCGGCGTAAGACGCTTCGTGGTCGCCGGCGGTGAAACCTCTGGCGCCGTAGTCACCGCCCTGGGCGTGCGCCTACTGCAGATTGGCACGCAGATTGATCCTGGTGTTCCCGCGACCCTCAGCAACACTGCCGAACCGCTGGCGCTGGCCCTCAAGTCGGGCAATTTCGGCGGTAGAGACTTTTTCGACAAAGCACTTAAGCAACTGGCAGGAGGTGCGCAATGAGCAACGAAAACGCCTTGCGCGAAGAGATCTGCATCGTCGGTCACAGTCTTTATCAGCGAGGGTACACAGTCGGCAGCGCTGGCAACATCAGCGCGCGCCTGGATGACGGCTGGCTGATCACGCCAACCGATGCGTGCCTGGGCCGCCTTGACCCTGCGTTGATCGCCAAGGTCGACCTTACGGGCAAATGGGTCTCTGGCGACAAACCGTCAAAAACCCTGGCCTTGCATCGCCAGGTTTACGATCGCAACCCTGGCGTCGGTGGTGTGGTGCATACCCATTCCACACATTTGGTGGCCCTGACGCTTGCCGGTGTTTGGGGCCAGGATGACATCCTGCCCCCGCTGACGCCGTACCAGGTGATGAAGGTCGGGCATATCCCGCTGATCAACTATCAACGCCCCGGCGCGCCCGATGTGGCGGACCAGGTCGCACGCCTCGCCAACAGTGTGCGTGGCGTAATGCTCGAGCGCTTGGGCCCGGTGGTCTGGGAAAGCTCAGTTTCCAAGGCCAGTTACGCCCTCGAAGAACTCGAAGAAACCGCACGCCTGTGGCTGATGAGCAACCCGCGTCCGGCGCCGCTGGATGCTGCAGCGCTGGCCGAGCTTAAAAGCGTTTTCGGCGCGCACTGGTAGGCACCGTTTCCACCCGCAACACCCTTAACAATAAAAACAACAGGACCTTCCAGCATGACCACTATCAAGTTTCGTGTTGATGTTTGCAGCGACAAAAAACCATCCTGCGTTTTCCATGAAGGGCCGCGCTCATGAGCCCGCTTATCCTGATGGCGACCGCAGGCCTAGGCATCGCCTTGCTGCTGTTCCTAGTGCTCAAATACAAATTCCAGCCGTTCGTGGCGCTGATGTTGGTCAGCATTATGGTGGCCCTGGTGGCGGGAGTTAAACCTGCCGATCTGGTCGCCACCATTGAAGGCGGCATGGGCAAGACCCTCGGCCACATTGCGATCATCATTGCCTTGGGCGCGATGATCGGCCGCATCATTGAGTTGTCGGGCGGTGCCGAGGCGCTGGCCAAGACCCTGATTGAACGCTTCGGTAATCGACGCACGCCCCTTGCCTTGACGATTGCCGGTTTCATTATCGGCGTGCCGGTGTTCTTCGAGGTGGGGGTGATCATCCTCATGCCGCTGGCCTACGGTGTGGCTCGTCGCGCTCGCAAGCCGTTGCTGATGTTCGCGTTGCCGATGTGCGCAGCGCTGCTTACGGTGCATGCATTTCTGCCACCGCACCCAGGTGCGGTCGCCGCCGCCAGCCAACTGGGTGCGGACCTGGGCCGGGTGCTGATGTTCGGGCTGCCGCTGACGGCGTTCCTGTGCTACGTCGGCTATCGCGTGGCGGGGCGCATGACGCGCCGCTTCTACCCGATGTCCGATGATATCCGCGCCGAAGTCTACGGCCCGCACGTCACCAACGACGACCTGCGCGCCTGGCAAGACGGCAAAACCCAAGAGGCGCAACAAGGTGCAGAGACCGTCTCGCACATGGGCCTGGAGGAATCCACCAGCAGTATCGTGGCCAAGCTGCCACCCGCCCCTGCGCCGGGTTTCGGCTTGATCGTCAGTTTGATCCTATTGCCGATCGTGTTGATTTTGCTGGGTACGCTGGCGACGTCACTGCTGCCTGTCGAATCAACCCTGCGCGGCATCATGACCGTGCTCGGTGCGCCCCTGGTGGCGCTGCTGCTCGACACCTTGCTGTGTGCCTGGCTGCTCGGTTCCCGTCGCGGCTGGAGCCGTACCCAGGTCTCCGATGTAATTGGCTCGGCGCTGCCGGGTGTGGCCATGGTGATTTTGATTGCGGGTGCCGGTGGCGTATTCGGCAAGGTACTGGTGGATACCGGCATCGGCGCGGTGGTCTCCGACCTGCTGCGTACCACCGGGCTGCCGGTGCTGGCCCTGGGCTTTTTGCTGACCATGTTGCTGCGCGCCGTGCAAGGCTCCACCACCGTGGCGCTGGTAACCACCGCAGGTATCATCAGTCCGTTGATCGCCACGCTTAACCTGACGCCCAACCACATGGCCCTGCTGTGCCTGGCTATGGGCGGTGGCGGGCTGGCGATGTCGCACATCAACGACGCCGGCTACTGGATTTTCACCAAGCTGGCCGGCCTCAACGTGGCAGACGGCCTGCGGACCTGGACGGTGATCACCACCCTCCTCGGCACGCTCGGCTTCCTTATCACCCTGTTGATCTGGCCTTTTGTCTGATCGTTTTTCATCAGGAGTTCACATGCCTCGCTTTGCTGCCAACCTAAGCATGCTTTACCCCGAACACGCTTTTCTGGAGCGCTTCGCAGCGGCTGCGGCCGATGGTTTTGATGCCGTGGAGTATCTGTTCCCCTACGAATACAGCGCCCAGGTACTCAAACAGCACCTGAGCGACAACGGCCTGGTTCAAGCCCTGTTCAACGCGCCGCCCGGCGACTGGGCGGCGGGCGAACGCGGCATCGCCACCCTGCCGGGCCGCGAAAGCGAATTTCGCGCCGGCTTCGACCGTGCCCTGGAATACGCCGCCGTGCTAGGCAATACCCGCATCCACGTGATGGCCGGCCTGCTGCCCTCGGAGCAGCACCGTGAGCGCCATCACGCGGTGTACCTCGAGAACCTGGCTTACGCCACCGCCCAAGCACGTCAGGCTGGCGTGACGGTGTTGCTGGAACCGATCAACACTCGCGACATGCCGGGGTTTTTCCTCAACCGACAGGACCAGGCACACGCGATCTGCAAGGAGGTCGGCGCAAGCAATTTGAAGGTGCAGTTTGACTGCTATCACTGCCAGATCGTCGAAGGTGATTTGGCGGTCAAACTGCTTCGCGACATCAACGGCATTGGCCATATTCAGATTGCCGGCGTACCCGACCGACACGAACCGAACCTGGGTGAATTGAACTACCCCTACCTGTTCGAGCTGATTGACGAGTTGGGCTACGACGGCTGGGTCGGTTGCGAATACCGCCCCAAGAGCGATACCTCGGCAGGGCTGCAATGGTTGCGGGACTGGAAAGCGCGCTAAGTGATCAAGCCCCTGCATACCTTGGTGCGCACGGGCTCCTAAAACAAAAACAATAGGAAATACCCATGCATAGATTCAGTCCACGGCCCGCGGTCGGGCTGTTGTTGTCCCTGGCGTTGATCAGTTCCGCCGTCGGCGCCGCGTCGTTACCGGCCGCGACCGAGGGCGATTGGATCGCCCCGCAGTTCACCTTTCACACCGGTGAAAAACTCGCCAACCTCAAACTGCACTACATCACCCTCGGCAACCCCAAGAACCCCGCCATCCTCTACCTGCATGGCACCTACCGGCCCGGCAGCGATGTGCTGAGCAAGGATTTTGGCGGCGAACTGTTCGGCTCCGGGCAGCCGCTGGACGCCAGCAAGTACTACATCATCTCCACCGACGGCATCGGCGTGGGCCAGTCCAGCAAACCCTCCGACGGCCTGCGCGCAAAGTTTCCCGAGTACAACTACACCGACCTGGTTCAAGCCCAGTATCGATTGGTTACCGAAGGCCTGGGGATCAAGCACCTGCGGCTGATCATCGGCAACTCCATGGGCGGTATGCAAACCTGGATGTGGGGCCAGACCTGGCCGCAGATGATGGACGCGCTGGTGCCCATGGCGTCCCAACCCACCGAGATGTCATCGCGCAACTGGATGATGCGCCGTTTGCTGGTGGAGTCGATCAAGCAAGACCCGGCCTGGAACAACGGTAACTACAGCGCGCAACCGCCGTCCCTGCGCCTGGCAAACGCGATGTTCAGCGTTGGCACCAGCGGCGGCACCCTCGCCTATCAGGCGGCGGCACCGACCCGAGCGCTGGCCGACAAGTTGGTGGATGAGCGCTTGAATGCCGCGCAAACCGCAGACGCCAATGACTTCATCTACCAATGGCAATCTTCCGCCGACTACAACGCAGCCCTCGGTCTGAACAAGATCCAGGCGCCGGTGCTGGTCATCAACTCGGCGGACGATGAGCGCAACCCTCCGGAAACCGGACGGTTGGAAGCGTCGATGAAAGAGCTCAAGCACGCACGGCTGCTGCTCATCCCTGCCAGTGCCGACACCCGTGGCCATGGCACCACGAGCATGGCGAAGTTTTACAGCAAGGAGCTGGGGCAATTCATGCAAGAGACTGAAAAGGCGCGTTAGGCTGGCTGGGGGTCGGACGGCAACATCAATTCGACCCCTTGCTTGCGAATCCCATCCGCCGCCGCAGGCGCCAATGCGTCATCACTGATGATCACATCGAACTGCTCCAACCCGGCAATTTTGTACATGCTGAACGTGCCGTACTTGGAGCTGCTGGCCACCAGCACCACTTGGGACGCCGATTGCATGGCCACCTGCTTGACCTCCACCTTCAGCGCCGACGGTGTGGTGATGCCGCGTCGCAGGTCCCAGGAGCTGGTCGAGATAAACGCGATATCCGTCACCACCTGACGCAGTGTCGTCACCGCCAGGCCGCCGACACAGGAATGATTGGAATGGTCGAGCTGCCCACCGGTATGAATCACCGTCACGTGGGGTGCATCCATCAACGCCTGAACCACGCCGAAGTCATTGGTCACCACCGTCATGCCACTGAGCAGTTTGATATAGGGCACGATCTCCAGGGTGCTGGTGCCGGCATCCAAATAAATAGTCATGTCCGCCAACAGGAGACGGGCCGCGAGTTTGGCCATCGCTTGCTTCTGCGGCAACTCAACCACGGCCTTGACCTGGTGGCTGGGCTCACTGTGAAGCTGGCTGGCAATGCGCACACCGCCCGTCACCGAATACGCCAGGCCTTCCTGCTCAAGCAACGCGATATCGCGGCGCACCGTCATGTGTGAGCAGTCGAACATCTCCATCAACTGGTGAACACTCAGCACATGCTGTTTGCGCAACTGACGCAAGATCAACTCGCGACGCTGTTCAGGAATCATCGGCGCGCCGCTTTCGGCGGCCACGTTCTTCTGGCTTGGCATTCGGTGCTCCAAAGGCTTGGATCGGGTGGCGGTGATTGGCGTACATAGTAGCGAATCCACCCGCCGATCTGTAACTCACTGCACCTAATTCAGCTCGCTGTCCTTGATGTGGGCAATCGGCGCAAGCAACGACGGATCGAAGGGTTCCGGCGCGCGTCCCTCCAGCAACCGTTGTACAAGGTCCGGATTGGCCAAGGCAGCCTTGCCGACAGCGACAATATCTGCGCCAGCCTGCAGGGTTTGTTCAATGCTGCTCAAGTCCTGCACTCCGCCATTCGCAATCAACGCGACACCAGGCGCATAACGGCGAGCCAGCGTTACCAGGCTTGCCTCGTTACCGCTGAAGGCCGGCTGCCAGGCTTGATGCTCCGTCACATGGATGAAGTCGACCCCAGCGTCAGCCAAGCTGCCGAAGATCGTCTGTGCGTCATGTTCCCCACCCGCCCATTTGTGCTGAAAGTCATTGACCTTGCCCTGGGATATACGCACACCGACCGGCGAGTGCCCGACCACCTTCTTCACCGCTGCAATGACCTCAAGCGTCAGGCTCAAGCGCTGGCGAACATCACCGCCCCATCGATCTTCGCGTTGATTGGAGTAGCCTGTCATGAACTGATCCAGCAAGTAGCCGTTGGCACCATGGATCTCAACGCCGTCAAAGCCCGCGATTCCAACAGCCCGTTTAGCCGCCTGGGCAAACCCCTCAATGGCATCCGCGATAGCTTCATCGCTCATGGCCTGGGGCACTCGATACGCCCCCTCGCCGTAATAGAACTTCATCTGTTCGCCTTTAGGGCGAATGGCCGAAGGGCCAGCAGATTGCTCAACAAAACGGTTCGCCTGGCTCAATGCGCCGGCGTGCATGATCTGCGCGATTGCTGCGCTCTCATGGCGATGAATCGCCTCGACTACCTCGCGCCAGGCAAGCGCCTGTTCGCTGTCCGTGATACCGGGCTGGTTCAGGTAGCCCTGGGCATACTGCCGATCGGTGTAGATCCCCTCCGTGATGACCAAGCCAAAACCGCCACGGGCAAAACGCTCGTAGTATCGCGCCATCGCAGGTGTGGCATTGCCGCTCTCGCTCGCACTGACGCGTGTCATGGGAGCAAGCGCCATGCGATTGTTCAGCTTAAGAGCGCCCATATCGAATGGAGTTACAATGCGCGAGTTTAGTGCTGTCATGATTTGCCCTCAATTATTCGCCAGCCACGACGATAAGCGTGGCAATCGCCCATTAGAAGCGCACGCTTGCAATAAGGCGCCTTAACGCAAACGGTTATAACCATGCAGATTCCCGAGATAGAGGTGTTCGCTAACGTCGCCATCAGCAGCAGTTTGTCCGAGGCTGCGCGGCGGCTTGGGCTGTCGGCGATGACCGTCTCACGGCGTCTGGCGGCCCTGGAAAAAGAGCTGGGTGTGCGCCTGGTACACCGCACCACACGCTCCGTCGCACTCACGCCGGAAGGCGAAATGTACCTGCCTTACGCAAAGACCATGCTTGAGGCCAACGAAGCTGCGCGGGCCACGTTGAAAACCAGTGCGGGCAGTGCCAGCGGCACATTGAGGGTCACCGCGCCCAGCGTCTTCGGCCAAACCGTTATCATGCCGCTGCTGCCAGCCCTGCTGGCTGACAACCCAACGCTCAAGGTCGACCTGACATTATCGGACAGCATCATCGACATCGCCGGGCTCGGCATTGATGTGGCCATCCGCATCGCCACACTGCGCGACTCAACGTTGGTGGCCACACCCCTGGCACCAAATCCGCGTGTAGTCTGCGCAAGCCCAGCCTACCTGACGCAATGGGGCACACCGACGGTGCTGGATGACCTCAACCATCATCAGTGCATCGCGTTGCACAGCATGCCCTACTGGCCATTCACCAGCGGCGAGAACGCCGTGGCCATTCGGGCTCAGGGCGCGTTTTGCGCCAACAGTGTTGAGGCGGTGCGCACCGCAAGCAAACAAGGTCTGGGGCTGGCCATGCTGACCTATTGGGATATCCGCAATGAGCTTGCAGAAGGCTCACTCGTAATGGTGAACCTTGAGGATGTGCTGCCCGAGCAGCTGTCGATCACGGCGGTGCTGCCGACGCGTCAGCAAGTTCCGTACAGGGTGCGCGTGTTCGTTGAGCACTTAGAAGCGGAACTCAAGAAAGACCAATGAAGGGGTAGCATCCACCAGCCTCTCGAAGCTGGGCAACATGGTTCACCACCATCGCTTATGTGCGCGTCAGGATAACGGTTGCATTTAGTGAGTCCTGATAGATTTCAGCATCATTTCATCGCCAGCAAGAATCCCGGCGCAGATTGCTTGCAAACTTCTCGGGTGCGGGGAACGCCTCCTTCTCCACACCAGCGTCGGCGGCAAAAAAAGCGCTGCACACTGATGCAGGAAAACAGTCGTGCTGGTTGTAAACGGTTTCCCATGATCAAGCGATTGGCCGCTTGATCATGGTGGGCGGTGGGAAGTTAGATCGCTAAGGGTGTTACGTTCTCAAAACCACTGTGTCGCAACAGCGCTTGCAAGTCAGGTTCGCGTTGACGGAAGTCGACAAAAAGCTCCATCGCGCTCCGTGAACTACCTGAAGCCAGGATGGTTTCACGAAATGATTGGCCGACACTCCTATCAATTCCGCCTGCTTCCTCGAAGCGCGAATAAGCGTCAGCAGAAAGCACTTCAGCCCATTTATAGCTGTAGTAACCCGCAGCATAACCGCCAGCGAATACATGTGAGAACGTGTTCGCGAAGCGATTGTAGTGAGGTGGAGGCATGACGGACACGCGACTGCGTACCGAATCGAGGACGCTTTGAACACTACGTCCATCGCCATGGGTGGCATGCAGTTCGAAATCAAATAGCGCCAGTTCGACCTGGCGGAGCGTCGCAAGCCCTGACTGGAAGTTTTTGCCCGCAAGCATCCTTTCCAGAAGCTCAGGAGACAACGGCTCGCCGGTCTCGAAATGCGCGGAAATGAGCTTGAGCCCTAGCTCTTCCCAACACCAGTTCTCCATGAATTGGCTAGGAAGCTCGACCGCGTCCCATGCAACGCCATTGATGCCTGATACCCCAGCTTCCTCAACGCGTGTCAACAAATGGTGCAAACCGTGGCCAAACTCATGGAATAAAGTCGTAACTTCGTCATGAGTCAACAAGGCCGGATGGCCTTCGCCGGCGGGTGTGAAATTGCACACCAACTGAGCCACAGGCTGATGCAGTTCGCCGTGAGCGTCACGACGACGCGTGGTGACGACATCCATCCACGCACCACCGCGTTTATTGGCGCGAGCATACAGGTCCAGGTAGAAACGGCCGATAGACGCGCCCTCTTCTACGACTTCAAAAAGTCTTACATCGGGATGGCACCGATCAAAGTCACTGAGTTCACGCACCTCAATGCCGAACAGCAACCGAGAGATATCAAACAACCCATTAAGCACGTGATCAACCGGGAAATACTGGCGGATGTCTTCCTGAGACAGATCAAGCAATTCTTTACGCATTTTCTCGCTGTAGAAACCCATGTCCCATGGTTTGAGATCGCTGCTGCCCTGAGCTGCAGCATATATTTTTAGCGCGCTCAAATCGCGGCGTGCAGGCTCCTGGCCATGGCGATTCAGCGCGTCTAGAAACTCCAGCACCTGCTCAGTGGTGTCGGCCATCTTTGTTGCCAGACTCAATTGGGCATAGTTCGAATACCCCAGCAAAGCCGCCATTTCGGCGCGCAACGCGAGTGTTTCCGTAATGATTTGGGTGTTGTCTTCCATGCCTGCGCGAGGCCCCTGATCCGAGGCGCGCGTCGTATTAGCAACGTAAACCTCTTCACGTAATGCCCGGTCCTTTGCATAGGTCAGGATGGCCTGGATGCTGGGTTGTTCGAGGGTTATCAACCACCCTGCGCTACCGCGCGCCGATGCCGCGGCTGCAAGTTGTGCTTTGGCGTCGGCTGGCAGGCCATCCAGATCTGCTTCGTCAGTGATTGCTTTTGTCCAGCCTTGAGTCGCGTCCAACGCCTGATTCGCAAAGTGGCTGGAGAGTTCGGAAAGTCGAGCGCTGATAATTTTGAACCGCGCTTGTTCATGAGGTGGCAGGTCGATGCCCGATAAACGAAGGGCACGAAGCTCTTGCTCTAGCACACTCTTCTGCGCCGGGTTGAAATGCTGGCTCTCAGCACTGATAGAGAGTGCGTACAGCGCATCGAAAAGGTCACGGTTCTGACCGAGCTCCGTGGAATACTCACTTAATGCAGGCAGACAGGACTCATACGCCTCGCGAATTTCGGGCGTATTACAAACGGCGTTCAGGTGGGAAACTGGTACCCACGCGCGCTGCAGTCGGGCACTGAGTTCATCAAGCTGCAGAATCAGACCCTTCCAGGTCGGCGCTATTTTCTGCTGCTTCAGGAGCTTCGCGATTGCATTACGGTTGTCTGCGAGAATCAAGTCGATCGCGGGCTTAAGATGCTCTGGACGGATGATGGAGAACGGGGCCAGATCGTAAGGTTGCAATAGTGGGTTATTCATTGCGTGGCAGATCCTTGAAGTTCAAGCAAAGTAATTAATGTTGGGTTGAATGCGCGCGAGTGATGAGAAACTCAGTCAACAACCTGACGGGACGCCCGGTTGCGCCCTTCTGCGGGCCGCTTCGCCACGCGGTGCCGGCAACATCCAAGTGCGCCCATGGGTAGCTCGTTGCGAAATGCGAGAGAAAGCAGGCTGCAGTGACACTCCCCGCGCCCTTCGTACCGATGTTTGGGAGATCGGCGAAATTGGATTTGAGTTGTTCTTGATAAGCCTCATCCAGAGGCATTCTCCAGGCGCTGTCTCCTGAAGCATGAGCTGCCTGCAGCACCTCCTTGCCCAGCGCCTCATCATTCGCGTACAGCCCACTGTGAACGTGACCGAGTGCAACGATGCAAGCTCCAGTCAGCGTGGCTACGTCGATCACGCAGGCCGGTTCAAATCGCTCGGAATAGGTCAGAGCGTCACAAAGAATGAGGCGACCCTCTGCGTCGGTGTTGAGCACTTCGATGGTCTTGCCGAGCATGCTGGTGATTACGTCACCGGGCTTAACAGCGTTAGGGCCTGGCATGTTCTCGCATGCGGCAATGACGCCGATGACGTTCAGCGCCAGCTTCATCTGCGCGGCTGCACGCAGGGTTCCTATGACCGCAGCTGCGCCGCACATGTCATATTTCATCTCGTCCATGGCTTCACCCGGCTTTAGCGATATGCCGCCGGAGTCAAAGGTGATGCCTTTGCCTACCAGCACCACCGGTGCCTGCGCTGCTTGTGCGCCGTTGTGTTTGATCACGATAAATCGGGGCGGCTGCGTTGAACCTTGAGCCACTGCCAGGAAAGCGTTCATTCCCAATGCGGCGATTTGCTCTTGGTCCATGACCTGCACTTCAACCGGAAACTGATCAGCCATCGTCAGTGCAGACTCTGCCAGATAGGTCGGCGTGCAAATATTCGGCGGAAGGTTCCCAAGATCACGACACAGATCGAGACCATCAGCGATGGCAACCCCGCGAAGTACCGAAGCCTCTGCTGCGTCGTGCGGCCCCTTGATCAGTAAGCGGACATGATCCAGCGGGCGACGTTTTTCACTTCGGCTGCTCTTGAGCGCACCGAACGTATAGTAAGCGTCCCGAAGCGCGAGCACCGATGCAAGCACCTGACACTCATCTGCGACAGTCATCGTGGTTGCGCTCAGGCACCATACCGCATCAGCGCAGCCACTGACTTTGAGCGCCTCAGCGCCTGCACAAAGCGCTTTTTGCAGGTTTTGTTGCGTGAGACTGGCGCTCTTGCCGAAGCTAACCAACAACACTCGACGCGCATTCAGGCCGCGCGGTGCGTGTAGCAGAAGCGTCTTGCCTGTTTCGTTCTCCAGTTCGTCTGCTTCAATCACGCGGGTGAGCAAGCCATCGGTCAAGTCGTCGAATGCCTTCGCGGTGCCTGACAAATCATTGCGGTTGATTCCCAGCACGAGGCATTCGGTCTGTACCTCTGCCAAGTAGCGCGCATCTGGAATATCTTGAGTTAGAACGAAGTTCATGTTCGTATTTACCTAAGAATTAAGTTAAGCCTCTCTCGAGGTCTTTATGCATTGACGCAGGGGACGTTCAGGCGACAGCAAACTGCGTCGGTGCGAAGGCCAGATGCAGTGCGCGGTGGAAGTCTTCAAGTAAATCGTCGATATGTTCAAGACCTGCGTGAACCCGCACCAAATAACCTTCTGCCGCCGGCTTGACGCTTCGCTCAGGTATTCCTACGGGCACCACAAGGCTTTCGAATCCACCCCAGGACAGTCCGATACCAAATAGTTTGAGGTTGTTGAAAAATGTACTGAGCTGCTGTGGGTTTTGCGCGACCAAACGTATGCCGAACAAACCGCTAGCACCTGTGAAGTCGCGCTTCCAGGTGTCGTGACCCGGATCGTTTTGGAGGGCTGGATGCAGTACTCGGGCTACCGCACTATTGCTCTGTAGGCTTTGCGCCAGCATCAGGCCGTTTTCCCAATGCTGGCGCAGCCGCACGGGCATGCTTCGCAGACCACGCAGGGCCAGGAAGATGTCATCAGGGCCCGCGGTTTCACCGAAATCATGGGCGCTTGCTTTCAGTTGGGGCCAGGCACGAGCGTTAGCTGTTGCTGTCCCCAACAGAGCATCGGAGTGCCCCACGATGTACTTGGTAGCCGCTTGAATCGAAACGTCTGCGCCGTGTTCGAAAGCTTTGAAGTAAAGGGGCGACGCCCAAGTGTTATCGATAATCACGATAGCGCCTACTGCGTGAGCCGCGGCGCTGATCGCGGGGATATCCGCTACCTCAAACGTCAGTGAACCAGGCGATTCCGTGAATACTACCTTGGTGTTTGCGCGCAGCATTGACTCAATTCCGGCTCCGCACAAAGGGTCGAAGTATTCAACATCGACACCCAGACGCTTGAGCACACGATCGGCAAACATCCGCGTCGGACCATAGATATTATCTGTAATGAGAATATGGTCACCCGCAGCTACAAACGCCAAAAGCGAATGGGTGCAGGCTGATAGTCCTGAAGGGAATACGAGCGAATGTTGTCCACCTTCCAGCTCTGCAATCGCGCTTTCAAACGAATGAGTTGTTGGGGTGCCAAAGCGGCCGTAATAGGCGTATGGATTGCCATCCTTTTTATGCGCCTGCCACGATTCGAAATTCTCAGCAAGCACTGTCGAGCCTCGAAACACCGGGGTGTTCACCAGCCCAGAGAACTTTTCTGGGGTTCGTCCTGCATGAATGCAATGTGTTTCGATGTTACGCATTTCAGAGCACCTGAGGATTTAAGGTGATGAAATATTACATGCGATCAAGCCGAATTATTTTGCATAATATACTTATAGAAGAACTATAATACGAATATAATTCTAATATGTTGGCCGGGAGGCGAAATGGATAAATTTGACTTGGCGATACTGGGAATTCTTCAAGCGGACAGCACCCAAGCGGTAGGAGCCATTGCTGATCAGATTGGCTTGGGCACTACTGCCTGCTGGAGGCGTATTCAAAAGCTTGAGGACGAAGGCTTCGTTCGTAAGCGGGTTGCGCTTCTCGACAGCGCAAAACTGAACGTTGCCGTAACCGTTTTCGTCTCTATCAAAACCAACCAGCACAGTGCTTCCTGGCTACACACATTCCATGAGCGCGTGGCGGCTATCACCGAGGTGATGGAGCTGTATCGAATGGCCGGTGATACCGATTATCTGGTGCGCATTGCGGTGCCCGACATTGCAGCCTACGACGCGGTTTACAAACAGTTGATTGAGATTCCCGGCCTATCGGACATCAGCTCGAGTTTTGCCATGGAGCAAATCAAATACACCACTGAGTACCCGCTCAAATACGCCCCCTGACAAACCTTCCTGAACGTCAGGTGGCCATTAGGTCAACCAAGTCAAAACAACAAAAAGGGGCCTACCCCCTGAACAGGAGTCACTAGATGTCTGAAGTCAAACACGCCAGGGTCATTATTCTGGGCTCTGGCCCTGCCGGTTACAGTGCTGCGGTCTATGCAGCCCGCGCCAATCTGAGTCCATTGTTGATCACTGGCATGCAGGCCGGCGGCCAGCTGACCACCACGACCGAAGTCGACAACTGGCCCGGCGACCCGCATGGATTGACCGGCCCCATGTTGATGGAGCGCATGCGAGAACACGCAGAGCGTTTTGAGACTGAAATCGTGTTTGATCACATTAATGCGGTCGATCTGGCCAGCAAACCGCTAACGCTTACGGGTGACGACGGAACGTACACCTGCGATGCGCTGATTATCGCCACTGGTGCCAGTGCGCGTTATCTCGGGTTGCCCTCCGAAGAAGCTTTTATGGGCAAAGGTGTTTCGGCGTGTGCGACCTGCGACGGTTTCTTTTATCGCAACCGCGAAGTTGCCGTCGTAGGGGGCGGAAACACGGCAGTCGAAGAAGCGCTTTACCTGGCCAACATCGCCAGCAAAGTTACGTTGATCCATCGCCGCGAGACTTTCCGAGCCGAAAAAATCCTGATCGACAAGCTGCACGCACGCGTTGCCGAAGGCAAGATCGAGCTTAAGCTCAATGCCACACTGGAAGAGGTATTGGGTGATGCGATGGGCGTAACTGGCGCACGCCTGAAGAATAACGATGGCAGCAGCAGCGAGCTAAAGCTGGCCGGCGTGTTCATCGCTATCGGCCATACGCCGAATACATCGCTGTTCGAAGGCCAACTGGCACTAAAAGACGGTTATATGGTGGTGCAAGGCGGTCGTGAAGGCAATGCGACAGCGACCAGTATTGAAGGTGTATTCGCGGCCGGTGACGTAGCGGACCACGTCTATCGTCAGGCGATCACTTCTGCTGGCGCAGGTTGCATGGCGGCCCTGGACTCCGAACGTTACTTGGATGGCCTGGCAAGTGCTTCGCTCTGATCGGCGCGCCGAGTTGAAACGCCAACGCTAGAGGTTGTGCAAAGATATAAAAGTCTGCGCGGCGATCAAAGCAAACGCTCCCTACAGGAATGTAGGGAGCGTTTTTCGTTATGGCTAAAATCCCAACTCGCCGGCACTTAGCGCTACTCTGGGTCAATAGGCGAAAAAATTTCAGGCGAGAAGTAATATTTGTCTCACAACATGTGACTTGGCTCAATGCGCTATCGGTGGGCGCATAAGCAAAGGCTAGGGCAACCCATAAATAGGAGTTGCCCCTTTCCCTGTGCCGGCTAAAGCGTGAAACGCGCAACGACAGTTCGCAGTTCTCCTGCCAGCAGCGAGAGCTCCTGCGCAGTCACCGCGTTGTCCTCTATGCCGTCCATCAGCGCCACACTGCCGTTACGAATCTCGGTCACATTGCGATTGATATCCTCCGAGACCGCGTGCTGCTGAACCGCCGCGCTGGCTATCTGGGTGTTCATGCCGACGATTTGCTCAACGCCGTCATTGATTGCATCCAGGCTGGCCGAGGCCTGATCAGCGGACTCGATGCACTCCTGCGCGCGCAGCTTGCCCGCTTTCATTTGCTCGACGGCGTCGCCTGTCGCCAGTTGCAGCTCCTGGATAATCCGGCGGATCTCTTCGGTGGAGTTTTGTGTGCGCGAGGCCAGCGTTCTGACCTCGTCGGCGACCACCGCGAATCCTCGACCCTGCTCGCCGGCGCGGGCCGCCTCAATGGCCGCGTTCAACGCCAGCAGGTTTGTTTGATCAGCAATGTTACGGATCACCTCAATAACGCCGCCGATCTGCTGGCTGTGTTGCGCAAGCGCCGAAACCTTTTGCGCACTGCGCTCCACCTCATCGGCCAAGGCTTCAATAGTCACGCGGGTTTCCTGCATCTTCGCCAGGCCGGTGTTGGAGGACTGGCTGGCGTGCTCCGCGGCGTGGGCGGCGCCCTCGGTGTTTTGCGCCACGTCCGCAACGCTGGTGGTCATCTCGTTGATAGCCGTAGCGACTTGTTCGGTTTCGCTTTGCTGTGCGCTCATCGCGCGCTTAGCCCGGTCAATCGACACCCCAATGCGCTGCGCCGCATCGGCGACCGATTGTGAACTGCGCTCGACCTGAGCCAGCGAAGAGCTAAACGCCTGCACCATATGGTTAAGGCCGTTGCCCACATCGGCCATTTCGTCTTTGCCACGCACTTGAATGCGCACGCTCAGGTCGCCCTGAGCAATGAGTTGGGTGGCAATCAACACATCGTTGATAGTGCGACGCATGGCGCTGTAGATGCCGCTGAACACATACACCAGCAACAGGCCAAGAACGATAAACATGCCGAGAATGAATAGGCGTTCCGACGTTTTTTCCTGAACTCGGCGTTCAAGCGTATTCAGCAGTGCGGCTTGCAGCGTGTCTTGCGCTTTGTACAACTCAGCCACTACCGCATTGCCCTTGGCGGGCAGGTTCTGCACGCCACTGATGATGTCGCTTGGCGCGCCAATCAATACTTCGAGGTCGGCGCGGAAGCTGTCGAGGCTGGCAAAAGCACGGGTGATCGGCGCCTGAATACTATCGGCAAGCGCGGGTTCTCTGCGACGCAAAAGTGCCAGACTTTGCTGCAGTTCATTATGGATGAGCAACTCGTTTTTAAGCATCGACTTGATGACGCTGCGCGCACCCGGAGTCAACGATTGCCCGTCATGCAACCCGCTGGCCAGCCCACGCAATTGGCCGACGATATTGATTTGTCGTGGCAGCCTCAAGGTACTCTGATCGATCATGAATAACGATGCGTAATCTTCATCCAGCACCATGCCCGACGTGGCCGATACGTAGTACACGAAGTTCAACGTTTCGGTGAGCTGATCGTTCCAGTCATCGAAGATCGCGCTCTGGTTGGCATCCGCTTTCGCCAGCTCAATCAAACGCTGCGCCCCAGCGTGCAGGCGGTGCACTCGATCACCGGTTTCCAGCTGTGTGTTGAGCTGCCCGTCGGTTGCGGCCAGTTTCGAAAATGCGTCCTCCAACTTCAACTGGTTGGCCGATAGATCGGCTTGAGCGGTGCTGTCACCGCCGAGCAAGCGGTTGGTGAGTGCGCGTTGCAACATCGATAAACGCAGTACAGGCGTTATCTCCAATAGGTAACGCTGGCCTAGTTGTTCCGAGCGAATGACCTCAAGGCTTGCGTTGATCTGATGGATGACGCGCGTACCAAGCAGAACCAAAGGGATTAGGACGATGATGGCGAGCACACCGAATTTCGCGGAGAAGCGTAACCGTTCGGCCAGGTGTACGGCAGGAGCAAGGATGTTCATGGAGTTCTCACAGCCCGGAATGGGACGGTTTGTAGTAGATGTGTGGTTGAGAACACTCCATTTTCTCGAATGCCTGGCTCTATCTGGCTCATTCGGCTAATGACGTTTTATGTAATTAAACGTTTCAGACATCGTGTCGGCATTGAGATTGCAAACTTTATGAAGAGTTGTACATTTATTTATTTTTGTACAACCTTGGAACGCTTTGAAAGCAATGATGTCGCTGAGCCATCACTACTACAGGGAAAAGTTTGAAAGGGAAGCGCTGGGGTAGCTGGTGGATTGACCTGTGCTGGAGGTAGTTTGTCTCCCATCAATACACCAGCAGCGAAGCAAGGTAAGCGACGGCGCCCGTATCTGGATCATAGGTCAAGCATCTTGATCGCTCGTATACAGCTATTCTTGATGAAATTGGCGCAGATCCTATGCATGCAACCTTCCAGTAAAGAGGGCTATCTCTACATTTGAAATTGCTTGACCAACCTGTTTAATTCAACCGCGAGCTTCGTGAGTTCGGATGTTGCAATAGCCGTTTGACTGGAGCCCTCTGCCGCTTGATTTGAAAGGTCACGGATACTCACCAAGCTGCGATCTACCTCCCTGGCAACCTGAGCTTGCTCTTCCGATGCGGTCGCAATCAGGACGTTGCGCTCAGTAATATTGTCGATAGATTCGGTAATTTCCACCAACGCGGAACCGGCACTTTGAGCAGTATCCAACGTTTTCTGAGCTTGGGTGTTCGTGTGAGCCATTGCCGATACAGCAGATCCCGTGCCTTTTTGAATTGAACTGATCATCTGCTCAATTTCACTGGTTGATTGCTGTGTACGATGAGCCAGAGCTCTGACTTCATCAGCGACTACTGCGAAGCCTCGACCAGCCTCTCCGGCACGCGCAGCTTCGATAGCCGCATTCAACGCAAGAAGATTAGTCTGTTCTGCGATAGCGCGTATCACGTCCAAAACCTTGCTAATGTCTGTGGCCATGACGGCGAGCCCTTGTACCTCTTGCGATGCATCTTCAACATTTGCGACCATCAGACTAATGGCATGCACGGTTTCATCGACGCGGGCACGACCAGCCAATGCGGCGGAGTTGGATCGATTGGCTGCCTCAGAGGCTGAGGATGCATTTCTAGCCACCTCTTCCACAGCGGCACTCATCTCGGTTACGGCAGTAGCCGCCATTTCTACTTCATTATTCTGACGCAGCATGCCTTTATTTGCGTCTTCGGTGACAGCATGCATTTCTTCAGAAGTTGAGGCCAACTGGTTGGAAGAATCAGATATTAAAGTAAGCGTATTCCGCAACCCCTGCTGCATTGCACCTAACGCCCGCATAAGCCTAGCCACTTCATCGTGCCCTTGAGCGTCGATAACCCCAGTGAGATCGTTTTCAGCGATACGCTCCGCGATGGCAAGTGACTGGTTGATCGGGCCAGTAATACTTCGAGTGTACATTAGAGCTATTGCAATAGCGGCCATCGTGCTAACCAATATGAAACCGCCAACGATAAACTTAGCTTGCTCATAAATCAGGCTCGCCTCTTCTCCGGCATTTTTAGCTTTATTATTGTTAACACCTATCAGATCTTTAATGTCGATTTCAACAGCATCAGCAGATTGTTTCATCGACTCACCGGAAAGCTTAACCGCTTCGTCTAAATTGCCCGAAGAAACAAAAAACAAGTATTGATCTTGTACTATCTGATAGCTGGCGAGGCTTTTTGAAAGCTCATCAATTTTCTGTTTACCCAGTGGCGTTACGATGAAAGGCTGCAAGCTCGACAAAGAGTTCTGGATATTAACTCTAGCCCTCTTCAATTCTTCAAGAGCTTGGGCTTTACGGCTTTCTGGCTCTACGGGGTTACGCAAACGTGCATTGCTACCTCTGATGCTTACGAACTCTCTGTCAATTACTCCGAGTATAGATATGCTGGGTACGACATTATTTTCCACAAAGCTTTCGGACGCCTTCAAACTAGACGCCTGCTTGAGGGCAACTATCCCCAACGCAATAATCATAAGGCAAAAAAAACCGAAACACAGAGCTGAACGTGGAGCAAGGTTGAATTTACGCAGCATCATAATTGTAGCCTCGTCTATATTTCCAGCTATGTCGTCACTCAAGACGTGATCTTAAGTACCGTTCGTCGAACAATGCCAGGCGACCTGAAAAAGTTAACCTTTCGCTTAAGCAATTATGTTTCTAGATGTAACCACCAAAATATTATCCGGAACCATTCGGTGATTTAGAGCCCATAACATTTATCGATACAAACTTTACTACCTTGCACAGCGTCCATTCAGTGTCATATACCGGGTTGTAGGTGGCTTCCAGCCAGATGGGCTGACCGCTTTTAAGAAATGGTTGTTTACTTTGATTACATACCAGGAGAGGACGAGATCGATTACCCAGCGAACAAAGTAATACATAGAGGAATGACGCTTTCTCCAAAGCTTGATATTAAATAGCTCCGGTTGAAGGCCATAGTAGCCGGGTGGTGACGAAAGATTGTGCTTGTGGCTCGTATAAACGAAAATACCCCTATCATATCGGGGCATTTTCGGGATAGGGCTTCATCAAGTGTTCGTGTAGGGTGATCGGTATCTCATTTCCTACTCGTGCTGCTTAGAAGTCATAACTGAGGGTCAGGCGTGTATTTCGTTCAGGGCGCACACCGATGTACAACGGAGTACTAGAGTACGAGTACAACGTGCGATCAAAGATATTTTTCACCCCAAGCGTCAACGACCAGTCTTTCTGACGATAGAAAACCGATGCATCTGTTTGTGCGCCTCCAGGCAGATCAAAGTAGTTGAAATTATTCGGGCTGCCGTTAACCGTAGCACTGAAAGCGTTAACACCAATACCGGCGCCCAACCCTTTCAACTGACCTTCGAGCAGTTCATAGGACGTCCAGACACTGGCCGAGTGCTTGGGTTGGCCAATGGTTTTAGGGGTGTCAGAAAACGTAGGGTCAAAACCCTCTGATGGAGGTGGCTCAGCAAAATGGGTGTAGGTGTAGCTAGCGGCGACCGCCCATCCCGGTACGATCTCACCACTCAAATCAAAGTCAATGCCTTTAGACTTGAGCCCCTGAGAACCTGTTGTACGGCCGAATCCATCGGTAATGGGTACGCCTGTTTCTTCCATCTGAAAAATGGCACTCGTGAAGGTCAGCGCATCGTCGTTCAGCTTGATCTTGACGCCCAGTTCTTTTGAATCACTTTCTAGTGGCGGCAGCGGCGTATTGGTTGACGAGTCCAGCGTGTTGTTAGCCTGGAATCCCTTGGTGCGGTTTACATAAACTGTAACGTCAGGCGTTACGTCGTAGCTGACACCATAACTTGGAACCCATTTCGCACTTTTGAAAGAATCTTTTGTGCTTGTCCCCAACAACTCGGCAGGGATTTCATCCGGGTTGTTCGGAAGGTAGTTTGTTGACTGTCCATCGTACAACGTGCGGCGCGCTGCGAGCATTACGTGGGTCCGATCTCCCAGTTTAATCAAATCCTGAAGCAACAAGCCCTTCTGAACCTGCAGATAGTTAGTGGTGTGATAATAATTAGGCGATTTATAGCCGAACTTGGGAAAATCAAAGTCGGTGCCGTCATTGATGTTTCCTGAAGCCACTATCCTTACATCTGTGTCGAACGAGTTTGTGGTGTAGCGTTGGTAATCCACCCCGGCCAGTAACTTTTGCTCAATGAACCCGGTATTCAGGGTGTAAATAATGTTGTTCTGCGTGCTTGCCGAATAAGTGATGGCGCCCGCCTGAAGCCCCGTCGATTTAACCTCTCCGTTAGGTCCATATCCCGGCGCGCCTCCAACACCGCCATTGGGCTCCCACACATTAAGCTGGAACTCATTTCGGGAATAGGTCGCCTTGCTTTCGAACGTTAAGTTGTCATTAAACGAATGACTGAACTCGTAATAGCCAATCTTGGAATCCGACGCAATACGGTCGTCCTTGCCCGTAACGCGGTAGTTGGAAAGTTTCTGTACATTCCCTTCAAATCGATAGGTCGCAGGCCCAAGCGCTCGGCGTTGACCCTGGAACTCTGCACCCACAGTAAAACTGGTGCTGTCGTCCTTCCAACGCAAGACCGGAGCAATATAGTCGCGACGGGTGCCATTGTAGTCTGGCTCACTCTCCGGCGCACGCATGTGAACGATATTGAGTCGGTAGCTGAACGCTTTGTCCGCAGTAATAGCATCGCCCAAGTCTAAAGCTTGCTGAAACTCACCCTTGTCGGTGACATCGAGCCGGAGCTGATGCAGCGGGACAGTGACAGGGGCCTTGCGAACAAGATTGATAGCACCTGACGATCCCGCGGTCCCAGTCATGATGGAATCGGGACCTTTAATAACCTCAACACGATCAATACCTTCTATGGGGGTAGAACCGGTGCCCACGTCTGGAACACCGTTGGTACTGGTATTGGGGATAGCAAAACCACGAATGTAGAACTGCTTTGTACCCCGGTTGGTGTCCCAAGTAGTCACACTGCCTGAGCTGCGCAAGGCATCCTCGAGGGATGAGGCTTGGCGATCTGTCAGCAATTTCTGGCTGATGACCTGCACTGACCGAGGGGTTTCCTGAATCGACGTGTTGCCTCGCATAGCGCCAGTGGCATTACCAGGGTTGTAGACTTCGCGGTCTTCATACTCCGCGGCACTGCTGACGGTGATGTCGGGAAGCTGTGCATCAGTGTTCGCCACCGGCGGCGCAGATGTAATCGCAGGCCTGATGGGTGCCTGCTCAATGGTCAGCGTCCCATTGCCGGTGATGCCTAACCGCAGACTGCTGTTTTTCAAGGCTTGAGCAATCGCCTGTTCAGTCGTGAGCTGGCCACTGATTACCGGCGCCTGGAAGGCTTTTGCGAGCGCTGGATCGAAAGAAATCACCCTCCCACTCTGGCGAGCAATCATTAAGAGCGATTGATCCAGTGGACCGGCCGGAATATTGAACTGCATTCGCTGCACCACTGCGTTTGCCGACGCAGAGTTCGCAAAGCTAGTCGGTGCAACTGCGTAAACTAAGGCTACGCTCAACGCCAGTCTTGCCAGATTGAAAGGTGACACCTTACGTTTCAAGCTCATCTTGCTCTCCCCGAACACACTCAATAAGTACTTGCAATTAATCTGTGCGACGAGAGAGAAAAAGTGACAGCCCGACCACCGAAAAACTTTTTGTACTGCTGCGCGGACTGCGACTTTGCGGCTTTAACGCCGGTGGTTATGGGTGCAATGCAAGACCGTGCGATGAAACGTTTTTCGATGCCTACCTCGGGTATTCGGCAGGTTGCTAGAACTTCTTGAGCGACGCGTCGAAAAATAGTAAGCCCGCTATACGTAAAATGAGTATGACGGCCCATTGGTGTCTGCCAAGCGTTCGCGGACGCGCAAAGTCGATGTCCGCCCAGAAAACACAGATTGGGTATTTTTGGCACATTGAATCCTATTTGCACAGATTCGCGAGAAATTAGGTAACGAAACCGACAGACACATACAAATTAGAATTTTATTCCGGGCATACAGTTTTTTGGTGACGTTCTTCGCGCTTAATTGGTGCTGGCCTTCATTTAGAGCCTCAATTGAGAGCACTAAGCCTGGCAGACTCACATGACGATGGCTGCGCGGGCGCTGAATCGCGAGATTGGCTTGAAATTTGCTGGGTGATTGCCGCTGACACATTTTTATTACAAATGTGTGAGTCCTCAATTTTTCACCGTTGACCAGGTGCTTTCATGGCCGCAAGTGACGCAGTGCTTCGATCTGACTTTTTGACCGTCGTCTTCCGCAGCGACTATAGCTGGCTGGCAGCACGTTTGCGTTACAAGCTGGGATGCCGACACAATGCCGAAGATGTGGCGTGCGAAACCTTCACTCAACTGGCAGCGATGCCCACTCCGCAAGATGTAAAAGAGCCTCGCGCGATGTTGACCACTATCGCGAACAGGGTCATGTATGAGCTTTCACGTCGGCGTGATCTTGAACGCGCCTACATGGAGGCTTTGGCGCTGATGCCAGCGGCGACCCATCCATCGCCCGAGGATCAGCATCTTTTGATGGAATCTCTGTTGGCTGTGGACAAGGCACTCGAAGGATTACCCGTGAAAGCGCGAATGGCTTTTTTATATAGTCAGATCGATGGTTTGACTTATGCCGAGATCGGGTCCCGCCTCGGCGTCTCCGCAAGCATGGTGAGGCAGTATATGGCTAAGGCACTTAAATGCTGCTACCTGGCAGCGTCTGAATGAAAAAAAGCGTCGACACAATCGATAGTATCGCCGAGCAGGCTATCGAATGGATGGTGTACCTGCGCTCAGGTGAGGCAACGGCGGAAGACGAATCTGCTTTTTTGACGTGGCGCGCGCAAAGACCCGAACATGAACAAGCGTGCACGCGAATTGAATCAACCCTCGGAAAAATGCCGTCGCATTTATCCGCAGTATCGTCGCAGAGCGTCCGCAGCGTTTTGCTGGCACCATCTCGAAGAAGAGAGTTTTTGCGCACTGCTCTTAGTGTGGCGGTAGTAGGAACCATGGGGGGGTGGTTGGTCAATCGAACTTATCCCGTCGGCGACATGTTAGCCGACGTGACTACCCGCACCTCTCAGCGCCGTACATTGCAGTTGTCCGATGGCAGTTCGCTGACGCTCAACGCACGCAGTGCAGCGAATATCAACATTGATATGCAGTCGGGAAGCAGAAAAATTCGACTGGTGTCAGGTGAAATGATTTTGAACGTCGCCCCCTCCCAGCAGCCATTTCTTGTTCAGATTGGGCGAGCCATTATTGAGGTCAAAGATGGCAGATTCTCGTTGCGCGAAGTGAGCGACGGTTTCAGGGTTGTGGCCTTGAATGGAGGCGTTCGCGCGACAGCGAGGGGTGACACCAAACTACTCTCGGTCGGCCAGGGGGCCACATTCGGGCCTGAAGGCTTCAGAGTATTTCCTGTCTCCATTGGGGCCGAATCGAGCTGGCTACGAGGAGTGCTTGAAGTCAATGACCAGCCTCTTTCCGTCGTCATTGATGCTCTGCGAAATTACCGCACAGGCATTGTCCGCCTCGACCCGGCTGCTGCCTCACTGCGAGTCAGCGGCCTGTTTCCATTGGACGATACAGATTTTGCTATAGAGGCACTCGCGCAGACGATGCCTATCGTCGTACGTCGCACTACCGGTTACTGGGTAAACATCAGCGGCGCTTAATCCGCTCTTTGCGTCGTTCGCCGCCCCCCTCCTCCCTCCTACCTCCTCCCCGACGCACTTTCGCGTCTTTCTCATAAAAAATATCTGCTGACCACTGTCACTTTTCCTTTCTCGTCGCACATAACTAATAAGAATAACTTTTAGAGCGGTTGCCATCTTGCTTAAAGCATCGTTTTACAAGCTTGGGTCGAGTCCTTTGGTAGCCGTTGGACTGGTTATGCTCTTCGCGGGCAACAGCATCGAGGCATTGGCCTGTGATCTTGATACTCATCGCAACTATGCAATTGATGCTGGCTTGTTGAGCAATACGCTGCTGGATATCGGACGTATCAATGGCTGCGTAATCGTTTTTGAACCTGGCTTGATTGTTGAAAAGCGCAGTAAGAGCGTCCGGGGCCAGCTCACAGGTTATGAAGCTGCGCGCCAGGCGCTGGATGCCTCGGGGTTTGAGCTGTCGCGGACCGCCAATGGCACGCTCAAGCTGCTTCCCAGCAATATAAAGATAAGAAATGCAAAAGCGGAGACAGGCGTGTGAGCAATCTCAATTTACCGGGCAGCCATTTTCCTCATGCGCGAGGCTGGGAGTCATGCGCCAATATCGAAGCGGCAGAGCCAAAGAAAAATCGGCTGCCCATTATCGCAGCCTTCTCTGTGGCGCTTCTAGTCCATGTGGGCGGGCTGGCTATATTGGTCACACAGGTGACCAAGCGTGAGCTGACTATGGAGCAAGCTGCTTCCGTAAGCAGTGTACGTGTGAGTCTGGTCGCCATGCCGCCTCCGACTCCGGTCGTGATTCAGCCGCCAGTTGAGGAAGTACCGGTCCAGGCGCCGCCGACGCCTGCCGTGCTCACCAGCGACGCCTCGGCCCGCACCATTGAACAGGAGCCACCGAAGCCTAAGCCAGTGGAAAAACCCAAGGAAGTCAAACCTGTGCCTAAGCCCAAGCCTGTGATCAAACCTGCTCCAAAAAAACCGGCTCTGGTGCAGGAGCAAAAACCAGTCGAGCCCACGCCACCCAGTGAAGCCAAGCCTGACCCTGCCTCTACCCAAGCGCAATCTGCACCCGTCGCGCCGAAGATGATGGATTTGCCAACTGCCGCGCCCAAGGATGTGCCGTCTGTAGGGTGCCGCGTTCCAGCACCGGCTTATCCGCGCAGGGCAAGACGTTTACACGCCGAAGGTCAAGTGTTGGTGCGTCTTGAGATCAACCCGAAAGGGCTGGTGCAGCGAGCCGACGTGGTCCGCAGCAGTGGTAATGAAGAACTTGATGAATCGGCTGTCGCGGCTGTCCGCGGCGCGGTTTGCAACCCTTATGTAGAAGGCGGACAGGCCATCTCGGTTCGCGCTGTGCAAACCGTTGACTTCCGTCTGAGCAACTAACCACTCGATCGTAATCGAGCGCTAATGAGAGAGGATTGACCATGCAAGAATTAGGGTTGGCCTACGCCTGGCAAACAGGGGATATGGTTTCAAAGACCATTGCCATAGTGCTGTTGATCATGTCTGTGCTGAGTTGGGGCGTGATGATCATCAAAACCGTACAGTTACTTAAGTTGCGAGGAATGACGCGCCGTGCAGTCACATCGTTCTGGAGAGCGGAGAACTTCGACGCGGGCGTCGAACAGTTGAACACTGGCCCAGGCAATCCATTCGTGCATTTGGCCCAAGTAGGTGTTGCTGCCAATGCACACCAACAGCAGCAAAGCTCGCAGCTCCACAGTCGTTTTGACTTGAGTGATTGGCTGGGGCGATGCCTGAAAGACGTTCTGGAGGAGCATCTGTCGCGATTGCAGATGGGGCTGGCGATTCTTGCTTCGATCGGCAGTACGGCGCCGTTCGTAGGCCTGTTCGGGACGGTATGGGGTATCTACCACGCGCTCAAGGTGATCGGAACCACCGGCGACGCGTCGCTGGCGCAGGTCGCTGGCCCGGTTGGCGAATCGCTGATCATGACGGCGTTCGGTCTGTTTGTAGCGATCCCCGCAGTGCTCGGTTACAACGCAATCTCGCGTCGCAACAAAGGTGTCAGTCACGCGCTGGCACGCTTTGCACACGATCTGCACGCGTACTTTTTGACCGGTGCGCGGGTCAATGTTGAAGAAGCCTCCCCTGGAGTGCCTAGCAATGCGGCAGATAAGCGCTTCACCAACGCGACGGTCGCGAGGACTACGTCATGAGCATGGGGTCGCAGTTCGAAGCCGATGATGTGATGGCGGACATCAACATGACCCCATTGATTGACGTGATGTTGGTGCTGCTGATTATCTTCATCATCACATTGCCGGTGATTAATCACGCGGTGAAGTTGGAGCTGCCCAAAGCCGATAGTCATACGATGGAGAAGCAGCCCGACGCCATCGACGTTTCTATCACGCCCGATGGCTCCATTTTATGGAACAAGGAGCCGGTCAGCGATGATCAGCTCAAACAGCGAATCGCTGTGGCGGCCGTTCAAGATCCAGTCCCCAATGTGCGGCTGTTTGCTGACAAGGAAGTGCGCTACGAGCGCGTTGCTACTCTTTTGTCGGCGGCCCAGGGCGGAGGCTTGAGCAAGATCGATTTTGTAACCGAAGCCAAACCCACTACGCCCTGAACTTACCGGAACGTCTATGACCAGCGCCACCCTCGCCGCTGCACGGCCATCGCTCGCCCAGCTTTTGTTGCCCTATTGGGTATCCAAAGATCGCTACTGGGCCTGGGGGCTGCTGGCAACATGCCTGTCGATTAGCTTTGGTGGGATTTATGTGTCACTGCTAGCGACTGAGGTGGTTGCCAAGACAACAGACGCCTTAGTCGCGCGTGATTGGCCGACACTATGGTCGACATTGATCTTTGGCTTTGTTCTTGGGTTGCTGATGGCTGGCCTGGCAATCGTGTCTTATGCGGCTCAGGAATACTTGCAACTCCGCTGGCGTGCCTGGCTTAGCCACAGATTGATCGACCGATGGACCGCAAACCAGCGTTTCTATCCGGTAGAGCGAGATGGCCTGGTGACCAACAGTGATCAGCGAATTTCTGAAGACATCAATATATTCGTACAGCGCTCGCTTCTGCTTACTCTGGGCGTGATTACCGTGCCCGTCAGTGCCGTGACTTTTGGTGGGGTCCTATGGGGGTTGTCTGGGGTGCTGAGCCTGGAGTTAGGCGGGCATACTTTTGAGATCCCGGGTTACCTCCTGTATGCAGCGATCATTTACTCATTGCTCGGATTATTGATCGCTCATTGGGTGGGCAAACCCTTGATTGCTTTGAATATTCGCAAGCAAACGGTAGAAGCTGATTTCCGCGCACTGGGAATGAACTTGCGTGAGAACGCTGAGCAGATTGCGTTCTATCGCGGGGGCCCGAGGGAGGGGCACCGGATGATGCAACAGTTCCGGCAGGTGCAGCTCAATTTCATCGCGCTGCTGATACGAATCTGCAAATCGTCTGTGGCCAATTCGGCTTATCTTCAAGTTGGGAGCCTTGTGCCTACTGCGCTATCGATGCCTCGCTATTTATCAGGGGCTGTCAGCTTGGGCGGTCTCACTCAAGTGACCGCAGCGTTCAACCAGGTCAGTTCATCACTGAACTTCTTTAGCTCCAGCTACGTAGACTTCAGTATTTGGCTCGCCTCGGCGAATCGGTTGCGTGATCTACAAGGTGCGTTGCTTAGCCTCGAGACGCAAGTGCCTGGGATTACACTACGTTTTACAGATAAGCCAGTCATCGCAGCCTCGGCCTTGACGCTGACCAGCCCACTCGGAGAGACACTGAGTCATACACCCGCGGTGTACATTGAGCAGGGTCAGAAGTGGGTCGTGCGCGGCCCATCCGGCGCCGGCAAAAGTACCCTGATGCGAGCGCTGTCCGGCCTGTGGCCGCATGGCAGTGGCTGGGTGCAAGTGCCGGACAGCAGTGTCTCGCAGCTGTTTGTACCTCAGAAAAGCTACATCCCTCAGGGCACGCTCAAAGCAGCGCTGTGTTATCCGGATGGTGATTCCCGCTTTGATGACGACCAATGCCGCCAAGCCTTGATCGATGTGCGGTTGGAGGCGCGTGTCGAATCGCTGACACAGGCAGCGGATTGGCAAAACCTGCTTTCCGGAGGCGAGCAACAACGATTGGCGATCGCGCGCGTATTGTTGCAGCAACCAAAATTGGTTTTCTTTGATGAGGCTACCAGCGGCCTTGATCCGGACACGGAGAGGTATATTTATCAGCTGTTATTCGCGCGTCTTTCTGAAAGCGCCATCATCAGCATCAGTCATAACCGCGAGTTGGATCCTCTCTTTTCACACACGCTGGACATCACACCCGCGCATGACATTGGTCCTGCTGCCGACGCGACGACTCATATGTCGGTGCGCCCATGAGCCGGCCGTTGAGCGGTGCCCATTTGCCTGAACAGCGCCCTTCGATAGGAAGGGTTTTCAGCGCGTTCTGGCTGTCCGAGGAAAAATGGCTGGCGGCGGCTTTGTTTGCCGTCTGTGTTTCGATCACATTGGGCATGGTTTATGTTGCGGTCTGGGCAAACCAGGCGGCCGGTAACTTGGTTGATGCGCTGGTCTCAAAGGACTGGCATACATTGCTACCCGTCTTATTGATGAATTTTGCGCTGGCGCTGACCTCGCCATTGCTGATTATCGTCAACCTTGCTGTACGTCAGGTGCTGGAGTTGCGTTGGCGTACTTGGCTTACGCGCAATTATGTAGAGCGATGGACTCAGGGGGATCGCTACCTTGAACTGGAGCGTGAGGGGTCGTTGACCAACGCCGACCAGCGAATCTCCCAGGATATTGCTGAATTCGTCGAAATCACGCTGACCAATGTGCTGAACCTTATTTACATGCTAGTGAGCGCAGTGTCGTTCGGCGCTGTGCTGTGGAGTTTGTCGGGAGAGTTGTCTTTCAGTATTGCCGGTGCAGCCATCGTTATTCCCGGCTATCTGTTGTTCGCTGCGTTGGGCTACACGGTTGGGCAACTGGCAGTTGTGCATTGGGCTGGCAAGGCGCTGGTAGGCCTTAATAGTCATAAGCAAACCGTGGAGGCAGACTTTCGTTTCCTCGGCATGCGCTTGCGTGAAAACGCTGAGCAGATTGCGTTCTATCGCGGCGGAGCAATCGAGCGTGGTCGCTTGTTGGCGGCCTTCGCACGGGTGCGCAGCAACTGGGCAGCCATCATCAAACGCACGTCCAAGCTGATGTTCGCCCGCGATGCGTACCAAGAAACCTTTTCCTTGTTGCCGATGCTACTGGCGGTTCCTCGCTACATGAGCGGGGATATCAGCCTCGGCGATGTGGCGCGTATCCAGGGTGGGCTCGGTGGCCCGGCGGGCGGCGCCTTCGGCGCGATGACCGCAACGTTGAATCTGTTTGTGCAGGTCTACCCGACCTACACCCGCTGGCTGGCGCTGGTGAATCGGCTGCGCGACTTCAGTTGGGCCATGAACAAGCTCGACGCCCGACCTCGTGAGATCCAGTTGCATGCCGGGGGAGATCAACTGGTCTGTACCGATTTGGACTTGCGCAAGCCGTCAGGTGAGGCGCTGGTCCAGGTGCCATTGCTGCAGATTGAAGCTGGGCAACGCTGGGTGATCAAAGGTGCATCCGGACGCGGTAAGAGTACGTTGCTGCGTGCCATTGCCGGTCTGTGGCCCTACGGCAGCGGGACCATTGCGATCCCTGAGGGGTGGAAGGTGATGTTTGTACCCCAACGTAGCTATGTCCCTACCGGCTCTTTGAAGGCAGCGCTGTGCTACCCCTACCAACCGGAAACTGTGACTGACGAGCACTGCCGGCAGGCTTTAATCGATTGCCATATGGATAAATTCGCATTCGATCTGACGCAGGAAGCGGTCTGGCAGCGCAAGCTTTCAGGAGGCGAGCAACAACGTCTCGCGCTCGCCCGGCTGCTGATTCATCGGCCTGACCTAGTGTTTCTGGACGAGGCCACCAGCGCTCTCGATGGCGAGACCGAACAGTCCATTTACCGGCACCTTTTAACCGAATTGGCCACCAGTGCAATGGTCAGTGTGACCCACCGAACGGCACTGGACAGCCTGCACGATCGCGTCCTGGACTTGGACGCTGTGTCGCAGCCCCCCTACCCCGATCCTCATCGCAAAAGCGCTTCGAGATGCCCTTCCTGAAATTGGAGTTATAGATGAATCAGCAGTTCGCTTATACCGGGAAACAACTGGCGGAGATCGCGCAGGACCTCGTCGCCAAGGCAAGACACTTGGGTGCCAGTGACGCCAAAGTTTCCATTTCAGAGATGTCCGGGCTAAGTGTCGAGGTATTGGATGGGCGGGTCACAACCCGCACGGTACATACGCAAAGCAGCATCTCTCTCACGGTGTTCAGAGGCCAGCGTCAAGGCTTCACGAGTTCCACCGATTTCAGCCCCGCCAATGTGCAGCGAATGGTGAGTGCTGCGTTGGACATCGCTCGCTACGCCAGCGAAGACCCCGACGCGTGCCTGGTCGACAGCGCGCAACTGAGCACTGTCGAGCTGGATTTGCAAACGGACAACCCTTGGTCTCTGGATATAGAGCAAGCGGTGCAACACGTCAGACAGGTCGAAGACGGTATTCACCGGTTGGGTGCCGAAGTTCGCAGCGATGGTGCAAGTCTTGAAACCGCTCGCTCGCAAATGCTCCTGGCGACATCTCAAGGCTTTTGCCGTCGTTCACAGCGCACCGATCACAGTGTCACCGCGAGGGTGATTGGCAGCCGCGATGACCAACGCAAAACTGATTCCTGGACTGATTACCGCACCGCACCGCAGTTGCTCATGGCGCCTGAGCAGGTGGGTGAAATAGCCGCACGTAGCGCTATTGAATCGCTGGGCAGCCGCTCAATCAGCTCTCGCAGCTGCCCGGTCTTGCTGGCGCCGCAGGCCGCCCACAGCCTTGTTCATCATTTCCATCAAGCGGTCAGTGGAGGCGAACTCTCAAGAGATGCGTCGTTTCTACGTGACAGCCTCGGACAAAGAATTTTTGCCGAGCATCTGGACGTCTTCGAAAATCCTTTCCAGTTGTACGGGACGGCAAGCGGTTGTTTCGATTCAGACGGTGTAGTAGGCCAGCAACGAGCGGTTGTTGATCAGGGCGTAGTTCGCGGCTACTTCCTTTCTGCCTATACGGCCCGACGTCTTGGCATGGTAAGCACGGGAAATGCCAAAGGCGCATATAACCTTAGCTTGAAAAGCCGCCTTACCAAGGACAGTGATGATCTCACCGCAATGCTCGGAAAATTGAATAACGGACTGTATATCACTCATCTGATCGGGGATGGCGTGCGCCTGGCGACCGGCGATTACTCACGTGCCGCGCAAGGATTTTGGGTGGAAAACGGCGAGATCCAATTTCCGGTCGACCACGTCACGGTGGCGGGAAATCTGCGTGACATTTACGCCGGTATTTTAGCCGTTGGTAGCGACAGCATGACGCTGGGAAAAGTCAGCGGTGGTTCGATTTTGATTAATGACCTGCGCATCGGCGGGCAGTGACTTCTAACGCATTAACACTGGAGTAGCACTAATGAGTGAATTAATTCAAGACCTTTCCCTGAGCACTTTCGACGCACAAGTCACTGACGCTGATCTGCCTGTACTGGTCGATTTCTGGGCGCCTTGGTGTGGTCCCTGCAAAATGCTTGCACCCATTATCGAGCAGTTGGCCGAGGAATACAGAGGTCGCCTGAAAGTCATGAAATGCAATATGGATGAGGTCAATGCCGAAGATCCCGAAGCGGCTAAGACGCGTTTTCAGGTTTCAGGTATCCCGGCGCTGGTTATCTACCAAAACGGCAAGGAAGTCGCACGTCATGTGGGCATTCAGTCCCGACTGCGGTTGCGCGGTTTTATCGACAAAGGGTTGGCGTCCAACGCTGACTGATCATTCATCGCATCTGACGCTTTCAGTCCGGACCTTCAATGAACGCACCTCATAGTAACGTCGATAATTTGCAAGCCGCCAAGAAGCTGTTGCTGGAGCCTTATGGCCTGAATGAACAACACCTGACGCGAGTGCTGGACACAGTCATGGAGCACCGTGTCGACTTCGCCGACCTGTTTCTGCAATCCGTCAAACGCGAGAACTGGAGCATTGAAAGTGGTCTCATCAAGTTCGGCTCCTTCAGTGTCGATCAAGGTTTCGGCTTGAGGGCGCTGGAACACGATCAAAGCGCTTTCGCGTATTCACAGCAGATCACCGAGCGCTTTCTGATGGACGCTGCTCGGTCGGTGCGCACCATAGCAAGCCCGGGTGGATCTCGGGTTCAAGTTGGAACTCCGCAGACCTCACCGCAGAGTGCCTACTCCAGCGCTGACTCCATCGATTCGGTGGGTACCGAGACCAAGATCGCTATCTTGCAAAGCGTTGATCGTATCGCGCGAGCTATGGATCCGCGGGTGGTCGATGTGTTCGCAATGATAGAAATAGAGCACGAGACCGTTCTGGTCATGCGCCATGACGGTCGGCTAGCCGCGGACGTGCGTCCGATGATTATTGTCCAGATGACCGTCATGGTTGCGAATGGCGATCACCGTGAAACGGCCGGTACCGGGCTGGGTGGACGGTATGCATTTGAGTTTCTTGATGAGGACCGTATTCGCGAAGAGCTCAAAAAGCTTGTCGAGGGGGCATTACTTAATTTGGACGCTATCCCAAGCCCATCCGGCAGCATGCCTGTCGTGCTGGGGCCAGGATGGACCGGCATATTGCTGCACGAAGCCATGGGCCATGGGTTTGAAGGGGACTTCAACCGTCTGGGTACATCCGCCTACACGGGACGCCTGGGTGAACGTGTCGCGCCAAAGGGCGTGAACATCGTCGACGATGGTTCGCTGCCAGGCTATCGCGGCTCGCTGAATATTGACGATGAGGGCGAGGCCGGGCAATGCACGACTCTGATCGAGGACGGTGTGTTGTGCGGTTACATGCACGACAGCCTCAGCGCCAGGTTGATGGGCATGTCGCCTACCGGGAACGGTCGGCGACAGTCGTATGCGCATCTGCCAATGCCGCGGATGACCAACACCTTCATGCGCAATGGAAATCTTGGGCCCGAAGAAATTATCGCTTCCGTCAAGCGTGGCTTGTACCTCGCGTTGCCAGAGAGCGGTCAGGTCGACATCGTCAGCGGTCAGTTTACCTTTCAGAGTGCGTTGGCCTATCTGATCGAGGACGGCAAGTTAGTAGCTCCGGTACGGGGTGCCACCCTGACCGGCAATGGTCCGCAGACGCTGAGTCAAATCAGTATGGTCGGCAACGATATGGCGCTGGACCCAGGCATGGCGGTATGCGGCAAAAAAGGCCAGACCGTTCCAGTCAGCGTTGGCCAGCCGACACTAAAAATCGACAACCTTATTGTGGGTGGAACGGCCTGAGCCGTATCCGGAGGAACTAAGTAATGTCACTTGTCAGTTATGAGCGCCGTGGCGCAGTCGCGATCCTGCAACTCAATAACCCTCCGTTCAACGCATTCAGCGAAACGTTGCTGGAGGACTTTTCGCGGGTTCTTGAACGCTACAGCCAAGATCCTCACGCGTTGATCGCGATTGTGTGTGGGCAAGGGGATGATTTCTCAATTGGCGCCTTGAGAAATGAACTAGGGGTGGTTTACAACAGTGATGCCGCAAGGCCCTTGGTCGAAGCGGTGGAAGCCAGTCGCAAGCCGTTGGTTGCGGTAATGCATGGACGTGTCTTCGGCGCGGCATTGGAGCTGGTCTTGGCATGCCAATGGCGCCTGGCAACCGCCGATGCGTTGATCGGCGCTCCCGAGATTCACGTTAGCCTCCCACCGGGTGCCGGCGCGACTCAACGCTTGCCACGATTAATTGGTGTGGCGCCAGCGCTCGATTTGTTGATGTCCGGAAACCCGATCAATGCTGATCGCGCGCTTGAACTCGGTCTTGTAGACGGCCTGCTGAATCGCAATTGGCAAGAGCGGCCGCAAGATATTTTGTCCTGGACAGCCGCTCATCCCAACCCCGTTCCTTGCCGCGATCGTAATTCGTTACATGCGCATACCCCTGTCGATTATTTAAAAGACTTCAAGGCCCTACAGGCTCCAGATTTTTTTGCCTATAAAGGTAAAGCCGCGATTTTGCAGTTGTTGGAGGCCGCACTTGACGGTGACTTCGATAGCGGATACGCACTGGAAGCAGACCTTTATCTGGATGCTGAGCAATCCGGTCAGAGCATGGCGTTGATGGCCGCCGACGATAATGACGACGCAGCCGCATGGGGACCTTTACAGCAGCCGGATGCAAAACCTGTTGAGCTGAACCGCATCACATTTACCGGCGAGAGCTTACCACCGGGTTGTCGCCTCGATGGCCCGGGGCCCCAGCGGCTCTGGGTGCATCAAAATGCTAAATCGGACGACTTCCTGGACAACGTTTCTGCCAGTGACGTATGGCTGGATTTAAGCACCGACAGCCAGCTCTGCCGATTGAAGAAGTACGCCGAACTCGCGGGACAAATGAGAGAGGGAGGCGTCATCGTTTATGGTGTTTGCGACGGTCAATCCGTAGATCTGGATGCACTGCCCGAACAGATAGAGGGCCATCCAATAATAGCCGCGTTCTCCTACGGAGAAGGACCGCAGAGCCTGTTGCAGTTTGTTAAACGGGAAACTAACACCCTTGACTCTGTTCGTATGGCTGTCAAGGGGGCAAGCACCATGGGTTACGCATGCTTGCACTCAACGGGCAAAACTCCCTTGGGCCGGGCATTAATCAACCTCTGGACGGCCGACTTGGAAAGCCTGTGGGCCGGCGGCGTCAGTCACGACGATACAGTTCGTGTGTTAAATAACTTTGGGTTGCCTCTGCCCCCTGACGAGCAGCTTGCAAGATCGTCGATCAAAGGCGTCTCGACCGTGCCGATACTCGACGACGAGTCATTGTTACAGGCAGTACTGGCGTCAATGGCTAACCAGGGATGCAGGCTGTTGGACGAAAGACTGGCAATGCACCCGGATGATATCGATATGATTTTCACTCGAGGTTACGGCTACCCTCCCTATCAGTTCGGGCCGATGGCGCATTGGTCACCGAGCGTGGTGCAACTGCACGACTCATTATTGGAGTTCGCTGAGCGATTTGGTCCCACTTGGGAACCCGCCTCAATGCTGAAACGCATGGCAGCCGAACAGCGTTAAGCAGTTACACCATCCCTCCCATGAGCCCTCCAAAGCCTGACTTTTGAGGGCTTTTTCAATTCTGCCCTCTTCTCTCGAGCGGTTGGCACCGAGCGCTGTTGGTAAACATAAAGAAAATGACTACCCTCTGCGCGAACATCCAACAATGGGTCACGGTGCAACATGATCAGAGAGCTGAAGACATTTATCTGCGTTACGCAGCGGGGTACCTTCGCAGCGGCTGGCCAGCAGGTTGGGCTGACGCAGTCTGCCGTCAGCGCCCAGATCAAAAGCCTTGAGGACAGCTTGGGGGTCAAATTGTTTGATCGTACCGGACGCTCAGCCACGCTCAATTCAGCAGGCCAGCGCGCCATTCCCCTGGCCGAGGAAATTCTGCGGCTTTTCGGTCGAATGGGTGCCGCAGACAGCGGCAATGACTTCCACGGCGCACTGCGAATCGGCGCGATCGGCACGGTTCAGACCGGGATCCTGCCGCAGGCTCTGGTGGCTTTGAAGTCACAGGCGCCTTTCATCGAAACCAACCTAGTGCCGGGTGTGTCGTTGAACCTGCTCAGCCAGGTGGACGCCGGCGAGTTGGACCTGGCCATCATGATCAGACCGCCGTTTTCCCTGCCCAAGGACCTGCATGCCGAAGTCATCGCGCGCGAGGCTTTCGTATTGATCACGTCCAAAGAGGTGGTAGGTGACGACCCGCTGGCGATTCTGGCGGAACAGCCCTTTGTGCGGTATGACCGAGGCTCGTTTGGCGGGCGGCTGGTCACCCAGTTTCTCAAGCAGCAAAAAATCCATGTGCATCAGGCACTGGAGCTGGATGAACTGGATGCCATTGTCAAAATGGTACGCAGTGGGCTCGGCGTTTCGCTGGTACCCAAGGCGGGTTTATGGCTCGAACATGCGGATGATGTCAGGGTGCTGGAGCTGCGCAAGCTCACGTTTTTCAGGGAGATCGTACTGGTCTCGAAATACCGGCAAAAACATTCACCGCTGTTCAACATCTTCCGCACCTGCGTCCTTGATGCAGTGTGATGCCTTTCGAATGCATAGGGGCAGTAGAAAATCAACCGCGGTCACGCAAGCTTTTCAGCCTTTGCACGAACCATCGTGGTGCAGCACGAACAACAATGGTGCAAAATCCTGTGTTACCGATTTACTCATCGAAATTATTCGTGCTCATGACACAGAATTTGCGCTTTTCCCCACCGTGTTTCCGGATAAGAATTGATTCAGATCAAAACAAATCAATAGGAAACCACCGTGAGCCTCTCTCCTTTCCATCTGGCAATTCCCGTCTACGATCTGGCCGCCACACGTCACTTCTACGGTGAGGTGTTCGGTCTTTCCGAAGGTCGCTCGAGCAACCAGTGGGTCGACTTCGATTTCTACGGCCATCAGTTGGTCATCCATGAGCACCCAAAGACTGCTTCGCAAGAAAGCGTGCACAGCAACCCCGTAGACGGCCACGACGTGCCGGTTCCGCACTTCGGCATCATCCTGGAGTGGGCGCAATGGGAGGCCCTGGCCGAACGTTTGAAAGCGCGCGAGACCCAGTTTGTGATCGAACCCTACATTCGCTTCCAAGGCCAGGTCGGCGAACAGGCCACCATGTTCCTGTTCGACCCGTGTGGCAACGCGCTGGAGTTCAAGGCGTTCAAGGATATGAGCCAGCTGTTCGCCAAGTAATACGTTGTTCAAGCGACCGTCGCCATTAGAGCGACGGCGCGCTATCAAGCCGTGAAGCCTTGCTGTGTTGCGCCGGATACCTGTGAGAGCCCGCGCTTTCTCTGTCTCGCTGCACGCGCCTGGTCGATGTTTAGCCTGCCGCATGAGGATAGAGAACACTATGTCCGACCTCAGTCGCATTTTGGATGAGCCGCCAAGGGCGCCTCTCTCCACCGTTAAATGGCACTTTGAGCCGTGCGGTGATCGCTGCGTGGTCCTGATATTTGGCAGCGTATTTTCCATTGAGCTAAACCGCCAGGCCGCCTCGGTCGGCAGTCAATTACGCACCTTGGTCGCGCAGGGACAATTGCCGTGCGTCACCGATGTTGTCTCTGCGATGGTAACCGTCGGCGTTCATTACTCTCCTGAGTCAATTGCCAACCTGTTCCCCGGCGTGTCTCCCTACGAATCGATGTGCACACTGGTGACCGAGCGTCTCATGGATTCGCACAGCGCTGCCGCAACGATCGGCACCCGCCTCGATATTCCGGTGTGCTACGACCCCGAATATGCCCCGGATCTTGAAGACATCGCGCAGGCCTGCGGCCTGACCACCAACGAGGTCATCTCCGCTCACTCGGCCGACTGGCTGGATGTGTTGATGGTCGGTTTCGCGCCAGGCCACCCCTACATCGGCATGCACGACAGCGCTCTGTCGCTGCCGCGTCGCGCCACACCACGCACGCTGGTCAAGCAAGGCAGCATCGGCATCGCCAACCGACAAAGTGTGATTTACCCGGCTGATCTCCCCGGCGGCTGGAATCTCATAGGGCGCACACCGTTGCCCATGTTTTCCCCCTTGAGTGAGCCGCCGTGCCTTTTACAGGGCGGCGACCAGATTCGATTTGTACCCATTACCCGCCATGAATTTGATCTGCTGGCTCGGGAGAACACGAAGTGACCATCAAGGTAATCAAACCCGGCATGCTCTCAACCTTCCAGGACACCGGGCGGCATGGGTTCCAGCATTGGGGCGTACCCGTGACCGGCGTGATGGATGAAGATGCGCATGCCCTGTGTAACTTGCTGGTCGGCAACCCTCGTACTTTCAGCACGTTGGAAATGACCCTGCAGGGCCCGACGCTGCTCTTTCAGGCCAAAGCCGTGATTGCGCTCGCCGGCGCGGACCTCGGCGCCGAGTTGGATGCGATTCCGCTCAAGCCCGGCGTGGCAGCCCTGGTGTCTCCCGGCAGTACCTTGAGTTTCGGCAAACGGCGACAGGGCGCCCGCAGTTACCTCGCGGTAGGTGGCGGCTTTTTGCTGCACCCGTTGATGAACAGCACCAGCACGTACTCCCGGGGCGGGTTCGGCGGGCTGCGCGGCCGTGCGCTGCAAGCCGGGGATTTGATCCCCATCTGTTCATCGTTTGCCAACCCGCCTCGCCTAAGCCCCCGCTCCAACTTTGGGCTCTATGAAGCCGCCGCCTGCGGACCGATCAGAGTGATCGCGGGGCGGGAGTGGAAGGACTTTTCCGCGGAGTCCCAGGAGCACTTCATAAACAATGATTACACCCTGACCGGTGACTCGGACCGTATGGGCTACCGGCTCGACGGCACGTCCTTGACGCTGTCTTCGCCCAAAGAACTGTTATCGGAAAGTGTTGCATTCGGCACCGTCCAAGTGCCACCCAGCGGCAAGCCGCTGATCTTGATGGCTGACCGCCAAACAACCGGTGGCTACCCACGCATAGCCCAGGTGGCCAGCGTCGACTTACCTCGGTTGGCGCAGTTACTGCCGGGCGATAAGTTGCGATTCTCTCTTATAGATTTGAGCGCCGCCGAAGCCTTGCTGCTCACCCGCGCTCGCACGCTCAAAGCGATGGAGGTCTTCAATGCCTGAAATAGATTTCAACAGCGACCTTGGCGAAGGCTTCAGCATTTATCGCGCAGGCGACGATGCGGCGATTCTTCCACACCTCACCTCAGCCAATATCGCCTGCGGGTTTCACGCCGGGGATTCGCGCTCCATGCGCTCAATCGTGGCGCTGGCAGCCAAGTTAGGTGTGGCAATCGGCGCCCATCCTGGCTTTGACGACCTGCAAGGTTTCGGTCGCCGAATGATGACGCTGTCCGAGGACGAAGTGTACGAACTCGTCGTATACCAGGTCGGTGCGTTGCTGGGCTTTACCAAAGCCGCCAAGGTCGAACTGCGCCACGTCAAACCCCACGGTGCGCTTTACAACTTCGCGGCGGTGCACCGGCCCACTGCCGATGCGATCTGCCGGGCAGTCAAAGACATTGATCCGAGCCTGATTCTTTTCGGCTTGTCAGGGAGTGCCTTGGTCACCGCCGGCCAAGCCTGTGGCTTGAGCGTGGCACAAGAAGTGTTTGCCGATCGCAGCTACCAGGCTGACGGTACGCTGACGCCGCGCAGCCAGCCTGGCGCAATGATCGAAAACCTCCACGAGGCCATCGATCAAGTCATGAACATGCTGCATTTAGGCGAAGTGCGCACCACCCAAGGGACCTGGGTACCGGTGACGGCACACACACTTTGCCTGCACGGCGACCAGCCCGGCGCTGCAGCGTTTGCCAGTGCGATCAGGCAAGCCCTGCTCAAAGAAGGCATCACCATTCAAAAACCCGCGCGTGCGCGTATTTGAGTGACACCCACAACGTTTACCCATAATAAAAAGGAAACAACCATGCCTCGTGAATCAACCCCCTCGTTTTAACTGCCGAGCTTAAAACCTCGTCTGAGAGCTGAATAGTCAATGACGGATGCGTCTGGGCGCCTGAATGCCCGGATGAACTGTGCACTGTCGGTTTTCAGTACGTCACTTTCAAGGCAGGCCCCTCTGCCACTTAACTCTTTTGGCCATTGGCCAGAGTGGAAGGTATTTATGTCTCGTGTTCTCTCTGAAAATACGCACTCGCCGCACATCGACGTCGAGGCACACGCCACCGGCGGCACAACGCAGTCGGCCGTGATTGCCAAGCGCGCAGCCATGGCCTCGGCCACCGGCACCGCCGTTGAATACTATGAGTTCAGTATCTACGGGTATATGGCGACCATCATCGCGCCGCTGTTCTTTCCCGGGGACAACCCCGCCGCCGCCCTCCTCGCCACGTTGGCGGTGTTCGGCATTGCCTTTGTTATCCGCCCGATCGGCGGCGTGCTGCTCGGCCGCCTTGCCGACCGCATCGGCCGACGTCGAGTGCTGCTCAGCACCGTGATCGGCATGGGCACCGCCACCGCTCTTATTGGGGTGCTGCCGACCACCGCCCAGATCGGCCTGGCCGCGCCTATCCTACTGGTGCTGTTGCGACTGTCCCAAGGCTTCTTCGCCGGCGGCGAAGTGGTAGGCGCCGCAGCGTTTGTGGCGGAATCTTCTCCCAACGGCCGACGCGGGTTCTTCGGTTCATTCACACCGCTGGGCGTTGCCGTGGGTGGCGCCACCGGCGCGATTGTCTGCGGTATCACCACCGGGTTGCTCAGTGCCGAGCAACTGCAGGCATGGGGCTGGCGTATCCCGTTTTTCTTGTCCATCCCGCTGGTTATGTTCTCGTTTTATATGCGGCACAACGTTGAAGAAACGCCGGAATTCAAAGCTTTCCTTGAGAAGGAAAAGCCACCGGTAGCGCCGGTCAAAGAGGTATTCAGCAAAAACCTGCCGGCATTGCTGCGGGTCATCGTATTCGCGTCGGCACAGAATTCGGGTTACTTCATCGGGATGGTGTTCATGAACATCTACCTCACGACGTACCTGCACTTCGACAAATCCAAAGTCTACTGGGTGATTGCAGTGATCAGCCTGTGCATGGCAGCGATGATGCCGTTCTGGGGTGGTTTGTCAGACCGTATCGGTCGTAGGAAGGCGCTGAGTATCGGCTTTCTGGGCTACGCGATTCTGGTGATACCCATGATGATCCTGATGGACAGCGGCAGCCTCTGGATCGCCGCACTGGCCATGTTCGTCGCGACCCTGCCTATGCCGATCGTTCAATCGGTTGGCTACCCGACTTACGCAGAACAATTCCCGACACGTGTGCGCTACACAGCCATGGCGATCAGCATCAACCTGGGCGCCATCCTGGGCGGCGGCATCACCCCCTACGTGGTCACCTCGATTATCACCAAGACCGGCAATTTACTGGTACCGGGATATTTCATGGCGGGCGCGGCAGTGTGTGCCTTATTAGCGATTCTCACCTTGCGTGAAACCTCCAAGGGCAACCTCCTTAGATAATTCGACGCCACGTTACGCCCCCAACCCAAGCATAAGGTTGCAGCAGCATGGACATTGAAAAAGTAAAAGAACTGGTCAAGTTGATCGAAGGATCAGGCTTGGTGGAGATTGACTTCAAAGAAGGCAGCAATCGGGTCCGTCTTCGTCGAGACAGTAAACCTGCCACTCAAGCTCCTGCGGGGATAACCCCACAAAGAGCCGAACCTCAGCAGGTTCAGGTTCAGCTTGAGCCGGAACCCACCGGCACGATTATCTCGGCGCCGATGGTGGGGGTTTTCTACCGCAAGGCCTCCGCGACTTCGGCAGCGTTCGTTGAGATTGGCCAGTTCGTGGCAAGGGGTGATGTGCTGTGCATTGTGGAAGCCATGAAAATGATGAACAACGTGGAAGCGACCTGCAGTGGCGTCATTGAGGCAATCATGGTCGAGGACGGTCAGCCCGTTGAGTATGACCAGCCGCTGTTCAATATCGTTTGAGCTGCCACGAGGCCACAATGAACTCAATATCCAAACTGCAAAAAGTGTTGATCGCCAATCGCGGTGAAATAGCTTTGCGTATCCTACGTGCCTGCAAAGAATTGGGCATCAAAACCGTCGCTGTTTACTCGACGGCCGATACCGAATTGATGCACGTGAAACTGGCGGACGAAAGCATCTGCATCGGCCCGCCACTGGCCACGAACTCGTACCTGAAAGTCTCGAACATCATCGCCGCTGCTGGAGTGACCGGCGCTGATGGCATCCACCCGGGCTACGGCTTCCTCGCGGAAAACGCCGATTTCGCCGAACAGGTGGAAAAATCCGGGTTTGCCTTCATCGGCCCGAAAGCCGAAACCATTCGCCTGATGGGCGACAAGGTCTCGGCCAAGGACGCCATGATCGCGGCCGGCGTGCCAACCGTTCCTGGCTCCGACGGCCCACTGCCGGAAGACGAGGAAACCGCGCTGCGCATTGGTCGCGAAGTCGGGTACCCGGTGATCATCAAGGCCGCCGGTGGCGGTGGTGGTCGCGGCATGCGTGTGGTGCACAAGGAAGAAGACCTGATCGAAGCCGCCAAGCAGACCCGCTCCGAAGCGGGCGCCTGGTTCGGCAACCCGATGGTCTACCTGGAGAAGTACCTGACCAACCCACGTCACGTGGAAGTCCAGGTACTGTCCGACGGCCAGGGCCACGCCATCCACCTGGGCGACCGCGATTGCTCGCTGCAACGTCGTCACCAGAAGGTACTGGAAGAAGCACCGGCACCGGGCCTCGATGAGAAAGCCCGCGAAGAAGTGCTGGCTCGCTGCGTCAAGGCATGCATCGATATCAACTATCGTGGCGCCGGCACCTTCGAGTTCCTCTACGAAAACGGCCGCTTCTACTTCATCGAGATGAACACTCGCGTGCAGGTAGAGCACCCGGTTTCGGAGATGGTCACCGGTATCGACATAGTCAAGGAGATGCTCAGCATCGCTGCTGGCAACGTGCTGTCGTTCACCCAGGCCGACGTGAAGATCCATGGCCACTCCCTGGAGTGCCGGATCAACGCCGAAGACCCGAAAACCTTTATGCCGAGTCCCGGCCTGGTCAAGCATTTCCACGCGCCCGGCGGCAACGGCGTACGTGTGGATTCGCACCTGTACAGCGGCTACAAGGTTCCGTCCAACTATGACTCGTTGATCGGCAAGTTGATCACCTGGGGTTCCACCCGTGACGAGGCCATGGCCCGCATGCGTAACGCTCTGGACGAGATCGTGGTCGATGGCATCAACACCAACATCGCGCTGCATCGGGATCTGGTGCGTGATGAAGGCTTCTGCGAAGGTGGTGTGAACATTCACTACCTGGAACACAAGCTGGCTAACCAGCATTGATATCGGTGGCCGGGGCCAGTCTGATGATCGCCAGCCCCGACCGTATTCATGTCCTCGTTGCGGTATTTAAAGCCATCCAATCCGTGCTCGGGTATAGTGCTAAAAGGCCATCATCTGTTGTCGCTTTATGGCGGACTAGCCCTATGCCAAATCTTCACTCTTTTCCCACTACACGGTTTATCCGCTGGTTTGTGAAAGACAACCAAAGCATGGATCGGAACATACGCCTAAAGCTACTTGAAGGTCCCTTTACCTCTCGCGCCGCGCTAGTCGTAGCAGGGATGAACACGCTGCTCATATGCAGCGTTGCAGTCATACTTCACCCCACGCCGTTCTTCATCAGTTGGTTAGCCACCGACGTTGTGATTTGGATCACCCGCTGGTTTGTGCTTCAGAGATTTATTGCCGGCGGCAAATCCAGGCCTCGCTACGCAACGGACCTTTCTCTGCTCTTGGGTTTGGTCTGGGCCGCCGAAATAGGCATTGGTACCGCAGAATGCATCATCAGCCAGGACCCGGTACTTCAAGTCCTCGCATGCACATCGACGGTCAGCATGAATGGGGCGATAGCCATGAGAAACCAAGGCATACCCCGCTATGCATTTACACAAATCCTGCTCACGGACATACCAATGAAATTGGCCACGCTGTTCCAACCGGAACCGATGTTGCGGGTGCTGATTCTGCAAGCGCCCATGTACCTCACCGGCTTGTGGGTACTGTTGAACAACCTCAATGAAAACCTGACGAAAGCCTATATTTCAGAAGCACAGAGTACACATTCCGCCACCCATGACAAACTGACCGGCGTGCTGAACCGCTTAGGAATCCTGAATAGGATAACGGCGATATGTGATTCGAAAGCCAATGGCAACAGTGACGTTTGTGTACTTTGTCTGGATTTGGACGGGTTCAAAAAAATCAATGATGCTAATGGGCACGCCACCGGCGACAGTGTATTAGTTTCTTTCTCGGAAATGGTCACCCGGGTGGTACGCAAGGGTGACGCAGTGGCACGCATAGGCGGTGACGAGTTCGTCGTAGTGATGCCCGATACCGACAAGATATCCGCTTCACTCATTGCTGAACGCATTATAAAAAGCCTCGAAGATTACACGAGTAAAGACGCGAAATATCAAGGTCTCGGCGTCAGCATCGGCATTACCGCGACTTACACCTCAGAGCTTGGGTGTGTTGAACAGATTTTATCCAAAGCGGATGTCGCGATGTATAGTGCAAAATCTGCGGGCAAGAACTGTTTCCGATTTGGATGAGTCTCGGGTGGCTAGAGATGAACCGAACCCGTAGGCATTGATGAGTACATCCAGTATGACAATCTATCGCGCGTCAGACTGAAGCTAAGCGGCCTGAGCCTGTTGAATACAGGACTCAAGCCGCTCAGGCGTAGAGAGGCAATCGTCCAACTGTGCGGGGTCAGTTCAAACACAGAAAAAAGAATTCGACTCGGAGAGCACGAAGCTGTGCAGAACAGAATGCAGGCACGGCCGAGCAAACCACCGAAGTTAGTGAAACCGCCACCTACTGTGTCTTGATAAACTCCAGCATCATTTCATTGCCATCGAGAATGTCCGTACAGATCGCCTGCCTGGCGGCAACCCCATCACGGTTCTTCAGGGCCGCCAACACTTCCCAGTGGTGCTCGATCGCCATCTGCTCCGAAAAGTGATCGTAGGCCAGTGCGAGCAGTGGCCCAGTGCGCATCCATAGACTGTCCAGAAAGCCTCGCAACAGCGGCATTTGAGCGATGTCGGCAAAGAAGAAGTGGAACGTCTGGTTGAGGTTCAACGCTTCGCTCATGTCTTCACGATGAATTGCGTCAAGGTTGGCCTTGATGTTGGCCTCAATACGCTCCAAATCCTCATCGGTGACAAGGCTCGCCGCCGTCTCCGCAGCCAACCCCTCAAGGGCAAGCCGCACAGCGCGAATTTCCAAATATTGTTGGCTTGTCAAGATCGGAACGCGTATGTCCTTAGGCGTCTTCATGACTAACGCTTGCTCTTTCGCAAGCTGAAGAATCGCATCGCGCACAGGGGTGACGCTGGTGCCCAACTGCATGGCCAGGTCACGAATGCGAAGTTTGTCATCGGGCTTGAGCTTTCCCGTGACCAACGCTTCCCGTAGAGATGAATAGACGCTGGTGCCGAGATACGCGTGTTTTATTTCACCGATGGGGTAGCTCATATCAGATCCGAATGGAGGGAGAGGCTCTATTTGGCGGGAAACAAGGCCCCGACAGCACAGGGCTGCATCATCGCGGTTTTATGGAGAAAAAACCAGCTACACAACATGATGCATCATGCATTATGCTTCAGTTAGCGGTCCCATAAAACAGCGAGATCATCATGACCACGACACGTTCCTCTCTAGCCGACAAAGACATGCGTCATCAATTGCACCCCTACACAAACGCCAGGGCTCACGAGGAACAGGGGCCATTGGTGATTGATCGAGGGGACGGGGTGTTCGTCATCGACGAAAACGGCAAACGTTACATCGAGGCCATGGCCGGGCTATGGAGCGCGGCCCTGGGCTTCAGCAACAAGCGACTGGTGGCGGCGGCTGAAAAACAGATGTCTACGCTTCCCTTCTACCACCTGTTTGGTCATAAAGCCCACGCCCCCAGCATCGAGCTGGCGGAGAAGCTGATCAACATGGCACCGGTGCCCATGAGCAAGGTGTTCTTCACCAACTCCGGCTCCGAGGCCAACGACACCGTGATCAAGTTGGTCTGGTATCTCAATAATGCCCAGGGCAAACCGACCCGCAAAAAATTCATCAGCCGAATCGGCGGCTACCACGGCATTACGCTTGCCAGTGCCAGCCTCACGGGCCTGCCGGCCAACCAGCGCGGCTTCGACGTCCCGTTGCCAGGCTTCCTGCACGTCGGCTGCCCGCACCATTACCGCCATGCGCTGCCGCATGAGACCGAGGAGCAATTTGCTGATCGACTTGCGGCTGAATTGGAGGCGTTGATCCTGAAAGAGGGTCCGGAAACCATCGCGGCATTCGTCGGAGAACCCTTGATGGGGGCCGGTGGCGTGATTGTGCCACCACGTACGTACTGGGAAAAAATCCAGCGTGTGTGCCGCAAGCACGACATTCTGATTGTCGCCGACGAGGTGATCTGTGGCTTCGGCCGTACCGGTACTATGTTCGGCAGCCAGACCTTCGGCATTGAGCCGGACATCATGATTCTGTCCAAACAACTGTCGTCGTCCTACCAGCCGATATCGGCCATTCTGCTCAATGAGCGGGTGTATCAAGGCATCGCTGACCAGACCAAGTCCTTCGGCGCACTGGGCCATGGTTTTACCGGCGGCGGACATCCCGTGGCGGCAGCCGTCGCGCTGGAAAACCTGAAAATCATTGATGAAGAAAATCTCGTGGCGCATGCCGCGCAGGTGGGTGAACTCCTGCACAGAGAGTTGCAACGTTTCGGCGATCATCCGTTGGTCGGTGAGATCAGGGGGGCGGGCCTGATCGCAGCCGTCGAACTGGTCGCTGACCGCGCCACCAAGGCCCCCTTGGACGCGCCAGGCACGCTGGGACGCTATCTGGCAGGGCGTGCCCAGGCGCATGGCATGATCACGCGCAACATGGGCGACGCCATCGCTTTCTGCCCTCCGCTGATCATCAGTGAGGATGAGGTGCGGTCAATCGTGGATCGGTTCGGCATGGCATTGGACGACACCAGCAAATGGGTCAATGGCTAAGTGAGCATGTCTAGTCCTGAAATAGGTTTACAACTGTTTCAGTCTCAAAACGCCCGATGCATCGCATCGGGCGTTTTGTATTTCAAGGCCACATGCGGCCGCTCTTTGTTGTAGATCAGCACCGACTCGCCCACCATCTTCACTCCTTCTGCCAGATTTTAGGCCGACGGAGTAAAAACTCGGTTTTCAAAATCCCATTTATTCGCTCGCCATAGCGTTCTGATAGCAATCATAGCCATCGGTCATTGAGCACCTGATTCCGTGTTTCGTATGTAGCCGCTGATACAAGTCGGAGCAGTACTGGGCTCCACGATCTGAGTGATGAACCAGCATTTGTTCGGTATCTCGCTCACTCACCGCTTTTTCCAGCGCCTTAATCACTGACTCGGTATGCAGGCTTTCATGCAGATGGTGGCCAACGATTTTGCGTGAGTACGCGTCGGTTACAAGGCTTACGTAGGCCACGCTTTCCTGCGTTGGCAGATAGGTTATGTCTGCAACCCAGACCTGCTCGGGCCCGTTGGCTACAACTTGTTCCGAGCCTGCTTTAAGCAGGTTGGGATGGCGGCGAAAGCGATGATGGCTATGAGTGGCCTTGTGATAAGCCCGCTTGCCCGGGACCAGCTCGCGCGCGTCACGCAGGATGGAAAATAGACGATCTCTGCCCACGCACAATGATGCAGGTGCTTCGGCGCTCATCAAATAGTGCAGCTTGCGCCTGCCCAGCTTGGCTGGCGACGCCGCTTCTCCAAGACGAAATCCACCACCTCCTGATCTTGGATGGCTCGCGCGTCAAAGGCGCGATTACGCTTGTAGTACGCCTGACGCGAAATACCCATGAACAGGCAAACCCTACTGATACTCAGGTCTTGGATTTACCCTTGCGAGAGGACTTGCCGGGTCGCTTTCTTACGACAGAAACACCGCAGTCATTTTCAAAATGTTAACGACGGCTTCAAAGAACTGAGCCTTTTGGTTGCTCAGTGCTAGCTGTTCTTCAAGCTCTTTGATTCGCTGCTCGGGTGTCAGCGGGAGGGTCGGTTCGGTCATGGACCTGCTCCTCGACTCTCGAATTGATGCGCCTTGGATCCAATCCTGCCGACCCTGCTTGCGTAACCACACCAGTACTGTCGACCGGCCCTGGATTCCATAGCGCCGTTGGGCTTATTTATGACCCAACTCGCCTGTTTCAACCTTGTCCACTGATAATTTAAAGGCTAATGTGTAGTCGCGCTGACTGCGCCTTTTGCCCGAATCCATTGAATCCTCCTGACGAAAGGTCAGAAGGTGTAAACCTTATTCAGGACGGGACAAAATCCCATTTACCCGCTTTGCCATCGCGTTCTGATAGCAATCGTAGCCGTCAGTCATTGAGCACTTGATCCCATGCTTGGCGTGCATTCGCTGGTACAGGTCGGAGCAGTATTGGGCCCCGCGATCCGAGTGATGGATCAGCGACTGCATGGATTTTCGCTGGCTAACAGCTTTCTGCAATGCTTTGACCAACGACTCCATATGCAGACTGTCATGCACATGATGACCCACGATCTTGCGTGAGTACGCGTCTGTTATCAGGCTGACGTAAACAACACTTTCCCGCGTGGGCAGATAGGTAATATCTGCAACCCAAACCTGCTCGGGCCTGCCAGCGACAACTTGTTCCGGGCCTGCTTTGAGCAGGTTGGGATGGCGGCGGAACTGATGATGGCTATGCGTAGTTTTATGATAAGCACGCTTTCGAGGAACCAGCTCTCGCGCTTCGCGCAAGATGGAAAAAAGACGGTCTCGACCAACAATTACCTGCGCTTCAGCCTCAGTGCTCATCAGATAATGCAGCTTGCGCGTGCCTAACCTCGGCTGGCGACGCCGCTTTTCCAGAACAAAGTCCACTACTTGCTGGTCTTGGTGAGCTCTCGCATCAACGGCTCGGTTACGTTTGTAATACGCTTGGCGCGAAATTCCCATGAACAGGCAAGCCCTGGTAATCCTCAGGTCTTGGATTTGCCCTTGCGAGAGGAGTTGCCGGGTCGCTTTTTTACGATGGACACACCGTAATCATTTTTCAAGACGTTCACGACAGCTTCAAAGAACTGGGCCTTTTGATTGCTCAGCGCCAACTGTTCTTCAAGCTCTTTAATCCGCTGCTCGGGTGTCAGCGGGAGGTTGGGGTCGGTCATCGGCCTGCTCCGCGGCGCTCGGATTGAGGCGCATTGGCTCCAGTCCTGTCGGCCATGCTTGCGTAGCCAAACCAGTACCGTGGACCGGCCCTGAATGCCAAAGCGCCGTTGAGCCTCTTTATAACTCAACTCGCCTTTTTCGACTTTGTCTACGACCGACAATTTAAAAGCTATCGTGTAATCGCGTTGGCTGCGCCTTTTTCTCGTATCCATTGAGTCCTCCTGAAGAAAGGTCAGAAGGTGTAAACCTTATTCGGGACGGGACAGCACCATGAAAAAGGCCTGGTGTGAACCCGGCCTTTTTTTGCTTCGACAACCCGTCTTCAGTTCAGCTCAGCCAGAAACGCCGGCACCGCGTCAAACAAGTCCGCCACTAGGCCGTAATCAGCCACCTGGAAGATCGGCGCTTCTTCGTCCTTGTTGATCGCAACGATCACTTTGGAGTCTTTCATACCGGCCAAGTGCTGGATCGCGCCGGAGATACCGACCGCGATGTACAGCTGTGGCGCGACGATCTTGCCGGTCTGGCCGACCTGCATGTCGTTGGGTACGAAACCTGCGTCGACGGCAGCGCGGGAAGCGCCGACCGCAGCGCCCAGCTTGTCGGCCAGGGCGTACAGGTGCTTGAAGTTGTCACCGTTCTGCATGCCACGTCCGCCCGAAACGACGATCTTGGCAGCGGTCAGCTCAGGACGGTCCGACTTGGCCAGCTCTTCGCCGACAAAGCTGGAGGTACCAGCGTCGTGGGCAGCGGAGACGGCTTCAACGGCAGCCGAACCACCTTCAGCGGCAACCGGGTCGAAACCGGTGGCGCGCACGGTGATGACTTTGATGGCAGCGGTCGATTGCACGGTGGCAATGGCGTTACCGGCATAGATCGGGCGCTTGAAGGTGTCGGCGCTTTCAACCGAAACGATCTCGGATATCTGGTCAACGTCCAGCTGCGCGGCAACGCGTGGCAGGATGTTTTTGCCGTTGGAGGTGGCGGCGGCCAGGATGTGGCTGTAGCCAGCGCCGAGCTCTGCAACCAATGGCGCAACATTCTCCGGCAGCTGATGCGCGTAAGCGGCGTTGTCAGCGTTCAGGACTTTGCTCACACCAGCAATCTTCGCAGCGGCTTCAGCCACGGCGCCAGCGCCTTGGCCTGCAACCAGAACGTGGATGTCGCCGCCGATTTTGGCAGCAGCAGCCACGGTGTTCAGCGTGGCCGGGGCCAGCACTTTGTTGTCGTGTTCGGCGATTACCAAGATAGTCATGATCAGATTACCTTCGCTTCGTTTTTCAGTTTCTCGACCAGTTCAGCCACCGACTTGACCTTGATGCCCGCGCTGCGTGCAGCCGGCGCTTCGACTTTGACGGTCTTGTTGGTAGAGGCGGTGGAAACGCCCAAAGCGTACGGAGTCAGCACTTCAAGAGGCTTCTTCTTGGCTTTCATGATGTTTGGCAGGGACGCGTAGCGCGGCTCGTTCAAACGCAGGTCGGTGGTGACGATGGCCGGCAGTTTCAGGGAAACCGTCTGTGCACCGCCGTCGATTTCGCGGGTCACGGCAACGCTGTCGCCGCTCACTTCCACTTTGGAAGCGAAGGTGCCCTGGCCGTAACCGGTCAGTGCAGCCAGCATCTGGCCAGTCTGGTTGTTGTCGCTGTCGATGGCTTGTTTGCCGAGGATCACCAGCGAAGGCTGTTCCTTGTCGACAACGGCCTTGAGCAACTTGGCCACGGCCAGGGAGGTCAGCTCTTCAGCGGACTCAACCAGCACGGCGCGGTCGGCGCCCAGTGCCAGAGCGGTACGCAGTTGCTCCTGGGCAGTGGTCGGGCCGATGGAAACCACGACGATTTCAGTCGCCACGCCTTTCTCTTTCAGGCGTACGGCTTCTTCCACGGCGATTTCACAGAAAGGGTTCATCGACATTTTTACGTTTGCGAGGTCGACGCCAGAGTTGTCCGCTTTGACGCGAACCTTGACGTTATAGTCGATCACTCGCTTTACAGAGACCAGGACCTTCATCAATTACCTCAGTAAGCATAGCCAGGGTGGGTCGGGATAACGTGTCAAACGGTACTGCTGCCGCGAAGTTTTTCGTTGCGCCGACGCAACCACTCCATCAGCAGTAACAGCACGGCTGACGCACCTACCATCAAGGTCGCCGCCGCAGCGATGGTGGGATTGAGGTTCTCGCGAATGCCTCCAAACATTTGCATCGGCAACGTGCGTTGGGCGGGGCTGGCCAAAAAAAGCGTCACCACCACCTCATCGAAAGAGGTGGCAAACGCGAACAAGGCCCCACTGATCACGCCGGGCGCAATCAGCGGCAGCATGACCTTGCGAAACGCCAACAACGGCGGTGCCCCCAAACTGGCGGCTGCACGGGAAAAATTCCGATCATAGCCCTGTAACGTCGCCGCCACGGTGATCACTACGAAGGGCACTCCGAGCGCAGCGTGAGCCAGCACGAGGCCAAGGTAGCTGTTGAGCAAATTCAATTGGGCGAAAAAAAAGTAGAGCGCCACCGCAATAATCACCACGGGCGCGATCATCGGCGAAATCAATACGGCCATCACCAGCCCCTTACCACGGAACTCGCCGCGGGCGAGGCCCACGGCGGCCAGGGTGCCGAGCGCGGTGGCCAGCAACGTGGCTGCCGGTGCGATAATCAAGCTATTGCGCAGTGCCCGCATCCACTCCTGGGAACCGAGAAACTCCTGATACCAGCGCAATGAGAAACCGCTCAACGGATAACTGAGAAACGACCCTTCGTTGAAAGACAGCGGTACGATTACCAGGATCGGCACCACCAGAAAAACCAGCAGGCTGAAGCTGAATACACTGAAGATCGGCGACCAGAGGCGCTCGACCACTGTAGAATGATGATTCATCAAACACCTCATGCACGTTGGGCGGGGTTGGCTGAACGGGTGATGCGCGAATACACCCAATACAACAGCAAGACGATGATCAGCAACTGGCTCCCCAGCGCCGCGGCCATCCCCCAATTGATGGTGCTGTTGGTGTAGAACGCGACGAAATAACTCAGCATCTGATCACCCGGCCCCCCCAGCAACGCGGGCGTGATGTAGTACCCAATAGCCATGATGAAGACCAGCAACGCACCTGCCGTAACCCCCGCGAAGGTCTGCGGCACGTAGGCCGACCAGAACGCGCGGAACGGATGCGCCCCGAGTGAAACGGCTGCGCGGACGTAGTTGGGAGAGATGCCTTTCATCACTGCATAGAGCGGCAGGATCACAAAGGGCAGCAGTATGTGGGTCATGGAGATGTAGACCCCCCCTCGGTTAAATACTAGCTGCAAGGGGTGCTCGATGAGCCCGAGACCGATCAGTGAACTGTTGATCAACCCGCCGTTCTGTAGCAGCACGATCCAGCCCGCCGTACGCACCAGCAAAGAGGTCCAGAACGGTAGCAGCACCATGATCAGAAGAAGGTTGGCGCGGCTGCTCGGTTGCTTGGCCAGCCAATAGGCCACCGGGTAACCGAACAGTACGCACAGCAGCGTGACCACGCTGGCCATCCAAAGTGTGCGCATCAGCACTGACAGATACAGCGCCTGCCCCTTGGGCAGCTCGACAATATCACCGCTTTGGGCATCCACCTGATGATCGAACGCAGCCAGCACGTAATACGCCGTGAGCGGGCGCCCTGCGCGCTGGATACTGCGCCAAGTACTCGGCTCCGCCCAAAGCGTCGATTGAGCGATGAGCGCCCGACTGATCGATTCGGCGTCGTTATTCGGCAACTTGCGCAAGGCCATGTTGAGGAGCGTGCGATAACGACCGTCTTCATAACCCAGCCGCTTGATCAAGCCTGGGGTCTGCCCCTCGGCCTTGGCGGTTTTCAGGTCCATCACCAACGACGAAAAGACTTTCTCATCCGGCCGGCTTTCGCCGTCCCAGTCTTGCAACGCCTGCAGCGTCGTGGGTAATGCCCGTTTGACTTCCGGGTTGTCGAGGCTCTTCCACAGTATGTTGCCGATCGGGAACACGAAGCTGATCAGTAGAAATATCAAAAGCGGCGCGATCAGCAGTACGGATCGCTTACGGTAGGCACGTTCGGCATGCAGCAATCGCTGCTTGAGAGAGGCGCCCTTATCGGTTGAATGATCGATAGCCGTCAGGCTGACTTCTGACATGCTGGTCTCCAAGTATAAGGCTGAACCGGCTTCAAACAGATGAGGCCGGTGGTGGCTGATTAGTTCGCCGCCCAGGCGTTGAAGCGTTGCTCCAGCTCTTCACCGTGTTCGATCCAGAAATCGGTATCTACCCCGCGTGCGCCTTTGAGGTTAGCGGGAGCGGTTGGCAAATCGGGGCGCACCGTGGCGTCGATCTGCGCAATGGCCAGCGTGTTGGTCGGCCCGTAGGGAATGGTTTCGGCGAAGACTTTCTGGTTCTCGGGACGGTTGGCGAATGCGATGAACTGCTCGGCCAACGCCTTGTTCTTCGACCCCTTGACGATCGCCCAGCTATCCAGGTCGTAAAGACTGCCATTCCAGACGATCGAGAACGGGTGCCCTTCTTTCTGCGCTGCGGTGACGCGCCCGTTATAGGCGGAGGTCATGACCACGTCGCCGGAAACCAGCCACTGCATCGGTTGAGCGCCGGCTTCCCACCACTGGATACTCGACTTGATTTCATCGAGCTTTTTAAAGGCCCGGTCGACGCCCTCGGGCGTGGCCAGCACGTTGTAGAGTTGGCCCTGGGAAACGCCATCGGCCAACAATGCAATTTCAAGGGTAAACTTCGCGCTTTTGCGTAGCGCACGTTTGCCTGGATAGGTCTTCAAATCCCAAAAATCCGCCCAACCGATGGGGGCCCTGGCGAGTTTTTTGGAATCGTAAGCCAACACCGTGGACCAGATGAAAATGCCTGCCCCGCACTCACTCACCGCCGAATCGACCAGCTGTCTCTTGTCGCCCAGCTTTGCCCAGTCCAAGGGTTCGAACAGCCCCTCGCTGCACCCGCGCACCAACTCCGGACTTTCAACCTCGACCACATCCCAGCCGACCTGACCGGTCTCCACCATGGCTTTGATCTTAGCCATCTCGCCGTTGAACTCACCCGCCTCAATGTTGACGTCGTTCGCCTTGGAAAACGGTTGGTAAAACGCTTTCTCCTGGGCTTGCTTATTAAGCCCTCCGAACGACACAACCGTGAGCTGTTGAGCCTGCACCTGGCTTGCTACGCCAGCCATCAACGCCAATACCGCGATTTTCTTGAACATGGGAACGCTCCTCAGCAGTGTTTTGGGCAACGCTTTTTTCAGTAATGGGCCAATGGATCGAGCGCACTGGCGTCGTGACTGAACCAGCCGACAGGCAACGTATGACCGGTCAGCCAGTCATCGTGCATTTCAGCGATAGGGACTTTTGCGGTGAACGCCTGGTGCCCGACAACGTTGAGCCGCACCCGAACGTGATCGCCCAGATAAATCAGCTCCTCAATGCGTCCCGGCAGGCTATTGGCGGACGGTTTGTTCAGCCCGACCCGTTCAGGACGGATCGACAACGATGTGGAATCACCGGCAGACAGAACAGTCGTAGCGCGGGCGCCGACCTCGGAACCATCCGCCAGGCGCACGCGACACTCTGCACCGGAAACCGAAACAACCGTCCCCGGCAGCGCGTTGTTTTCACCGATGAAGTGAGCCACGAAAGAATTGTTGGGGTGCTCATAGAGCGCTTTGGGCGTGTCGATTTGCTGAATCACACCATCATTGAAAACCGCGACACGGTCAGAGAGTGTCAAGGCTTCCGCCTGATCATGGGTGACGAACACTACGGTCAAGCCCAACTGGCGATGCAAGCGTCGGATTTCCAACTGCATCTGTTCACGCAGCTGTTTATCCAGCGCCCCCAAGGGCTCATCCATCAGCACCAGACTGGGCTCGAACACCAGCGCACGCGCCAGTGCGATGCGTTGCTGTTGCCCACCGGATAACTGCGCCGGGTAGCGTTGCGCGAGGTGACCGAGCTGGACCATTTCCAAAGCACGCTTGACCTTCACGTCGATATCGACGGCACTCATTCGCCTAACTTTAAGAGGGAATGCGAGGTTGCCCGCCACCGTCATGTGGGGAAACAGTGCGTAGTTTTGAAACACCATGCCGATCCCACGCTGATGCGGCGCCACCGTATGTAACGGCTTGCCGTCGAGCAGAATTTCGCCTTCGGTGGGCGTTTCGAAGCCTGCCAGCATCATCAGGCTGGTGGTTTTTCCAGAGCCCGAAGGCCCGAGCAAGGTAAGGAACTCACCCCGCTGGATGTCGAGGTCAAGCTTTTTGACCACCAACTGTTCGCCGTCATAGCTCTTCTGCACGCCTCTGAAGCGTACATAAGGGGGGGCAATGCTCATGGCTGCACCTGCTTATTATTGTTTTGGATATGTCGTTCAGGGTTACACGGCTTCATTTTAAGCACATCTTCAATGATGATGCATCATGTTTTATATTTCAGGATTTCAGCATAAAGAGTGCCAACGTGGCCACAGATGTTAGGTGCGAAAAACACTTGAACGCTGCCGTAACATCCAAGGGGCCTGGCACTCGCACGTGCAATGAAAGGCGTGTACGCACCGCTTAGGCGCGCCGTGCGAAGCATAGAAGAACCGGTTGACAGTACAGATTTTTTTAAACATGATGCATCAAACATCAACAACCCGCACCGATTGAGGACGTCCCATGAGTGAGAAAAAAACCCTGCTGCTGACAGGCGCCAGCAGAGGCATCGGGCATGCAACGGTCAAACACTTCAATGCAGCGGGCTGGCGCGTTTTCACCGCCTCCCGCCAAAGCTGGGCGACCGAATGTCCCTGGGCGGACGGTCAGGAGAACCACATCCATCTGGATCTCGAGGACATTGGCAGCATTGAAGCCAGCATCGACCTGATCAAAGAAAAACTCGGTGACGGCAAGCTGCATGCACTAGTCGATAACGCCGGCATGAGCCCTAAAGGACCGCAAGGCGGCCGACTCGGCGTGTTGGAAACCGACTATGCCACCTGGCTGCAGGTCTTCAACGTCAACCTGTTTTCCACCGCGCTGCTCGCTCGGGGTTTGTTCGCTGAGCTGAAAGCGGCGCAAGGCACCATCATCAACGTCACCTCGATTGCAGGCTCAAGAGTCCACCCGTTCGCCGGGGTCGCTTATGCGACGTCGAAAGCAGCCTTATCCGCGTTGACTCGAGAAATGGCTTACGACTATGGGCAGCACGGCATTCGGGTGAATGCTATCGCCCCTGGGGAAATCGATACGTCGATCCTCTCCCCCGGCACCCAGGACATTGTTGAACGCAACATTCCAATGCATCGGCTTGGCAAGCCGGAAGAAGTGGCGTCTCTCATTCATTTCCTGTGTACCTCAGGTGCCTCCTACATCAATGGCGCAGAGATCCAGGTCAACGGTGGCCAGCACGTTTGAGCGGGTCATTCCTTTCCCTTTTGCAAAACGTCCAACCGGAGTTTTTATGAAATTGCGTGATAGCCGTCTGTTCCGCCAACAAGCCTATATAGCCGGCGTCTGGACCGACGCGGACAATGAACAGCACGTGGACGTAAACAATCCGGCGACGGGCGAAATACTCGGCCAGGTACCCAAAATGGGCGCCGCCGAAACACGCCGCGCCATCGAAGCCGCCGAACAGGCACTGCCGGCCTGGCGCGCACGCACCGCCAAGGACCGCGCCACCGTACTGCGCCGCTGGTTCGACCTGATCATCGCCAACCAGGACGACCTGGCCTGCCTGATGACGCTGGAACAGGGTAAACCCCTGGCCGAAGCCAAAGGCGAAATCGCCTACGCCGCATCCTTCATCGAATGGTTTGCCGAGGAAGGCAAACGCGTCTATGGCGACATCATTCCAGGCCACCAACCGGACAAACGCCTGCTGGTGATCAAGCAGCCTATCGGCGTGACGGCCGCGATTACACCGTGGAATTTCCCATGCGCCATGATCACGCGCAAAGCGGGCCCGGCGTTGGCCGCGGGCTGTACCATGGTGATCAAACCGGCGAGCCAGACGCCTTTCTCCGCTTTGGCCCTGGCAGAACTGGCCTCCCGCGCCGGCATTCCTGACGGCGTGCTCAGCGTGGTGACCGGTTCTGCGGCGCAAATCGGCGCAGAACTGACCAGCAACCCGATTGTTCGCAAACTGTCATTCACCGGCTCGACCGAGATTGGTCGTCAGTTGATGGCCGAATGCGCCCAGGACATCAAGAAGGTTTCGCTTGAGCTCGGCGGAAACTCGCCGTTCATAGTGTTTGAAGACGCGGACCTGGATGCGGCCGTCGAAGGCGCCATGTCGTCCAAATACCGCAATGCCGGGCAAACCTGCGTGTGCGCCAACCGCCTGTATATCCACGACAGCATCTACGATGCCTTCGCCGAAAAACTGCAGGCTGCCGTCGCCAGGCTGCGTCTGGGCAATGGCCTGGACGAAGGCACCACGACCGGCCCGCTGATCGATGAAAAAGCGGTGCAGAAGCTTCAGGAACATATTGCCGATGCAATCACCCAGGGTGCACGTGTGATCCAGGGCGGCAAACCCCATGCGTTGGGCGGCAACTTCTTCGAACCGACCATCATGGTGGACGTGCCCAAGACCGCCCTGGTTGCACGCGAAGAAACCTTTGGCCCCTTGGCACCGCTGTTTCGCTTCACCAGCGAAGCGGATGTTGTTGCACAGGCCAATGACACCGAGTTCGGCCTGGCGGCGTATTTCTTCGCTCGCGACCTGTCGCGGGTGTTCTGCGTGGCCGAAGCGCTTGAATACGGGATCATCGGCATCAACACCGGGATTATCTCGACTGAAACCGCGCCTTTCGGCGGTATGAAAGCGTCCGGCCTGGGTCGTGAAGGTTCCAAATACGGCATCGATGATTATCTGGAAATCAAATACATGTGCCTGGGCGGCATCTGAGAAGGAGTCGTGACGTGAGTGTCGATATTGATTGCGTAGTCGTAGGCGCTGGCGTGGTAGGGCTTGCCGTGGCACGCGAAATGGCCCGGGCCGGCCATGAAGTGCTGGTGATAGAAGCTGGCGAGGCAATCGGTATCGGCACGAGCTCGCGCAACTCGGAGGTTATCCACGCGGGCATCTACTACCCGCCCGGGAGCCTGAAAGCCCGATTCTGCGTCGAGGGCCGACATGCCCTCTACGCGTATTGTCTCAGTCATGGGGTCGATACGCGCAGAACCGGAAAGTTGATCGTTGCCAATACGGAAGCGCAAGTCGCTCAGCTGGAATGCTTGCTCAAGCGTGGGCTTGAAAACAGTGTGAATGATTTGCGCCTGCTTGATCGCAGCCAGGCCACTGCACTGGAGCCCGCGCTTGAATGCATCGCGGCGTTGTATTCGCCGTCCACCGGCATCGTCGACTCCCATGCGCTGATGCTGGCGCTGCAAGGAGATGCCGAAGCGGCCGGCACCAGTATCGCGTTTCACGCGCCACTGATCGGAGCCAAAGTCACAGCGGACGGTTTCTTGCTGGACATCGGTGGGGAGTCCCCCATACAGCTCTCCTGTCGCAGGCTGATCAATTCGGCGGGGCTTCATGCGCCGGCACTGGCAAGATCCATCGAAGGGTTGGCGCCAGACAAGGTGCCACGCGACTATTTGTGCAAGGGCAGCTACTTCAGCGTTTCAAAGCGCGTGCCCTTCACGCACCTGATCTACCCGGCACCGGAAGCAGATGGTCTCGGCGTGCACATGACGGTCGACCTGGGTGGCCAGGCGCGCTTCGGCCCGGACACCGAATGGGTCGACACCGAGGACTACCAGGTCGATCCGGCACGCGCGGACGGTTTCTATTCGGCCATCCGCAGCTACTGGCCCGATTTGCCGGATAACAGTCTGCAACCGGGCTACAGCGGGATTCGTCCAAAAATCTCGCCACCGGGCGAGCCGGCCAGCGATTTTGTGATCAGCAGCCAGCGCGAGCATGGTGTACCGGGGCTGATCAATTTGTTCGGCATTGAGTCACCGGGCCTGACGTCGTGCCTGGCGATTGCCGAGCATGTGCGCGAGCTAATTGATATTTAGTGCGTATTTCCCGAGAGTGGCTACAGTCGCACCACCATGTCGGCGAGGCCGCGTCCCCTCTCCTTGCAGGTGAGCATTGCCGATGAAATTCAGTCATAAGATACTGCTGGCCGCCGTCTCGGTCGTCACACTGGCGTTTGCAGCCTTTTCGACTTACAGCTTGCAGCTTCAAGAGCGCTACATCATGAACACCCTGCAGGCGCGCTTGAACGATAGCGGCCAAAGCACCGCCAACCATGTGCAAAGCTGGTTCGAAGGGCGCTTGCTGATGATTCAGAACCTGAGCCAGAACATCGCCCTGAATCCGCACCCGGAACATATCAAGGCGTTGATCTCGCAAAAGGCACTGGCGAGTGAATTCCTGCAGAACTTCATTGGCTTGGCCGACGGTAGCGTGGTCATGGAACCGGTGACCGCCCTGCCCGACCAATACGACCCACGCACCCGCCCCTGGTACAAAGATACGGCGACGAGTAATACCCTGAACCTGAGCGACCCCTACGTCAGCCAATCCACCCATCAACTGGTGCTTTCAATCAATACGCCGTTGAACAGCGATGGCAAACTGATTGGCGTCGCCAGCGGTGACCTTAGCCTGGATGCCTTGACCAAAATGATCGGCGGCCTGGACCTCAATGGGCTGGGCTATGCCTTTATGGTGAACGCCCAGGGCAAGATCCTGGTCAGCCCAAACCGCGACCATTTGATGAAAACCCTCCCTGAGGTGTTTGGCGACCACCCTCCCCGGTTGGAGCACCCCTTCAACACCGTCATGCTCGACGGCCATGAACAGATCATAGGCTTCACCCCGATTCGCGGGCTGTCGGGCGCGCAATGGTACATCGGCATTTCCATCGACCACGACAAGGCGTATGCGGCCCTGGGCGAGTTGCGCAGGTCCGCCGTGTTCGCGACGCTCATTACCGTCGCTATCATCGTGGGCTTGCTCGGCAGCCTGATGCACATCTTGATGAGGCCCCTGCGAACCCTGGGCAAAGCGATGCACACAGTCGCCGAGGGTGAAGGTGACCTGACCTTGCGCCTGTCCGCGCAAAGCCGCGACGAATTCGGTACCGTCGCCCAATCCTTCAATACCTTTGTCGAGCGAATCCATCGCTCGATGCTCGAAGTCGCCTCCACCATTCGACATTTGAAGCAGATGGTCGAACAGGTGCACAGCAGTTCCATCGTATCGCTGAGCAGTTGCGACGAACAGAACCAGCGCAGCAACAGCATCGCCACCTCGCTCAATGAGCTGGGCGCCACCGCCCAGGAAATCGCCAGGAATGCCTCCTCCGCCTCCGTGCAGGCGTCAACGGCGAAGTCCCAGGCGATGGAAGGCCAGATCGTCCTAAGTAAGACGCTTGCCGCGATCAACGAACTGTCTGAAAAAATACACACGTCCTCCGGCCGGCTCGAAGTCCTGAGTGGCAGGACTGTCGATATCGGCAAGATCCTCGAAGTCATCAAAAGCATCTCCCAGCAAACCAACCTGCTGGCTTTGAACGCAGCCATCGAAGCCGCCCGTGCGGGAGAAGCCGGCCGCGGTTTCGCCGTGGTCGCCGATGAAGTCCGAAGCCTTGCCCACAGGACACAGTCTTCGGCAGAGGAAATCCAGCAAATGATTGAAGAACTTCAATCGGACTCCCGTTCATCCGTGACCACCATGAATGAAAGCCAGCAGTACAGCGCGCAGAGTATTTCGATCGCTACGCAAGCCGGTGAACGTTTTGATGCGGTGACCCAGGGCATCACGCTCATCGATGGCGTGAACCAGTCAGTGGCGGCGGCGACCGAGGAGCAGACATCGGTGATCGAGTTGCTCAACGTCGACATCGTTGAAATCAATACGCTCAACGGCCAATCCGTCGACAGCCTGAATGCCACACTGACGGCCTGTGAACAACTGCGGTTGCAGTTCTCCGGTCTGTCTCAGCTCGTTGGTTCTTTTCGTGTCTGAACAATTCAGCCTTAGGAATTTCGGCTGCGACAATGATCACACCTAACGCCCAGATCCTGGTTAATTACTGGCAAGACGTTCATGTCACCTCAGGACTTGCCGTAGAACGATCATTTCAGTTGCACCTTGCATAGGCGTAATAATGCCAAAGAGCAACCCACCAATGGTGCAGATTATCTCTACTCGGACCCCAAACAAACATATTATCATTAACAAACCAAGCACCAGCAGATCTAATGCTGTTTCTTTCTGATGAAAAAATTAACCATTCGCTTAATTCCTCCACTCTAAATCACAACAGCGCCACGAGATTGAGCACAACAACGAAAATATTATATCAACCAAAAAGCGCGCTAGACACTACAGATACTCGAAGTAGCCCAATACTCAATGTAAAACGGTCTGCCCGCGCTTTAAAAACTTCCTTTTCCATTGTTGATCAGGGTGATTAGGTGCGAGTAGCACCTTTGAACTTGAGAGCTCAATATCATGCATCATGAATCTATGCATATTAAATCAGTACACTTATTCATTCATCCGAGACTAAATCTTCTTGACATGGCAGGCCTGATCGAGGTGTTTTCGGCAGCCAATCGCTTAGCCCGCCTAGGGCACGAACCGTATACAATTTCAATACTAGCATTAAACAAAAAAACTGACGTATGGAATCATACCTCAATGGAGACTGAAACTTTACAACCAGACACTTCCACTCCGCACACTTTAATCATACCCGGAGGACCGGGAATACAGAATTTCTGTAAAGACCCTAGGTTTCATACCCACTTTGTAAAGCATGCGAACAAAGCCGAGCGTTTGATATCCGTCGGCACAGGAGTACTCGCACTAGCCCGCGCGGGAAAAATAGATGGACGAAAAGTAACTACTCACTGGTCCGCCTATGACGAACTTGAGGAAATTTGCCCCTCAGCATTAATACAACGCGGACCTATATATATCAATGATGGCCCCATTTGGACATCCGCGGGTATTGCATCAGGAATTGACTTAGCGCTATCAATCGTCGAGGAGGACCTAGGGTATTCAGTCGCGCTTGAGATTGCACGCCATCTGGTAATTTTTCTCAAGCGCCCAGGAAATCAAAATCAATTTAGCTCTTTGCTTAATCTACAATCAAAAAGTAGTCAATTCTCAGATTTGCATGCATGGATTCATGGGAGTTTGAGCACTAACTTATCAGTGCCAGCACTCGCAAATTTTATGAAAATGAGTGAAAGAACCTTTACACGCAAATACACAGAGTCAACTGGTAAGACGCCAGGAAAAATGGTAGACATAATACGGCTAGAAGCAGCCCTTGACATACTTGCATACTCAAACAGCCCACTTAAAACAATAGCCCAACATTGCGGCCTGGGAAGCGAGTCGACGCTTATTCGAAAATTTGCAAGACGCTTTGGCATTACCCCTAAGAAATTTCGCTCACATTTAAAATCAACACAGTAACATTTTCAAATTTCAGAATCTCTCATATCGCCCTCTCTAAAACGACGAACTGAAAAACGACCAAAAAGATATACGTCCATACCAGGCGCTAAAAGATTGGTAGCCGTAGGCCAAGCCCAGTTATCCCCTTGGCTGAAACCATCAATATTTTGTCATTTCTCCTCGAGAATTTTCCTTATATTATCCATTGTTCTCACTAAATTTTTTTACCGGGAAATTCCCCGTTAGCACTTAGGCCCATGGTTGCCGAATGACGAATAATTTTCAGCAATATTGATGACGACATTCGCATTTAACTATCTACCTGCACGCGTAAAAGCAACGTACTCACTACTCATGGAGCAAAACAACCCAAGGGAGTGACTTTTCATGCATACAACCAACGACTACAACCCTGATGCAAAGCTATTTTACAGACCTGTAGAAGCTGCATTGCGCTGGTGTAACTTAATGAATTATGAAACTGAAATACTCGAGGCAATGCAGCAATTCCCGAACAAGCTCAAGGAAAAATTTCCGCAGTGGCCATGTCTACATATGAATATCGAAAAAATTCTTGATGCTATTCGACACGGCGAGCTCGCCTATGGTTGTTTCGGCGCACCTGTGATCATGGGCACTCCGGTTGAACTCGACCATATAACCGTTCGCCACATTGATCTAAAAATCTGGATGTCGCGGTTTTATCCCGAGCAACGACCAACGTTTCTTTTTGAGAGGATTCCCAATCAGCAAGAAGGTATCAGCATTAACACATACTTAGAATTGCAAGCGGATCGAGAAGCATTGCAAGTAAAGCTAAAGGCTTTGGAGGCAGCTCATGAGCAATTACTTAGCGATCTGGAAGCCATCGGACTAGAAAGAAAAAATATTCATAATTTGCTCAAGACCAATAGCAAAGTCAGCGATCGTAGCGAATCCATTTACCTACACATAATTGGAGCGATGGTCAATCTTTTTCTCAATGAATCCCCGTCTGGAAAACCGTTTTCAGTTTTCCGCTCGCAAGCAGCCATCGTTGACGCGCTAACCGCTCACCATAAAAATATTCCCGGAATAACCAAACGTACGTTGGACGAAAAGTTTGCTGCCGGTAAACGAAGCCTCCTTATGCAATGAGGCAATTGCACCGCAAGCATTCCTATTGCGGCGCAATGACTCGTGGCCATTTTTTGTTATTCAATTCTGATCACTTCCCACTACGCGCCAATCGGCGCCAGGAGTGACCAGCATGCCCAGCCAATCCTTACCCATCGTTGAAGCACCTCAACTGCAGGTGGAGCGTCACATCATGCGGCGTGACGAGGTGGAGCGAAAAACCGGCTTCAAGCGTGCGCACATTTACAACCTGATGAAGGAAGGAAAATTTCCTCAGGCTAAACGCATTGGATTGCGCGCTGTGGGCTGGGACTCGCTGGAGATAGAGCAGTGGGTCGTTGATCGCTTGGACCAACAGGCCTGATGCCATGCGCGTAGTCACGGTGGTTTCTACCAAAGGCGGAGTCGGAAAGACCACTGTTACAGCCAATCTCGGCGGTCTGCTGGCGGATGCGGGCTTACGCGTCCTGCTGCTCGATCTGGATAGCCAACCGACCCTCTCCAGCTATTACGCCTTGAATCACGAGGCTATCGCCGGTGCGTACGAACTCATCGCGCTCAACCAAACAGATCCCACGCAGATAATTTCCACGACGGCGGTCGCCGGACTCGACCTGATCTTCTCCAACGACGATCAAGGTCGACTAATCACTTTACTGCTCCACGCCGCGGATGGGCGATTACGGCTGAGAAATGTGCTCGACCATTTCCGCCCCCGTTACGACCTGTTGTTGATCGACACCCAAGGCGCACGTAGCGTGCTGCTTGAAATGGCCATCCTAGCCTCCGATCTTGCCGTTTCTCCCATTACCCCGGAAATGCTCGCCGCCCGCGAACTGCACCGTGGGACCTTGAAGCTGCTCAGCGAACTCGAACCGTTCCGCCACATGGGCATTCCACCACCCTCCTTGCGACTGCTACTGAATCAGGTGAACGCCATTAGAATTGACACCAGGATGATCATGAGCGGTCTGCGCGATACCTTCGCTGGAGCTACCAATATCTCGGTGCTAGATACCGTAGTTCCAGACGCAGTGGCGTATCTCAATGCTGCCTCCCTCGGTCTGCCAGCCCACCGGATCGAGACGCGCCGGTCCCATAAACGACGCTCGCCATCGGCATTGGAAACCATGCAAGCACTGGCCATCGAATTGTTCCCGGAATGGCACACAGCAATCTCTACTGTAAGCAAGCGCGCGGAGGCTCAATGAAATGAATCACCAAGCCGTAGTTCTCGAGAGGAGATTCTGTTCGATCAACATTGAGGGCCAACAGCGTTTGGCGAGGAGTCTTTTGTTGGATCAGTTTCCCACCATCGTTCAGCCCGCCAGTCGACAAGATCATCTACCTAGCGAGGAATACTGCACCGTGGTCTTTCGCCTAGAGCGCGGGCGCTCGGCCATGAGTCGTTTTCTCGCGGAACTTTCTGGGCACGTCGAAGGTTCGGGTACAGCCGAGATCGTTAAGTTCGAGGTCGGTGACCATTTGCGTAACCGGCGTTAACTGAGGCTATTCAAATGAAGAAGCTCAGCCAGGAGGAGATCACCGACAAACTTCACCAGGACCACTTCCCTCGTGGGCCGGAGTTGGAGCGGCTGTCCGATCCACTTACAGACACGCCTATGTTGGTCACGCTGGAGGAACTGCGGCCCTACGAACACAACCCGCGCTTCATCCGTAATCCGCTCTACGACGATATCAAGGCTTCGATCCGTGAACGGGGGCTGGATCAACCGCCACCGATTACCCGCCGCCCGGGTGAAACCCACTTCATCATCCGCAACGGCGGCAATACACGATTGGCGATTCTCGGCGAGCTGTGGCAGGAAACCCGCGACGAGCGTTTCTTCCGCATCCATTGCCTGTTCCGTCCCTGGACCGATGAAATCAGCGCCCTCCTCGGCCATCTGGCCGAAAGCGATCTGCACGGTCAGCTCACCTTCATCGAGCGTGCTCAGGCAGTGGCCAAACTCAAGACCATGCTTGAATCAGATGGCGCAACACTCTCACAACGTGAGCTGGCGCGACGCCTAGCTGGTGGGGGCTACCCCATTTCACAGTCGCACATCAGCCGGATGCTGGACACTCTTCAACATTTATTGCCCGCCATTCCACAAACCCTGTATGCCGGGTTGGGGAAACCAAAAATTGAACGCCTGATTGGTCTGCGTGGCCAGGCTGAAAGAACCTGGAATCGTTATCCAACCGACGCCATCGCTTTTCCCGAGCTTTGGCTCGACACCTTGGGCCAATTTGATACCGACGCCGAGTCATTTGATCTTGAGCGAGTCCAAGATGAACTGCTCGAACGCATGAGCCGCTTACTCGGAAAGTCCTACCGCATGTTGGCCCTCGAGCTGGGCGATACCCAACGGGTTATCCAGACGCCCGGCGTGGTCGTCACGCCCCCGCAGAACAACCTTCTGACGACCGTCGTTGAGCCCGCGGCCGAGCCTCCCCCTTCCAAGCCGCATTCCAAATCAACTGATACCAGGACGCAGATCGGAACAGAGCGAGAGGAGCAGCTCACGCTGCCCGAAACGACCCTGGTATCAGCAGCCAGCCCTCCGTCACGTGTCCAGCAGATCCGCGAACAGATTGATCGCGCCACTGCCTCCGAACCAGCACAGACCGTCGCAACCTGCCCGATCGAAGACATCTGGATCATCGCACCAACACTGGATACCCCCGAACAACTGCGTTTAGCCATTGCCGGCCTGACTAGGGAAATGGCGGCCTATGCTGGACATCCCGAGAGCATCATCGACCAGAAAAATGGCCTGGGCTTTGACCTGAACATCGAGCAACTTGATCTTTCAGAGCCTCGTGCGGCCGGCGTTCACCTATTGCTCTTGGCCCTGCTGCGTGCCCAAGACGAAGTGAACTGGGAGGATCGCAAGCAATTTCCCTCAGCTCTGTTCGGGCAGCTGTTATTGGGGGTCTATCAACTCCCGCTGACAGATCGTCCCGCCATGGACGTAGGGCTGGAGCGACTGCCGGACGGTCTGCTAATCAAACTGTATCGCCTCATTCGCTTAGCCCGGCGCCTGATCGACTTGACGCTCCCCCCTGAAGACGATTCACCAAGGGAGCTGCCATGAACCTGTCCTTCAACGTGCTCAATCAGGCCATGCTGACCCAGGTCCTTCACGAGTTGCGTTTGGGTAATCTGCAGCGCTGCAAAGCACTCGGACTGGGTGAAGAGGACATCTACCTGCTGCAATCATTACCACCGACCACATTGTCACGCCTGGCCCATGCCACCGTCCCCTGGGTTGAGGTCAAGATTGATTCGCCGGTGTTGCATCGGTTGATCGACCAGGCCGAACGTGACGAACAGAACGAGCGCCTGATCAACCGAGCGCTCAAGCTCGGTGCCAGCAGTACCATCATGTATCAGTACTTCGGCTTGGCGCATTCGGAAACCGCCCTGCGCCGACGTCTGCTCAAGATAGAAACCCGTAAGGGCCGCCCTCAGAACTTGAGCGAAGCGCAGGAACATGCGCTCTGGCAGCGTTGGTGCCAACTACGCGCTGAGGACGGTGCTGAGGATCAGCTCGACGCCATGATGATGTTGGCAGAGGAGCAACAGATCAGCTTGACCATCGTTTGGCAGCAGATCGACCATTACAGCAACGGAACATGAACACTGCCCCTTCCAGTCGCTGGCAGCGTGTTCTGCTGCAATGCACCCAGCAACTAAGTGAACGTTGGCCCGCACGCCCCACCACTGAACATCCTTCCAACCAGGCCCTGCAGGCGGGCTTTTTGTTCAGTGGCCAATCACACGAAGTCGTGCCGCGTCGCTTGCTGCTGGATTGTCGGCTGACGCCATTGGAGCGTAATGCATGGCAAGTATTTCGACTCATGCTGCAAGGCCAGGGTGTGGTCACGCCGCGCTATGAAGATCTGCAACCTTACTTGTCGAGCGTGCCCTACGGTGCGTCAGCCTCTCGTGAAACCATCGCTCGCGTTTTGACGATGCTCCGGCTGACCCGCTGGCTCAGCTTGGTAAGTCGTGGCCGCGATCAGCTCAGCGGGCGCCTGCAAGGTTCTCTGTACGTACTGCACGATGAACCGTTAACCCCCGCCGAAGCCATGGAGCTGGATCAGGATTACCTGGAGCTGGTCGGACACGCCCTCGATCATGCAACCAAGGCTGTGCGAATTGTCGCTCGGCATGTTTTGGAAGAAATTCGTCAGGACACCAATATCGATTTGGGTCGGCTCCCCACCCGGCTCGACAGTTGGGGCGACCACTGGACAAAACAACGATTGGATAAGGCGCCCGATGAAGCGCTGCACGATTCCGAACTGGGTGGCGACCACCCCGTTCGGAATCGTGCGGGACCTCGTTCGGATTCCGAACCGGGTCTGAACCCCCATGTTTCCGGCACCGTTCGGAATCCGAATGCCGCCTGTACTGTATTAAAAGAAAGTATTTGTACGGTACCGCGCGCGACCCCAGCGGTGGATAACCTGCACTGGCCTGATCCGCTGCACCTGAGTCCGAGCGAGCGGCAGGCCGTCACCGTGACGCTAAACAAGCTAAAACCAGCAGATCGGCAGGCGGTGCTCAACGAAGCGGGGGCGCGGTGTGCGGCAGGCAGCGTCCGCAAACCGGCGGCGTATCTGATGGGCCTGATCCAGCGGGCGCTCAAAGGCGATTTCCACCTTTGGGCAGGTCAGGCTGAATCGTTACCCATGGCAGAATCGCTACCCACCCCTTCACGCCCACCTAGGAAAAAGGGTGAACCCGCCTCTGCCCTCGCCCAAGCGTGCCTGGATGAGTTGCGCCAGCTGCGCAGCAAACGCCCTGGACGTCAGTAAATTTGATGCCACTGGCATCACTGTCGAGCGTGTCGAAAATCAACCGTCTCGAACCAAACCGAACACACCGCATTCAACTTTTCGGCTGTCCTTGACCTTCATCTGTCGCAACGTTCCCGTCCAAGCCTATGCGAGGACGACACCGTGGCCGATCACTATCAGCTCAACCTGGGCTCATTACGCAGCAGCATCACCCTGACACTGCATACCCACCACGCCGCCCGAATCTGGCAGGGTCGAACCGCACGCGAAGGCGTCCACTCGATCATGGGCATGGCGGGCTACATCAGCGTCACTAACCTGATCAAACAGGCCGCAGCGCAGGACGATCCTTATGCCGACTGGGCGATCGTGCAGCTCGAAGAAAAATTGATGCAGGCCAAGGCTGGGATGCTGGAACTGACCCAGCAGTTGGACCGGATCAGACAAGAGCTGCCGACGCAGATCGACATGGGCGATAACCTCAACATTCACCCCGTCACCTTACCCTTGTACATCGGCAGCCAGCTGGGCTTCCTCGCCGTCTACCTGCTGACTGACTACGACACCTTGGTGCGCCATACCCTGTTGGCCCATCACACCGCTTTGATCGGTCGCCGGGACATGGAAGCCTGGATCGACGACGGCGCCCATTTGCTGCGTAGCCTGTTCGGCCAGGCCCAGCGCTATCGGCATGCTGGCGTCACCCGTGATGACATGGCGGCGAACAACGCTCGTGCTCTGGCGGCCATGGAGAAGTTTGGATTACCCCCTATGGACATCCTTGAGGGGCATCGCCGCTCCCAGTTCGCGCCACCCATCGTTCGTCATGGTGCTGTGGCGGTGGATGATGCTGAAGCGTTGGCGGAGAACGCGGTAGAGCCATCTGCGACAGTCGATGAGTCGGAAGACGAAGCATGAAGCCCTTTATCTCGACTCAGCCAATCCCCCTCGAAACACTCACACCGGAAGCCTATCGCCAGCTCGAACATTCTGCCTCCCTAAAAGGCCTTTTAAAACCTTTTAAAGGTAAGGGGGAGCTGGACTACCTGGCGCAGGTGGCGAGGGAAACCGAGGCGCAGTTACGTCGCCTGATGGACGCTGTGGCGCAGCAGGCCGGACAACCGCCTTACTCGCTGCTGGATATTCGATTGGTGCTGCAGAACGCCAGTGCGGGCAGCACCTTTTTGCGATGGCGCACCCGTGACTTCGCCCGCATGGGCGTTGCGGTCTGGGAGCGCCAGGCCCACAACAACGCCCTGCCGCAGGCCGTACGCGAGGGATTGCACCGTTTCGAATGCGAGCGCATTGCACTGAACCTGCAGATGAGCGTGGTGCATTCGCTCTACCGCCAGGCCAAGACCTGCGCGATCAAAATGGCCAGCGCCGAACAACTGCTGCGCCAGTTCACACCCGCAGTGGAGGTATCACCATGAGTACTTTTTTCGTTGGCGAAGGCAATATCGGCAGTGCGCCAGAGTTCCAGGAGTTCGCCTCAGGTAATGACGAGCCACGGCGCTTGCTGCGGCTGAATGTGTACTTCGACAACCCCATCCCACGCGATGGCAGCTACGAAGATCGAGGCGGCTATTGGGCGCCGGTCGAACTCTGGCACCGCGAGGCTGAACACTGGAGCACGCTCTACCAGAAAGGCATGCGCGTGTTGGTCGAAGGCCGCACCGTGCGCGATGAGTGGGAGGACAGTGAGGACAATGCACGGGTGACCTTCAAGATCGAGGCACGTCGTGTCGGCATTCTGCCTCATCGCGTGCAGAACGTGATCATGCGGGAGCGCTCCAGTGAATCAGCCTCGTCTGCGGCTCCCGTCGGGCAGGCTACAGACCAGGCCAGCTTGCCTGCGTCGAAGTCCAAAAAGCGCAGAGGGCAGCCACCATCGGCATGACGGACATGAGGCATAAAAAATGCGCGTTTGCGCGAAGTTCCTGGCCTGTCATTACTCGCTGCTCGTGAAGCACTGTCGTCCACATGACTGCAACCTAGCAGCCTCGCCCCCATTCAAGACTGCCCTCACCGACTAATATGAGAGACCTGCCATTCAGGTTTCTCATAGCTCGCCATTGCTGTTTCCAACAACGCTGCTCCGAACTCAACACGGAGCAGTTCTATGCGTCTCTTTCTCTGCGAGAAACCCTCCCAAGGTCGTGACATCGCCAAGGTTCTCGGAGCCAGCCGACGTGGCGATGGTTGCTTGATTGGTCCCGAGACAACCGTCACCTGGTGTATCGGTCACCTGCTGGAAACGGCCCAACCTGAAGCCTATGGCGATCAGTACAAAACCTGGTCGTTGGACCATCTACCGATCATTCCCGCGCAGTGGAGAGTTGAGGTCAAACCCAAGACTGTCGCGCAGTTCAAAATCATCAAACACCTGCTCAGCGAAGCTACCACCGTCGTCATCGCCACCGACGCCGATCGCGAAGGTGAAATGATTGCCCGCGAGTTACTAGAGCTCTGCAACTACCGTGGTTCTGTTGAGCGCCTCTGGTTATCCGCACTCAACGAGGCGTCGATTCGCAAAGCACTGTCGTCGCTGAAGTCTAGTCAGCAGACCTTCCCGCTCTATCACTCAGCCCTCGCCCGCAGCCGCGCCGATTGGCTGATTGGTATGAATCTCAGTCGTTTGTTTACCCTCCTAGGACGGCGGGCGGGCTATGACGGCGTGCTGTCGGTTGGACGCGTCCAAACACCCACTTTGCGCTTGGTGGTTGAACGAGACCGCGCGATTGCCAGCTTCGTCTCTGTGCCGTACTGGGTGGTGGAGGTGCGCCTGTCTTCAATGGGGCAACCTTTCATCGCGTCGTGGATACCGCCAAGCTCAGGACGTGACGAAGCCGGTCGCTGCCTGCATCAGGCGCTTGCCAGTCAGACCGTCCAAGCGATTTTTAGCAGCAACACCGCCACCGTAGTCTCGCTGCAGACTGAGCATTTGCGCGAAGCGCCACCCCTGCCCTTCGACCTGAGCACACTGCAAGAAGTCTGTTCACGCAAGTTGGGACTCGGCGCTCAGGAAACCCTGAACATCGCCCAAGCCTTGTATGAAACCCACAAAGCCACCAGCTATCCGCGCAGCGATTGCCGCTATTTGCCAGAGAGCATGTTCAACGAGGTCGGTGCGGTATTCGATGCCCTGCTCAGAATGGATCCCGCGTTACGCTCAGCGCTCGGAAGCATCGATCGATCATTGCGCTCACGAGCATGGAATGATGCGAAGATTACCGCGCACCACGCCATCATCCCCACCACCGAGCCGGCGAACCTTGGGCGGATGTCTGAACAAGAGCGCCAAGTCTACGAACTGATTCGTAGCCACTACCTCGCGCAATTCCTACCGCATCACGAGTTTGATCGAACCGAGGTCGAACTGGAGTGTGGCGCCGAGCGTTTGACTGCTGCTGGCAAACAGATCCTTGTCCAAGGCTGGAAAAGCTTGCTCTCCGACAACGCCGAAGACGATGAACCCAGTCAAAAGTCCCAGGTGTTGCCCGCCCTACAACAGGGTATGCAGTGCGCAGTGGACGACGTCGGACTCAAGTCGAAGCGCACCGCTGCGCCCAAACCGCTCACCGAGGGTGATCTGATCAGGGCGATGAAAAATGTGGCCAAGCTGGTCAACGACCCGCGTCTGAAACAGAAACTTCGGGACACCACCGGTATCGGCACCGAAGCCACACGTGCCGGTATCATTAAGGGGTTGATTGATCGCGGTTATTTGTTGAAGAAAAAACGAGCTTTGATGGCCTCCGCAGCGGCCCATACCCTGATCGAGGCGGTGCCTGCTGCAGTCGCGGATCCGGGTATGACCGCGATCTGGGAGCAAGCTCTGGACGAGATCGAAGCGGGACGTCTGACCCTGGATGCGTTCGTCGCCAAGCAGGCGAATTGGATTGCGCAGTTGGTTGCACGCTGCAGCTCTCTTACTTTAGCCATGCCTATCGAAGCCGGTCCGGCCTGCCCCATTTGCAACGCCTTAATGCTCAGGCGAAAGGGGAAATCAGGGCCGTTCTGGTCATGCTCCCACTACCCGGGCTGCAAGTGCACTGTGCCAATCAGAAAAGATGCGCGTAGCCTATGACGCGCCATTGGAGATCAATATGAGATTGGGGACGATGTACTGGTCAGTGCATCATCAACGGCGACTGATCCCTCTCCAAGTCGCTTAGCGGTTGTCCGATTTCACGGGCCAAGGCGATGCCTGTCGAAATCCATATCTGCCCCAGTTCGTTGAACGCTTTCAGGTGAGCAGGATCTTCGTTGAGCCAATGGACAAGATTGTCGAAGTGCTCGGGATTCTCCGGGCAATCATGAATCTTGATGAACAGCTCCAGTGTTCGATCCCAAATCAGATCCATGACGTTCTCGCTCTCCTCTTCCATGCTCAACCGTTCCTCAGCTTTATCCTATCAGACCATTCATTCTCACTGACCATCTCGGACTCTGATTCCTGGGGGGAATAGAAGCCACGTCGCATTACACAGCGATTTCAGTCAATATAACAACCCAGTCAGTCGATACTCAACCGTAAAGGATGTTCATGTCAATGGGTCTTTGCTCAACCATTCGGGTTGAACTGGAGAACCCATCACTTGGCACATAAACATCCAACCCAAGCCCAAATCGGGCGCATGATCGCGAAACACCGCACTCAGCGTAATCTGACCCAGGAAGAGGTGGCTGAACGCCTGGGAATCGGCAGTGAAGCCATCTCGCGCCTGGAGCGGGGTGTGGTGGAGCTTTCCGTGGTCAAGCTGATGCAACTGGCGGACATTTTCGACTGCCGGATGGATGAACTGCTGACGGAGTCGAGCAATCGCCCCCATGACCAAGGCCAGATGATTGCGGGCTTGCTGATCGGACTGAAAGAAAACGACCGTGCCTTTATCTTGGCAACCGTCGAACAATTGGCGGCTCATCTCAGCAGTAAGTAACCTCTTTCATCGCGCTCACGTAGCGTCCTATGCGGGGTGGCCCGCTGGCTTGACGTGCCCCACCCTCTCTGCTGTAGTGCCTCAGGATCATCGCCAACAGCGACCCAAGACCGATTCGCTCCGGGCAGCTCGGTCGAACTCCTTGAGTTCGGAGCCTTCTCTTCTGCGGGATTTCATTCCCGTTTTGTGCTCGACTTGATCGTGGTGGCGGATGACCACTGTTGCCTCTGCCAGGCAATAGCGGTCATCCGCCTCGGCGATCGTATTCAGCCCCGGAGCCCACCGGGGAAACACTGGGCACCCTTTGTGCGCGGATGCGTGCCAGCATGTTCCGATCCAGGCCACGACAAGGGTCGGTTGGCGAATCAAAATGCAGTTAAACCAAGTTTTGCGAGAGCTTGTCGACTGCGTACGACCGTCAAAGGTGGCTTTTCTCTTCTTCGCCTGGCACCCCGTCAGGCCCACTCTTCACTTTCTTCAGTCCAGTGACCACCACTATATTCCGGCCATAAAAAATCGGGTCGCAGCGTCTTGACGCTCCCCTATGACAGGCTTATACAAAGGGCGTGGTTCGCTGTCGTTGACAGCCCAGCCCAGGTAGCCAGAACCTTCAAGGCTACGCCACGTTCGTGGTGGTTTACCCAAGTGCGATCAGCGTTCGGAGGCTCGCACGATTACCGCTTCAGCGGTGATGAATGCCCACTACCCTAGGTCCGCAGATATGCTGCGGATTTCTCCTCTGCTGCCTCCCTATTCTCCAGGCGCATCGTTCTGATCATCATCGGCTTGCCGGTGCCGAGTCGTTTATCGCTCGCCTTCACCTTACCCACCCTGACGGGGGCTCACTTCCCCGTCAGGGGCTGTGCGTCGCCGTTTTCCCTTGAAACAGGAGAACCACCATGGCCCACCCCAACCAATCCCAAGAAGCGACCACTTACTTCAATCTGCACACCGTCGGTATCGGCTACCTCAACCGTGTTCGTGAAGTACAAGTCCGCCGCGGCCAGCCGTTCATGGCCTGCGATATCGCGGCTCTGCACGGCGCCACTGATGCAGTCGAGTACACCCGCTTCGACTGCAAAGTCGCTGGGGGCGAAGCTGAGCGCTTGATCCGCCTCTATATGGATGCCGTCAATGCCGAGAAAAAGGTCTTGCTGTCATTCCGTATCGGCGACCTGTGGATTGACCCATTTCTCTATGAGAAAGGCGCTAAACAAGGCCAACCGGGCGCCAGCCTGAAAGGTCGTTTGCTCTTCATCGACTGGATCAAGGTCAACGGCGTATTCGAGTACAAAGCGCCTGCCAGGCAGGAGGCAACAGCACCTGCTGAGCCAGCGCCAAACAGTGAGCCACCCCCAACGTCGGCTGATGCCGAAGCTGAGGATACCCACAACCCAACAGAGACCAGGATCAAATCTGAATCTGCACCCACTCCCCGCATGGCCCGCCGTGTTGCCACACGTACTGTTCAGTCCGCCTGAATACAATCCACGATGTTTACATCAAGGCGCTCAATCGAGCGCCTTTCTTCAATCCGCACAGGAGAACCTACATGGAATTCTTCTGGCTTTGCGACGACTGTCTGTTCGCTGCGGCTTACGAGGACTACAGCACGTTATCGCTCTACTACACGACGGATGAAATCGAGAAATGCATCGCCGGCCTCCATCGCGGGCTGGTTCGGCTAATGCCCATCAGTGCCGACTTCGACCCCGAAACTGGCCGTGGAATACGAACCTGCTCCCCATTGACCTGCGACGGTTGTGATTCACACCTGCACGGACAACGACACCGATTCACTCGGCTGTAAACAGCGCGTCATCGGGCAATGTCCCTGACTCTATATCCATCTCGGGGACACCACTCCCCTGGGTGTGTACCCCGGATTGTTCCCTTCGGAGGTATCCCATGAGCACCCCACTCACCCTGATCGAAACCTCGGATGGCGAGGCTGATCGTATCGCCCAGGAAAACCAGCTGATCGACGAAGCGTTGCACATTCTGGATCGCCGGCTATTCACCCGCGGCCCGAATCTGACGTCACCTGACGCCGTGGCCTCATATCTGAAACTTCATCTTGCGCAACAAGAGCATGAAGTTTTCGGTGTAATTTTTCTCGATGCCCGCCATCGCGTTCTAGCGTTCGAGATCCTCTTTCACGGCAGCATCGATGGCGCCAGTGTTTATCCCCGCCAGGTCGTCAAGCGCTCCCTAGCGCACAACGCAGCAGCCGCCATTTTTGTTCATAACCACCCCTCGGGATGTACGGAACCCAGCCAGGCAGATCGCGTCTTGACCGCACGCTTGAAGGAGGCCTTGGCGTTGATCGAGGTTCACGTACTGGATCACTTCATCGTGGGTGAAGGTCGCCCACTTTCTCTTGCCGAGTACGGTTGGCTTTAACCCTTACAGGCGCCTTCGGGCGCCTTGTTCATTTTCATCCTGGAGAATACTCATGAACTCCACTACCCAAACCCCAGCCATGCTAGGGGCCTCAAACCCATTCGTTCGCGGCTATGACAATCTATCTATCGAACGGCTGCTGCTGATCACCTACGCGAACGACTGCCCTCCCTGCTTTCGCTCCGTACACGACTCTCAAGCTTATCTGCCCGACGATGCGCTAGAACTGTTCCCCTGCCTGTTCTGCGATGATTTCGCCATAATCAGCGAAGACCAATTGATTCCGGATGAGTTGGATGAACGTTGCCAATTCACCGGGCTGGTGCGCCAAGTGATCTACGCCGTGAATGGTGAAATGCTCAGCGAGCTGCATCACGTCGGCGATCTGTACTCCCTCGAAGAAGCCCAAGCCATGGTCCATCGCTTGAACTTCGAAACGGGACACTACAGTCGAGCCTGGGAAATCAGTACCGCACACCTCACTGAAGATGCATTGCGCTACTTGGAACACCGAGCTGGCAGTTTCAACACTGGACCAACCGGTCTGCTGTTTGAACCCTTCGCCCTGAGAGACTGCAATGGCTTCGGATGTAAGCTGATCGGCACGCCCTGGACTGACGATAACTTGGTTAAGATCGAGGGCAATCCTTACTCGGCGTTGAGGCAAGAACAGCTCGACGCCGGTACGCCGGAGGCTTTGGTCAACGTACTGTATCTGGCGGCATTGGCGGATGTGAGGTTGTTGATTTTCGACCCCGACGCTGCCTTCTTGGATGGGCTCGCCATTTATGACGAAATAGCAACGCGTTCAACTTAAACACGACCCGTCTTGAATCAACTTACTCACTGAATCGCTCCTTCACCTCATGTCAGGTTCTGCACTGAATCTGACATGAGGTTTTTTTCCATGGAGCGTTTTTTCACGCCTGTCTGCCTGCTGGGTTTATTGAGCGCCTGCACGGCGCAGATCCCCACCCCATTGCCGACTAGTCCAGAGAATGCCGGTAGTTCCAATCGGGCCCAGCTTTCGAGGAGTACAGCCGAAGAGAGTCACCCGACAGAGCTCCGCTATGGCCGCTATACGCTGGTCAGCACCGAGCCCACGGCAGAGCAACGTAATCTTCTCGCTCAAATCATTGAGGTGAGCATTCCGTCCAACCTGAATCCTTCGGTACAGGAAGCGATGCACTACGTGCTGCAGCGCTCAGGTTATTCGCTCTGCCCTGCTGCCGAACCAGTAAAAATACTGTTTACCCGGCCTCTGCCCGCCGCCCATTACCGGCTCGGCCCGATCCCCTTGCGCAGCGCGCTACAAGTGCTGGCTGGCCCCGCCTGGCAACTCACAAGCGATGAAGTCAGTCGTTCGGTCTGCTTTGAACAGCAGAACAATGATGCAGGCATGGTACGGGTCACACCAACCTCGTCCCATCAGCCGGAGGCACGCCTATGAAAGCCTCGACGTTTCAAACCCTTATTGTTGGCTCACTTTGCCTGGCGGTCTCCGGGCTGAGCGGTGGTTTGTATAACCAGTATCAACGCGTGACCGAGCTACAAGACGCGAATGCCCAGCACCTCCAGACGCTAGACGCCCTGCAACGTGATTCGAGCGCTATCAAGGATGCACAGGAGAAGCTGCAGTACGCACTGAAAGATCTCAAGCAGATGGTCGATACCGGTGAGCAACAGGCCAATACCCTCGATCCGATGTTGGATCAATGGGCGCAAGAGTTACAGGAGCTACGTGACGGTCTGGCAGCCCGTGCCACCGAAGCCGACATGATCGCGCTACCCGCACGACTTGAGCACGTCGAGCAGCAACTCCTGGACCTCAAAAGCCAGCCACCACTCCCACCACCGACGCCTTCCTCGGCCAAGCCGAAAAAAAACGCTCAGCCCAAGCCTGCCCCGCTCCTGCCTCCATTTTCAGTGTTGAGCGTCGAGTACCGCGGTGGCGAGCGCTTTCTGGCGGTCGCACCTCCTGACAGTCGCTCGCTCAATGATATCCAGTTGCTGCACAACGGCGAGCAGTTCGGCACATGGCAACTGAAGGTGCTGGAGCCGAACGCGGCTATCTTCGCGGTGAACGCTCACCCAGATCAGACCGTGCACCTCCCTTGAGAAGCGATCATGAACAGAGCGCTGCTGAGCCCCATCGTCTGTTTCGTTTCATTGCTGAGCACGGGCGCTGCGCTGGGCAACCCCGTCACGACACCGTCACGGACCCAGGACACGCAGTCTGCTCCGCTGGAGCGTTCGCACTCCGAACAGGCGGCAAGCTGGGGTCTGACGGAGCAGGAGTGGACACGCTTCGAACAGATCCAGGCAGGCCCGCGTGGTTTTTGGAGCCCGAATCTCGATCCGCTGACTGCACTCGGCGTCGAAGCAGAGAACGACCAAGAGCGTCAGCGCTATGCCGAATTGCAGGTAGCGCTGGAAGCCAAACGTGCCCAGCGCGAGCTGGCTTACCAAAACGCCTACACCGCAGCTTGGGCCAAGCTGTTTCCGGGGCTGTTGCCGATTCAGGGTATGGCATCCCCGCCCGCTGCTAGCTCACCGGTAGAGCCGCGCCGTGCTCTGTTTGTCGAAGACCATTGCCCTGCGTGCACCGCTGAAGCGCAGCGTCTGCAAAGCAGTGATACGGCGTTCGATATCTATCTGGTGGGCAGCCAGGGCAAGGATGAACGTGTCCGTCGCTGGGCTCGGCAAGCAGACATCGATCCGGCCAAGGTCCAACGCCGGCAGATCACACTGAACCATGACCGTGGTCGCTGGTTCAGCCTGGGAGCCCCGAGACCGTTACCCGTCACATTTCAGCAGGTGAATGGACAATGGCAACGTCTCGATTGATTGCTATTGCGCTCCTGCTGACGGTGCACGCCGTCCGGGCAGACGAACTTCCGCCTCCGGCTTATCAACTGGCAGCGCATGACGCCAACGTCCCTTCCACGGTGTTGTTCGCGATTGCCCTGCAGGAGAGTGGCGCCCGCCTCCGTGGTCGACTGCTGCCCTGGCCCTGGACGCTGAATATTGCCGGTAGCTCTTACCGTTTCGCCAATCGTCAGACCGCCTGTCACGCCTTGCTTCAGGCGCTTGCTCGGTATGACGCCAAGCGGGTCGATGCCGGGCTTGGGCAAATCAACCTGGGTTATCACGGACAGCATTTTTCCAGTCCCTGCGAAGCCCTCGAACCCTACCGCAATCTGGCCGTAACTGCCGCGCTGCTGCAAGGGCATCACGCCGTCACCGGTGATTGGGTGTCAGCTGCTGGCCGATATCACCGCCCGGCAGGAGGAACGCCGGCCGCGCGTTACCGCGCCGGCTTTTCCCAACTACTCGACGGACTACAGGTTTCCTTTAAACAGGGCACACCACCATGAAGCATATTCCCAATGCGTACTACTTCGCCATGCTCTTGGCTGCGCTCGCCCAGCCTGGACTGTCATTTGCAGACGGTCAGCCTGGCGGTTTCACCCACCCCCAGTTTGAAGCTTCCAGGCCGCCAATAAACAACAAGACCCGGCCTGCTCGGGCCATACATGCAGACCTATCTGCATTTGCCGATGAAACCTGGATACTGCCCGTGCGCAGCTCTCACTTGAGCCCAGGCCAAATCACAACTCGCACTCTGGACATGCCGGGCTTGCAGCCATTTTTTCTTGTCGGGGAGGATCCCCAATCGTTGGCTTGGCTGCATCAGCGTGCGACTGAACTGCAAGAAATCGGGGCGGCCGGCCTCGCCGTCGAAGTGACCGATACTGAAGCCCTGGCCCGAATTCGAGCAGCCGCGCCGGGCATCACCATCCTGCCGGTCAACGGCAACGACATCGCCTCTCGCCTGAAAATTGAGCACTACCCTGTCTTAATCACAGCCACCTCACTGGAACAGTGAGTCTGGGTCATGGCCGAGCATGCGATGGAGTCCAAACTCCGGCCCGCAGTCGAGCTGTATACCGTGGCGATCTGCGTCGCCGCGGCGGTGTTATGCGTGTATTCGCCCTGGGCCGTGGCCCTATCACCCGAGATCGGTCTGATTGCGGCTCTGGCCTATGCCCTGTTCGGTTTGATCCGCCTCCGACAAGCCTGGGAGGTGTTGCGCTATCGGCGCAATATCCGCCGGCTGCCGCGCTACGAGCTGACCAGCCGGCAGATTTCGGTGAGCCGCAAACGTCTGTTCATGGGCCGCGGCTTTCGCTGGACCCGCCTGCACACCCAGCGCTTGGTCGAGGCCCAGGATCCGGCCGTCGCTCACTACGTCGACCAACCGACCCGTTACCGCCTGGCACGTGGACTCGAACGTCGCCTGGAACATGCGCCATTTCCGCTCTCGACACTGGCCCGTGTCACGGCCTGGGATAGCGTCTTTAATCCATTGCGCCCTTTACCCCCAGTCGGTGGCTCACCGCTGTTGCATGGGGTTGAGCCCGACGAAACGGAAGTCAGTCTGCCGCTGGGTGAACGAGTCGGGCATACCCTCGTGCTGGGCACGACCCGTGTTGGCAAGACGCGGCTCGCCGAGGTGTACATCACCCAAGACATTCATCGCGTTGAACACGAGGTGGTGATCGTCTTCGATCCGAAGGGCGATGCCGATTTGCTCAAACGCATGTACGTAGAAGCCAAACGCGCCGGTCGAGAAAATGAGTTCTATGTTTTCCATCTGGGCTGGCCGGAGATCTCCGCACGCTACAACGCAGTGGGACGTTTTGGACGCATTTCGGAAGTGGCGTCACGCATTGCTGGACAGCTCAGTGGCGAGGGAAACTCCGCGGCTTTCCGTGAATTCGCCTGGCGTTTCGTCAACATCATCGCCCGGGCGTTGATCGAGTTGGGACGACGTCCGGACTACCTCCAAATCCAGCGGCATGTGGTCAACATCGACGCATTGTTCATCGAATACGCGCAACAGTTTTTCGCCAGAACCGATCCGAAAGCGTGGGAAGTGATCGTACAGCTTGAAGGCAAGCTCACCGAGAAGAACATCCCCCGGCATATGGTGGGACGCGAAAAACGCGTGGTGGCCATCGAGCAGTACCTGGCGGTGAAGCGGGTATTTGATCCAGTAATGGACGGGCTGCGTTCGGCGGTACGCTACGACCGTACTTACTTCGACAAAATCGTTGCGTCGCTACTGCCGCTGCTGGAGAAACTCACCACCGGCAAGACCGCCCAGTTACTGGCTCCCAACTACACCGATTTAGATGACCCGCGGCCAATCTTCGACTGGATGCAAATCATCCGAAAACGCGGCATCGTTTACGTTGGCCTGGATGCGCTGACCGATGCCGAGGTGGCTGCCGCTGTGGGCAATTCCATGTTCGCCGACTTGGTCTCGGTGGCGGGACACATCTATAAACACGGCATTGACCATGGCCTGCCCCAATCGAGCAACAACAGTGACAAGTTGCCGATCAATCTGCACGCTGATGAGTTCAACGAGTTGATGGGCGACGAGTTCATCCCGCTGATCAACAAGGGTGGCGGTGCCGGCGTCCGGGTAACCGCCTACACCCAGACCCTTAGCGATATCGAGGCACGTATCGGCAACCGAGCTAAGGCTGGCCAAGTGATCGGCAACTTCAACACCCTGCAGATGCTCCGCGTGCGCGAAACCGCCACCGCTGAACTGCTCACCCAGCAGTTACCCAAGGTTAACGTGCTGACCAAGACCCTGGTGTCGGGCGCGACTGACACCTCCGATCCGGAGGCCAACACGGACTTCACCTCGTCCTCACAGGACCGTGTCAGCAGCACCAGTGTGCCGTTGATCGAGCCTGCTCATATCGTCAGTTTGCCCAAGGGGCAAATGTTCTCCTTCCAGGCCGGTGGGCAGCTCTGGAAAGTCCGCATGCCTTTACCCAAACCCTCCAACGACGACGCCATGCCCAAGGACCTGCAGGAACTCACTCAACGGATGCGGGCGGCATACAACGCGCAGGCGGGACAGTGGTGGAGCGCAAGCGGTGGCGGCCCAACTACCAACTTCGATTTGGATCAGGTGGGTAGCCCTACCCCACCACAGGTTTCGATTCACCAAACACGTATTCGGTGGGCGCCGTGGCGGCATCCACTTGACGGCGCGCGATGGAGTAAACGATGGCAACTTCCGTACAGAACACGCCGCCACAACCGATCCAGCGCCCGGGATTAATCGTCTCGGCGATTGGTTTGGTTTTACGCATCATCGGCTTGCTGATCGCCTCATTGCTGTTTTCCATCCTCATCGAGTTCGCTGGTTTGCTGCTGTTCTGGGGCGATCAGGGTTGGCGGCACAGCCAAGCCATGTTGAATAGCGAATTGGGATGGCTCAGCGAGCACTTCAAAGCTTCACTCATTCTTCGACAACCTGAAAAGGCGATTATCCAGTGGCTGGACGTCCTCAATCAGTGGTTGGTGGTCAAGACTGGCTTTGCGGATTTTGCCCAGCAGGCACGCGCGTCGAGCCAGAGTAACGGCTTCTGGAGTTGGACCAATCAGCTCTACGTAAGCATTGAGGATTTCATGCTGGCAGCGGTGTATGTCACCTTCACCTTCGTGGTGCGCCTGACCATTCTGGTTCTGGCGACACCCTTGTTTCTGTTGGCCATGTTCACTGGTTTTGTAGATGGTTTGATGCGCCGTGACCTGCGCAAATTCGGCGCGGGGCGTGAAAGCAGTTTTGTCTATCACCGCGCCAAGCGCGCAGTGATACCACTGCTGATCGTGCCCTGGATCATTTACCTGTCACTGCCCTTTTCGCTCAATCCGATGGCCGTTTTTTTGCCTTGCGCGGTGTTGCTCGGAGTAACGACAGCTATCACCGCAGCGACGTTCAAAAAATATATTTAAGTGCAACACAAGTGCTGATTTTTTATTTCAGTCGATACGATGATACGCGTGCTTGATGGCCGCAGCCCTCCTAGCTAAGCGTACCGCACATCTTGCGAGGCCACGACCTGATTGACCCCATAACCGGTTCGAGCATCGGATGTGCTGATCAAGCGCTCGACGGCCTTTGCCAGATCAGGATTTACCGTTGCACTCTGGCTATCCCTGAAGTAGCGCATCACCGCCCCCGCCACGACATCCGCTATCTGCAGGCCAATGCCCTCGTGCGACTGCGCAAACGTGAAAGTAGCCATCTCTTCGAAAATAAAGTCCGAGTGTGGAGTGTATGGAACCTGGCTTTGGTCCTTCTGGGCTTCCACGGTCGCTTTCCCCAGATGCAGGATATCCTCGAGTTCCAACTGCTGATCGTGAACGATGTGGACACCTTGCAGATTTCGTCTGAAGTAGAGATTCAGGCGCGCGTAGATGTTGGCAAACGAGGTCAGATTGGGAAGCATCCAAACACGCTTGCTGCGCTTGTTGTGATCAGGTGGCGGAAGGAACTGGAGAAATGCGTCAGGATCCTGCTCCTTGAGTTCCAGATACTCGTTACGGGCATCTTCCACCATCATGACTACGCCTCGGGCAATATCTTTCTTCCCTGGGATGTCCAGAAGGCGCACGCCCAGATCCTGAAGCAATGAAAGAGACTGCAGCAGGTGCGCCTCAGAAGGCTCTAGGCAGGCTTGGACAAATGCGTGGAGCACCTGATCCGGAGCTTCAGCATTCAGAAAGTCCGCAACAGTATTCCTAAGGAAGGCCATGGGTGCGCCTTTGGGGAACCCCATGCAAGATGGTAGCAACTGAAAACTCGTGATATGCACGCAAATGAAATAGCGTTTATCCACGAGTTCGACAAACAGAGGCGCACCGATAGACTCCAGATAGTCTATAACCTCCAAAACAAATTTGGGCTTGGCCATCAGAGACTTGGACTTAAGTTCACCAGGTGAAATCCTGTGCAATACGCGCAGCTCGTCGATTCGAGTGACAACTGCCGACTCGTCACTCACCCCCACCGCAGCCAGTACGAAGTACGGTTGCCCTTTGAAGTCGAAGCCGTCGCCGCTGTTGACTATGTCACCGCTATGACCACTCTCGTCGAGATAGAACGTCATGCTCAAGGTTGGTCTCCCCACATTGTAAAATGCCTCCAGGCCCTGCCACATCATGCGCGTGCCAGAATACGGCCCAGGGGACTATTGATTGCCGTGAAGGCGTCGATGACGCCATCTAGGACAAAGTCGAGCGCACGACCATAACCTTGATGCAATGTAGCCGTGTCGAAGTCTTGATCCTGCAACCTCTCGATCTTGCTCACGGCGTCATGGGCATCGGCAATGCGAAGATCGTAGGTGACGAACAGCATTGCAATGTCGCTGTTTTTCGCATTCCAGCCTTCTGGTTCATCCTTGCTTTTTAGTGCGTCCGATGCCTCGCAGTTTTCGTCGAACCTGGTCAGGATGTTCAGTAAGCACTGCAGAAGCTTTAGCTTCCCCAAAGTTGCGATCAACTTTCTCGGGACCCCCATAGCTTCCAGAAGCTGTTTGAGGAAACCGTCGGGCAGCTTCTGCCAAATTTCATGGATGGATTTGCATCGAGCGAGAAAGGCCTGCTGGGTCATGTCCAAGGGCGCGAACTGAGCGAGTTTTGCAACCTGCGGATAATGTAGCCAGCCATCGGCTGCAACTTCTTCCCGTGAGAACCCGAGCAGTTCGACAGCCGGTTTTTCGATGCCCAGCGCGGTCCCAAGCCGAGAAAGGTTTTCTCCCAAGGACAGCATTTGCGTGAGGAACCGATCAACTTTGGAAACGATGTGTTCTTCAGTCAGGTCGCACTGTTTCACGATCGCAGGATCCAGGGCGTGGACATGAGCATGCAATGTTTCCCGCTCCGGGACGCCTTTATACAGATCCCGTAGATCCACCTCGATTAGGTTTCGCCCGATTCGCCGGCACCGAGTGAAAGACCACTGCCCAAGATAAGATGGACTGCAATACCAGCCACCATGCGCGTCTACAGGTGTGCTTCCGTACAAGCTGTTTTGTTCATAGCGTTCGAGAAATCTGTCGTCGAGATAGACCGTCGTATCATTTCTCATGATGTCATTGGCACTAGCGTGCGTAACCTTTCCAGCAACACCTGGCCAAGTCAGCCCATCAGCTGTCTGCTGAGGGCAGAGGTTGCAGGAAACTGCCACTACTGTCGCCCATACCTGGAGCAGTAAGCCGTTCTCTGTTTCCCGAAGATCGCCATCAAGCCAGCTTCCCGGCTCGCCAAGAGAATGAAAACGTTCCCCGTTCATCAGCTTGCGCAGTTGCGGGCTGTCTGCGAGCGTCGCCTGATAGAAGAAATGGCGAACGCCGCGTCCCCCCCTCAACCACAGATACTTGCGCAGATACTCGTTTGACATGAACCAATTAACATCCCGGGACGGCTTGAAGTGGTATTGCAGCGAAACCTCACCTTCAGCGACTCCGAACTCTGGAAGGCTCAAATCGTCGTAAACCAAACGCTGATGCTCATTGCCAATGCATCGTGGCGTTAAACCCAACGCCATCCATACCTTCTCGGCCAAGGTGTATGTGAAGAACAAGCTGCTGCCCCAGGAGGCAACGATGTAGTCATACCCACTCACATTCGGTGTGAAGTCTTTCACGCTCCCTTTCTCACTTGGAGTCGGAACCCCGTGCGCCACCGCACCCTGACTATGTAGAACGGGTATCGCGTTACCGTCATCGGGAACGACAGCCATCAACATATGAACCGTCTCGCGGTTCGACTCTGAGCGTTCGGTTTCCGTGAAACTACTCACCTCGACTCTCTGCAACGGATCAGTCCCCACTGGCTCTAGCAGTGAGCGCAACCGCTGCGGTAGCAAGTCGGCCGGAATAGGAAATCTTCCCACGTAATCAAACATCGGTCCTTCTCCTTGAGTGTCGCAAACAGCCTATCAGTCCACTCCCCGAAAAAGCGATTGATCACACCTCAAGTTTCTTAATGAACAATTCGACCTCTGACTTGATTCTGTTCCCAGATCCATATGGGCCAGCATCATGCCAACTACCCCCTTTCGCTGCTTGTTACTGTTCTCGCTTGCTATCGTCGATGACAACAGTTATGCCGCATCTGCTCATGAGCAGGAACAGCTCAGCCTAGTGCAGCAGCAACTCGACACTCTAGAACGTCTAGCGGCACGAGCCGAGACAACCAACAGGTCTGAACCCGACGAACGCTATCGCTTCGACTATCCCCGGCTGACTCGAGACATCCAGCGCATCCGCCACGGAGTTCGGGACTACCTGTCCCCTTCCCGCGCTCAGCCCCGCGACTCCATTGAATTGGTTGGTGATTACCGCCTTGACACTCCGTCAGCGGAGCCGCCGCCATGAGCATGACTGACGCTCAGAACTCCGCGTTCCAAAACGCATCCGGTTTCTCACCGCAGAGCAGTTCGACGCTGTGGCTGTCCATGGTCCTCGTTCTGGCTTTGCTGTGGTGTGCCTGGGTGATGTGGACGGCTTACCGGGGTTGGGCCGCAGGCAGCGTGCGATTCGGTGCCTTCGGTGGCAGCACTGCACGCGTGTTGCTCGCGCTGTTGGTTCTGATGTTCTTCACCCTTTCCTAAACCAGGAGATCGCCGTCATGCTCAAGTGCCTTGTCCCCCTGAAAAACAACCTGCGTGATAATGCCAGTCAGCGCTTGATTGGTCTGCTGCTGGTGCTCGGTCCAAGCCTGGCTTTTGCCGAGCTTCCTACCATGGAAGCCCCTTCACGTGGTGAAGGTTCTGGGTTGATCGAGACGATCAAAAACTACGCCTACGACGGCGGCATTCTCCTCGGCCTGCTGATCGCCCTGCTCGCTTTTCTCGGCGTAGCTTGGCACTCGCTGACCGTCTATGCCGACGTGCAGAACCAGCGCAAGACTTGGAAGGACTTGGGTGCGGTGGTCGGCATTGGAGCGCTGCTGGTGGTGATCATCATCTGGTTCCTGACCAAGGCTGCTGCGATTCTGTGAGGTCGACATGAACGACACTATCGAACGCCTTGCCGACGGCACCTTGGTTTTTCTGCCTGAGCGACTCAATCGTGATCCCGCCGTATTGCGCGGTTTGACCAATGATGAGATGTGGGTGGCGCTCGGTGTCGGCGCACTCGTCGGCTTTGTGCTGGGCGTTCCTCTGGCGATCGCCACCGCTTCCATTGCCACAGCGCCGACCGGCATGATCGCAGGCATGGCACTGGTTCTATTTGCCGGTGGCACGCTATTGCGCCGGGCCAAACGGGCTCGCCCCGAGACCTGGTTGTACCGCAAACTCGAATGGGTACTGGCTAGCCGTTGGCGCTTGGGTCGCGGCAGTTTGATCCTCCACTCCGGTGCCTGGACGGTCCGCCGTTCACGTCGGCTGCGTCCTGCCCTGTCCCGGTGGTTGCCATGAGCCGATTTCGGAACAAGGTGGACGCCCAACAGGCCCATATCTTCAGCCTGCGCCTGGCGGTGATTCTCCTCGCCCTGCTCTGTGCCGGGCTCTGGTACGGCTGGCGCTCGGCACCGACCGATCTGACCGTGCATGTACCACCAGATCTACGCTCGGGCAGTACCCGCAAATGGTGGGATATTCCCTCAGAGAATGTGTATGCCTTTGCCCTGTACATCTTTGGTCAGCTCAACCGCTGGCCCTCGGATGGTGAGAAGGACTATCGACGCGCCATCTATGGCTTGCAGTCTTATCTGACACCCTCCTGCAAGACCTTCCTTGATGGTGACTACGAATACCGCAAGGCCGCCGGCGAACTCCGCCAGCGGGTGCGTGGCGTCTACGAAATTCTGGGCCGAGGCTATAGCGAAGATCCAGAATTCAGGGTCAAGCAACTCGATCGCGATAGCTGGCTGGTCACTCTCGACCTCAACGCCGATGAGTACTACGCGGCCGAACCGGTGAAACGAGTGGTGGTGCGTTATCCCTTACGCGTGGTGCGTTTTGATCTCGACCCCGAACGTAATAAATGGGGGCTGGCACTGGACTGTTATCAGGGCACGCCGCAAAAAATCGCTGTGCCTGGAGGTGAGCCATGACGCGGATTTTTATTCTGGGACTCACCGCCACACTGATGCTGTGGGGAGTTGCAGCGCAGGCCGTCGAGTTGATGCACTGGGAACGCCTGCCCCTCGCGGTCCCGCTGGTTATCAATCAGGAGCGGGTGGTCTTTGTCGATGAGGATGTCCGAGTCGGCGTCCCCTCAACTCTGACCGGCAAGCTGCGCGTGCAATCTACCGGCGGCACGCTGTACCTGCGCGCGTCAGAAGCCATTGCACCTACCCGGTTACAACTGCAATCGGTCGCGACGGGCGAGATCATCCTATTGGACATTGCAGCCACGCCTGGCGACCAACCGCTGGAACCCGTGCGTATTATCAAGAATGCTCCGGTGCAGACTACCGAGACGGAATCCAGCACCGCCCCTGTTCCAGAACGTACGCCGATCCCTGTCGCGTTGACGCGCTACGCCGCGCAAAGCCTGTACGCGCCGCTGCGCACCGTAGAATCCCTACCCGGCGTACGCCGCGCCCCCCTCAAGCGGCGCACCGAACTACCGACCCTGCTGCCGACCGAAAACGTGTCCAGCACGCCCATCGCCGCCTGGCGACTAGGTGATTACTGGGTGACGGCGGTGAAGTTACGCAACCTTGGATCAGTGACGGTGCAACTCGATCCGCGTCAGCTTCAGGCAAAGTTGTTCGCCGCGTCCTTCCAGCATGCTTTCCTCGGGCCTGTCGGCAGCCCTGAAGACACCACGGTTGCCTACCTCGTCACCCACGGTGCCGGCCTCGAACACGCCGTGCCGCTCCCGCCCGTTGCACGAGGTGCTGACGATGAAAGCTAACGCCGTGCTCAAATGGTTGGTACCGGCTGTGCTGCTAGGCGTGGTGTTCATCATCCTGAAAACTTGGGTTGCGGGTGGTACCTCGCCTTCGTCAGACAGTCCGCCTGCTCAGGACAACCTCCAGTTATCCGCCGAGCAGGCCAAGTCGCTCGGTATTGCGGGTGATACCCCACGCGACACGGTTGCCACCTTGGTCGGCCAGGTGAAGGCCATGCGCAGCGACATGCTCGGCCTGAAAAAACACAACGATTCGCTGCAGACGGAGAACAACCGCCTTCGTGAGCGGGAAAATAGTGTCGATTCGCGCATCCAGACCGCGCTTGGCAGCGTAACCCAACAGGTCGACGAAGGCCGCCGACAAGCCAACGAGGCCCGACTCAAAGCGGAACAAGACAGTCGCCAGGCCCGTGGTCTGCTGACGCAGTTGCAGGAACAGCTGTCGGGGCTGACCGGCAAAGGCAAGGATATGCCGGTTGGATTGGGGCTTGAGCCGGGCGACGGGGCGCAGTTCGAAAGGCAGCACTCAGCCGATGATGCGCTGCAGTGGATTGAGCCCTCGGATGCTCCGTCCACCGATGCCCGAGGCAAAACCAAGACCGCGTCCGCCCTGAATCCGCCTACTGCCTTCAACTCACTGGAGGGTTTGAAGGACAACGCCATCGACCGCAGCCAGAAGCAGTTACGCGAGGTTGCCAAGAGTGAACGTGATCTAACACGCTCCGCTGATCGTACCGAAGGCGCGAAGCCGGTCTACACCATTCCCGAAAACGCGACATTGATGGGCTCAGTCGCCATGACCGCGCTGATCGGTCGGGTCCCGGTGGACGGCACCGTGAATGATCCCTACCCCTTTAAGGTGCTGGTCGGTCCGGAGAACCTGACAGCCAACGGCATCGACCTGCCGGACGTCGCAGGGGCCGTGATGAGCGGTACAGCCTCCGGCGACTGGACCCTGTCGTGCGTACGCGGACAGGTCGAGTCAATTACCTTTGTGTTTACCGACGGCAGTATCCGCACGGTGCCTCAGCCGAAGGCAGTCGCCAGCCGCAATGCATCCACCGCCCAGAGCTCGAACACCGACAAGATCCGTGGCGGGCTCGGTTACTTGTCCGATCCGTATGGCATTCCTTGCATCGCTGGCCAGCGCCGCTCGAACGCCCAGCAATACCTCGGCAGCCAGAGCCTGATCACTGCCGCCGGTGCCGGTGTCGCAGCGCTGCTCGGGGATGAGCGGAACAACAGCAGCGTGATCAGTTCGGGCGGCAGTACGCTAGGAGTCACCAGCAGCAGTGGCAATAGCGCACTGAATTCAATTCTCAGTGGTGGGGTCAGCGACATCCGCGAGTGGGTGAACAAACTGTATGGCGAAGCCTTTGCTGCCGTGTACGTGCCTCCGGCCGCCCAAGTCGCACTGCACCTCGATCATGAAATCACCATCGACTACGAGCCCAAGGGCCGGAGCGTTCGCCATGAAAAAGACCATGCCTCTCTGCCTGACCTTGATTAGCGTGTTTTGCTGGGTCCTGGCGGGGTGTTCCACCGACAAGGACACGCTGCTGCCCCATGGCGAGCAAACCATGTTGGGCATCTGGAACGGTGCCGGGTCGCAAGGCACTCAGCAGCAACTGTTGGATGCTCGGCAGCAGTTACGCCGTCCGTTGGCTCAAGCAGATTTTTCCGTTGCTCTCCAAGAACCGTATACGCGCACAGCGGAGAACGAGATTCGCAATCTGTTCCCTCGCTTGCCCAATCCCGATCTGGTGCTGTACGTATATCCGCACCTGAGTGGTACCGAGCAGGCGCCGATCCCAGGTTACTCGACCGTCTTTCCGTTCTACCAACGTGTGCAGTACGCATTGCCGGGTGAACGTCAGGAAGACTTGTAATGCGTAGCGACGATTCGGGTAACCGCACTGGCGCGTGGAAAGCCTGGCGCACCCCATTACGTCCTCGCGCCACGTTGGCCGATGACGCCGCACTCTATGCACACAACCCCAGCTTCACCGATCACCTGCCTTGGGTCGAATACCTCGATACCGAGCAGTGTTTTCTGCTTGATGACAATCGCTCAGTGGGCGCGGTGTTTGAGTTACTGCCCATCGGCACCGAAGGGCGCGAACCCGATTGGTTGATGGCCGCCCGCGATGCCCTTGAGGATGCCCTACAGGACAGTTTTGATGAGCTGGACCAAGCGCCTTGGGTGGCGCAGTTTTTCTGCCAGGATGACAACGACTTCACCCCCTACCTGACGCGTCTCACCGATTATATTCAGGACAGCGCCCGAGGCACGATCTTCACCGAGGCATACTTGGAACTCACTCGCCGTCATCTGAAGGCCATCGCCAAGCCCGGCGGGCTGTTCGAGGATAAGGTGGTGACGAGCCTGCCCTGGCGCGGCAATAACCGCCGGGTGCGCCTGGTGATCTATCGCTGGCTTGAGTCTGGCGCCGAGGAGACGGGACTCACCCCGGTGCAATCCCTGCAGCAGGCTTGCGAACGTATTGCGGCTTCGTTGCAGGCGTGCGGCGTGCAATCAGTACCAGTTGATGGCCACGGTTTGTATGCCTGGTTATTGCCCTGGTTCAATCCGACGCCCAGGCTCACCGATGAAGCGCCCGAGGATTTTTACAAACGTGTTGCCTATCCGGAGCCTGCTAATGGCGGGTCGCTGGAATTGCCCTTCGATCACGACTTCGCCGAACGGTTGTTCTTCAACGAACCGTGTTCGGATGTGCAACGAGGACTCTGGTACTTCGATGGGCAACCCCATCGGGTCATGGTGGTGGACAAACTGCGACGGGCACCGTCGATTGGTCAACTCACCGGAGAATCCCGTAAGGGTGATGCAGTCAATGCCCTGTTCGACCAGTTACCCGAAGGCACGGTGATGAGTCTGACCTTGGTGGTCAAGCCGCAGGATATGCTCGAAGACCAGTTAAACCGATTGGCGCGCAAAGCTATCGGTGAAAACCTGGCCTCGACCCAGACCCGTCAGGATGTCGAAGAGGCTCGTGCGATCATCGGTCGCCAGCACAAGCTGTACCGCGGCACGCTGGCGTTCTACGTGCGTGGTCACGATGAACAGCAACTGCACCAGCGCTCGGTCAGCCTGGCCAACGCGCTGTTGGGCGCGGGGCTGCAACCGGTACGCGAAGGCGATGAAGTCGCCGCCTGCAACAGCTACCTGCGTTGGTTGCCGATGGCCTATAACCCGGCCCGCGATACACGCAACTGGTACACCCGCCTGATGTTCGCCCAGCACCTGGCGAACCTCGTCCCGGTGTGGGGCCGAAGCACCGGTACCGGCCACCCGGGCATCACCCTGTTCAACCGCGGCGGCTCGCTATTGAGCTTCGACCCGTTATCACGCCTGGACCGGGCCATGAACGGGCATCTGCTGTTGTTCGGCCCGACCGGTGCCGGCAAGTCGGCCACCCTGGTCACCCTGCTGATGCAAGTCATGGCGGTGTACCGTCCTCGCCTGTTTATCGTCGAAGCCGGAAACTCATTTGGCTTACAAGGCGACTACTTCGCGACGCAGGGTTTGTCGGTCAACAAGGTCCAATTGAAACCTGGCGCCTTGGTCAGCCTCGCGCCTTTCGCTGATGCTTACCGTCTAGTCGAGCAGCCAGATCAGGTGGCGAGTCTGTCGATTGATGAGTGGGACGATGAGGTGGTAACCAGTCGCGAAGACCAGCGCGATGTTCTCGGGGAACTCGAAATCACCGCTCGGCTGATGATCACCGGCGGCGAGGCCAAAGAAGAAGCCCGCCTGAGTCGAGCCGATCGCAGCCTGATTCGGGAGTGCATTCTCGATGCGGCGCAGGCGTGTGTCGCGGCGGCTCGCCAGGTACTGACCCGCGACGTACGTGACGCCTTGCTGCGCACCGCCGCCGACTTGCACTTACCGGAGAAGCGTCGTGAACGGGCCCAGGAAATGGGCGAATCCATTGATCTGTTTTGTCAGGGATTCGAGGGCGATCTGTTCGATCGCGAGGGCACGCCTTGGCCCGAAAGCGATGTTACCGTTGTCGATCTGGCCACGTACGCTCGCGAAGGCTACGAAGCCCAGATGTCCATCAGCTACATCAGCCTGATGAACACCGTGAACAACCTTGCCGAGCGCGACCAGTACTTGGGCCGACCAATCATCATGGTCACCGACGAAGGCCATATCATCACCAAGAACCCGCTACTGGCGCCATTTGTGGTCAAAGGGACGAAAATGTGGCGCAAGCTCGGGGCCTGGTTCTGGCTGGCGACGCAAAACCTTGCCGACTTCCCCACTGCCGCGCAGACCATGCTCAACATGATCGAATGGTGGATTTGTTTGAACATGCCACCAGCGGAGATAGAGGAAATCGCCCGCTTCAGGAAGCTCACCCCGGCACAGAAAGCCTTGTTGCTCTCCGCCAGTAAGGAGCCCGGGAAATACACTGAGGGGGTCGTGCTGTCGAAAAAACTCGAAACGCTGTTTCGAGCCGTACCACCCAGCCTCTATCTCGCCTTGGCCATGACGGAACCCGAGGAAAAAGCCGAGCGCTGGACATTGATGCAGGAGAACGGCTGTTCAGAGTTGGAAGCGGCTTACCGGGTAGCTGAACGGATCGATAGAGCACGAGGAATAAAATCTACATCGAAATAGCTATTCAGTTACTGCTCTTTCAGAGATTTAACTCCGAAACTGCATCGCAGCTGACCAGGCGTTTGCACGACAACTGAAAAGCCGATTGTATTCGTATTCCACACTTAGCAGGCCGGTCTGTTACTGGCCATCGCGTGCGGGGCGTTTTCAGAATTTTTATTATCTGTCAGTTCAATATAAATTTTCCGCCGTTATTAATGAGACCCCGGCTACGCTCTTGCTTTCGCAGCCTTCTTCACTTCTGACTCCAAGCTGTTTATCAAATAACTCAGATCATGCTTCGAGATACGCTTCGGCCTGGCTATACGTACTGGATCATTAATTCGCATCTTTGTTTCATTCGAAAGTGCGCGATCTAGGCAAGTAGAAAACTCAATTTCATCGTCAAATATCGCTTCTACTTTTCGTGCCTCATCGTGAATCAAAAGCGCTCTTAGAGGACAGCTCTTAATGGCTTTTAACAAACCATCATCAAGCGTGGTTACAACAGGAATTATGAACTGATTACCCTTCCTTTCTGTCATCAGCGTTTCACAATGTCGAAACATATAAAGATCCCACGCAAGCGCAGAAATCCTGTTAGTCGAATCCGCGTTTGGGTTCCGCAACGCGGGCTCGTCAAAGATGGGCATTCTAGTCTGCTTATCAGCGAATCCGCTCAGAGCCTTCCAGCCAAAGTAAAGCTCCTTCAAGGGCATGGCGTCAAAATTATCAAGACAGAAATCCACTAAGCAGCGAATACCATCATCTACGCTTCGACCATTCCAGCACTCCAGCAGCGCACGTAACATTATCGATTGCATCATATCTCGCCGTTGGATGCAGGCCCATACATCCCGATTGGTCAGGAATGAATCCCACATTTCCTCAGCTGCGGATATGTAATCTTGAATCTGCTCAGCGTGCCCCTTTAGCACCCTTTCCCTGACCTCAGGGGCATGCATCATGGCATCAAACATCTTTGCAGCCGCAACTTTCTGGTACGGCCATGGATTATTAGGCTTTACCACTTCACGTAGGTTTTCCAACGATGCAAACATCCAATCGAAACCGCGTCCGCCCTGATCTTCAATAAACTGTAGGGTGGCACGCACCTTTTCGCGATGCTTCGAATTCTCATGACGAAAAAAGCCCGGTAATTCGGTAAGAAAATTTGTATCCAGTAATGAGAAGAATGGAAACTCCAACGGCGCACTACCGCTGCGCATTTGCTTCTCGATAGCATCGGAAAATGCAAAAATTCCCTTTCCAGCAAATAGAGGAACCACGGGCACATTCGGATTATCTGACCGGCCCAAACCTTGCAATGGAACCCCTCCCTCATCGCTCGCGAACAACACACGAATGCCGGAGAACGCTTCACGATCAGAAGCGACGATGTCTAAGAGGGAGTCACCTGGTGAGCGACAGAGGATGGCAGTTTTTACGCGGAGCATCTTTTTCATTTCAAAATGCAAATCGAGTTTGTTTACCATCGTGTTGTGCCCTCTTGAAGATATGCTGGTGCGGTTGCCGCGCGGAAAATAAGAGAAATCGGTGGATTGCTGGCACATATCGAGACTAATTGCGTAACCCCATGCCCACTCGCTTTCGTCGAGGGCACCGCGAGTCTCAGAGCAAACATCGGACAAAGACGCTGTACCTAAAAACCAGAAGTGATTTAGGACCGCATCCTGCTGGCCTATGCCAAGTGCTAGGACAGGCTAAATGCAATCGGGTAGTCAAGTCGATACAGGTATCCGTGTGCCGCGCTGAAGCCGCTGCTGAATCCTCAACAGAAACCCGGCTTCAAAGGCGTCCTGGCAGTCACCGATAGGAAAGGTTTTGCGCGCTTGCACCAGCTCCCACCACAGTGGGATCTCGCCGGGAGTATCGAGCCAAGCCTGGGCGCATTGCACGCCACGCTCGATCATCGGGGCAAATTCGTTGCCCCAAGGTGTCAGAAGACTCGGACAACCATCCGCCGCAGGAATTGAAACGTAATTTTCGTTCATAGACACCTTAGCTTTCGATTATTTATTAACGCTGGGTCTGTTCAAGCAGCATAGAAACAAAGCCATCAATTGGCTTGAGGATCAAAAAAGCGCCCAATCAGACCAATGTAGACTATATCCCGTGGATTGAGAGTCCCTCAAGGCGCAGTTTGCGCGCATGACTCAAGACTACGAACAGCTCCGTCTGCAACTGGCGGAAAATATCCGCTCGATGCGACGCGTGAAGAATCTCACCCAGGAGCAATTGGCGCTCATGGCCGAGGTGGATCGTACCTATGTGAGTCAAATCGAACGAGGGGTCGGCAACCCGTCGTTATTGGTCCTCTGCAAACTCGCCAACATTTTCGAGATCAAAACGGATCAATTGCTCATCGAGTCTGACGCGCTTGCTCGTAAGCTGAGCGCTGAATGACCCTCTGCTGATCTAGAAAATCGCTGTAAACCGACGATCCTGCGTTCGGCTTTCTCACTGACACCCTCCTTTCGATCATTGAACCTGTCCAGGCCATACACCCAGAGCCTGGATCATGTCTGCTGCCTGCCCGCATATTTCGCCCCAGAAGTTACATCCTTTAGTGCTGAGCATTCTGCTGGCATCGGGGCCAAGCGTAGCGCTGGATACTGGCAGCATTACCGCCTCCGTGCTCTCTCCGGACTGCCTCGAATACAAGGTCGTCGGCATCTGCTTTTGGTTGCTCTGCACCCCCTTCGGCTGCACCGTGAAAACCTCAACCAAAGTTCGTCATTTCCTTCCTGAGCTGGTGGTCTCCAGCTATGCCACCACCGGTGCCAATCCTTGGACCGAGATGGCCGCGCTCTCCTCTCCCATCAGCGGTGCGGAAGGAGGCGGTAACCTGATCACGCCGAACAACCAACGCGATAACCTGCCTCGTTTTAAAAACGTTGATGGCATTGGTCACCCCGGGGGCTGGGCCGCCACACAACTGGCCTCGCAATCCGGCTACGCCTGCGCCAGCGGCGCTACTGCGTTCATGCCCTACTACCTGAGCACTTTGGACTCACTGGCCTGGCGTCATGGCATCCCGGAAAGTCTTTACCCCGAGTCGCTCGTGCCCGGGATCCGTGAAATCGGTCGTCAGTTCGCAGGAAACATGTGGGGCAACGTCTATCCGCGGCAAGGATTTTTGGTGCAGCCCGACGATTTCAAAGCCGCTGCGGTGATGGCGCAGCGGGCGGGTGATGTGATTACCCGTAACGGACAGCCGCACGTGTATTTCCCGCTCATACCCGTACCACGCGATGGTTATTGGCCGCCTGGCCCAATCGTTGAAAACGACGCTTCGACCCACAAATGGCAATTGCTCTCCCCTCTGGTTCAACCCACATGTGCCACCTTCCCTAGCGATCCGGTGCAGAGCGCGGATGGCGGCTACTCCTGGTCGCTGTGGCGTCCCTATAGCTGCTGCAAGCGTGAGGGACAGACCTTCCTGTTCAGCATCGACTTCAAAGGTGGTACGTCATGAGTCGACTTCTCGTAGGATCATGGCTGGGCCCGATGAGTTTGTTGCTCTGCGGGCTGCTCGCCGTGGCCACGCATGCCCAGGCCGCCGAGGACGATTACCGTCTAGGCACTCAGGGCGAAGTGCTCGACGACCGGGTGATGTACACCATCGGTGGTGGCTCGGCAGCGGGCTCGCCGAGCTCGCTCTATCGCCCCAACGGACTCGGTGTCGGCGGGTCCTGGCAGGCGAACATGATGTGCGGAAACATGAGCCTCACCAACACCTTGCAAAACCAGTTGAACGGCGTCACCGAAGGGTTCCAGCAGATCATGGGCAGCATTGTGCAGAACGCGACCCAAGCGGTGATGTCGCTGCCTGCGTTGATCATCCAGCGCGCCAACCCCGGGCTTTATGAGTTGTTGAGTAACGGGGTGATGCAAGGGCGCATCGACTTCGACCGTTCCAAACTGACCTGCCAGGCCATGGCCGAGAAGATGGCTGACAAGGTCGGCCAAGCCGGCTGGGGCGCATTGGCCAAGAACCAGGAGATGCAGGGCAACCTCGAAAAAACCGGCGGTGATGCGGTGGCCGCGGTGAAAAACACCGAGGCCCGTAACGGCAATAATGGGGTGTCATGGGTCGGCGGGCAGAAGGCTGGAGGTAGCGGACAAACACCCATCCGGGCAACCTCCGATGTGGTGCGCGCGGGCTACAACCTGCTGCATAACCGGTCCGTGGACGACAGCGCCTCGATCAGTAGCAGTGATTGCCTGGGCGGCGCTATTTGCCAGGCATGGACCTCACCGCAAGAGGAATCCGAATGGGCTGTTCGAGTGTTGGGCGAGACCGAAGTCGCAACCTGCGACACCTGCGAGAGTCTGCGGGCTACCGCTGGCAGCGGACTGACGCCGCTGATCCAGGAGGCCTACGGTGAACATCTCAAGACCCTGCAAGGATTGCTGTCCGGGCCTCTGCCGCCTACCCCTGACAATCTGAGCAAAGCCTCCAGCCCGATGCTGCCAGTGACCCGTGGTGTGATCGAAGCCCTGCGCGACGATCCTGATCAGGAACTCCTGGCGCGGCGCCTGGCCAGTGAGACAGCCCTGTCCAGCGTACTCGACAAAGCGCTCCTGCTATTACGCACGCTGCTGGCAGGCAGCCACGAACCGAACATCACTTCCGCCGAACCGGCCCAAACGGCCTTGACGAAAAACATCGACACGCTGGAGCGTGAAATACGCCTACTGCAGACTGAGCTGCAGGTCCGACAAATGTTGGCTACCAATACCGCCAGCCTTGTACTCGATCGACATGCCGGAGGCGCCGATGCTTCGCGTACCGTCGAGCAAGGCGACCCTGAACTTGGCCGACTCAACGATGCTAACGCCAGGCGCAAGTGAGCCATGAAACGCCCGCAGCTATTCACTTTGCTTTCAGGTCTGGGAATTGCCACGGTGATGGTCCTGACCGCCGCACTGGTCGCCTGGATCGGCCGCACTGCGCTGGGCAGTTTCGAGATCTGGCAGCAAGCCTTGGAATCGATACGGCCTCACCTGCGGTGGTGGCGTGCCCTGCTCTACGGCGTCCTCTTAGCACTCTGGTGGGACCTGCTAAGGCGCTACCGAAATCGACCACAAGATCAACAGCGTGTGAAACGCATCGGAGTATTGGGACTCGTGCTTTCTATCTGCTTCGAGCTCACCCGATTGTGAGGTCATCACTATGCTCATGAGCACCAGCAGCTACCTGGAGTTTTACCTCTCCCTGCTGGCATGGATCATCAACAACGGTATCTGGAACGTCCTGTCCGATACTGGCCTGTTCGCCGCCCCCTTTGGTGCAATCATCTTGCAAGAATGGTTGTCGGCCCGTCAGCAAGGCGCGGATGAAGGCAACAAGGGATTGCTCTCTGTACCGCGGATCGAGAACCGGCTGTGGCTGGCTTACATCGTCGTCTTGTTCGGCTGCGCGCCGGTCTTTCCATTGAGCCTCACGTCAATGGCGTTCGATGACGCAGCGAGCCAACGCTGCGGTGTCAGTGTGGCCAAGCCAGCGGAAACCGCTTGGGGCACCACTTTCAACACCATCGGCGAACGCTCGGCCAACGTGCCGGTCTGGTGGTTTCTGGTGCATGCCTTAAACAAAGGAGTGACCGCGGCGGCTACCGCCTCCATTCCCTGCGCACCGGATATCCGGCAGATGCGCATGGAGATCGACAGTTCCCGCATCGACAGTCAGGTCCTGCTACAGGAAGTCGCTGACTTTACTCGCGACTGCTACGGCTATTCCCGCTCTCGGCTGTTCACCAATCGTCCGCAGCTGGACAAGGCGCAAAGTCATGATGCGTCCTGGATCGGCTCAAGCTATTTTCTCGACACTCCGGGCTATTACGACACCGATCGCTCACGGACATCGCGGGTCAGTTGGCCCTACGATGAAACCCGAGACATTTCCTTGCCACGGTTGGAGAATGGCGCGGGCTACCCCACTTGCAAACAGTGGTGGAGTGACAGCGGTGTCGGATTGCGCGAACGGTTGATCGAGCAAGTCGATCCTTCGCTGCTGACTCAGCTGAAAGGTTGGTTGACTGGCCGTTCGAGTAACGAGATTGAGGACGCCACCCTGCGCGAGCTGGTCAGCCCGCGCCAACAATCGATGTCCATGTCGCCCGGACAGGTGTACCAGGACTACGGCTCCAGTGCTCGCGGCGGGTCGATCAATCAGGGGCTCAACAACTTAGCCACCAACACTGGGCTAGCCCTTGGTTCGTTCAGCAACTTTCCGGCAATGAATGCGCTACGCGCCGCCCTGCCGATGGTGCAGGCTTTCCTGATCATGGGTGTCATCATCAGCTTGCCACTGATCCTGCTGGTCAGTACCTACCAGTTGAAGACTGTCATGACGGTGACGTTCGCGCTGTTCACGCTGCACATGCTGACCTTCTGGTGGGAGTTGGCCCGCTGGGTCGACTCCAGCATGCTCGACACTTTGTACAACCAAGTGTCGGCCTCCAATCAGGTGCTCTTGTCGCTGCCGACATCTGGCTTCATGGATGGGACCGTCACGGCACAGGTGATTGAGTATGTGATGGGGGCAATGTTCGTCGTCCTTCCAATGTTGTTTTTGGCTGCAATGAGCTGGGCAGGATATAGCGTTGGCTCAATCGCCGACGGCATGCTTAGCAAAGGAGCAGCTCAAGCGCAGGACGCTGGTGCAAGGGGCACTGGAGCTCTGATGTCTGCTGGAAAGGCCTTAAAGTAGGGAGTGAAGAGCTCGACTAAAGGTCTTTTAAATCAGGCTGACCGGGGGCGCGACCATACTCATACTCACCATATGGATCGCCATATGCTTTGTAACGGAGAGCATCCTTAGGTTTGATAGGTGTTCCATTCGCAATGGCCCAACACAAGGCGATAAGGATTATCACCGACACTGTGAGCCATAAGCTAACTAGAAGCAGTCCTGCAGCAACTGCCAACTTGAAGACTAAAAAACTCCCGCGAACAAGCAGCTTGCCTGCGGGCATACCTGCCGTCACCGCACGCTCCGCCGTGCGGGATTCAAATGCTTTAAACTTGCGATACTCGCGTTTTATCGACATGCCACAGGTATATGCCCATTGGTGGACGCGGGAAACCTCAACACGGTTTTGAGTCGGCATGGTCTCGACCTCTTCTGAGCGTCTTCATGGTTGAGAGAGGAGTAATAGCCTACTACCGAAAACCGTCCGTGCCTGACCGTTTATCAGTTTACCTAGCCGAAAAATCTTCACTGGAAGACAGAAGACGCAGCTCGTGCACCCGCGCCTCTATGGCCGTTGCCCCATCCATATCATCCAGCTACATAGAGGATACGGATCGCTGTTATCGACAGCACCTTCCCAGGTAGCCAGAGCCTTCAAAGCTACGTCACTCCGGTGATGGTTCCCCCCCAAGTGCGATTAGCGTTCGGTGGCTCGCACGATCACGTTTCACGGGTGATGAACGCCTACTGCTCTCCCGAGCGTATTTCGAGCTCGGCTCGTCCCAAACCCTCTTGCTTTTCTTCAACCCACTGCGGGGGAATTCTTTCCCCTATGGGACAGGTTTCTTCGCGCTATCAACGGAGGTACGCCATGTCCGACTCACTCACAAGCGAAGCACTGAACACTCTGCGCTTGCCCGTTGTGTTCACTCCAGACGCGTGGCAACAGGCAATATTGCTCGATGGTTCTAATCATCCTGAAAAACAGCAGCTCGACAGGCTGAGCAACGTCGTACGCGCAGCCTTCGAAGCTTACCTGGCCGATCCAAACGCACCCTACGTGGTGTTTGAGGTAGCCAAGTTCGTCTCAGCGAGTGATGCAGATCATGAACCATTGCTGCGACTAAGCCTCAGCCAGCTTCAGGCAGCAGACCAACCTAACGCCCTACTGATAGCGCTTGCGGAAGAGCAGCAACGCTGACCGCAAATGGCCAGACCCTACCACTGATCCACACTTAGACTGCGCGCAGTCCTGCATCCAATCCAACCAACACCCACCGGGGAACCCTCCCCGACGGGAAAGGCGTTCCTCCGTTTTCTCCGAGGAAAATGCCATGCGCAATATCTACCAAGACGTGACTGACAAGATCGTTACCGCGTTAGACCAAGGCGTAGCCCCCTGGATCAAACCCTGGTCCTCAAGTGGCCTAGCTGACGTCCGTCATCATCAACCCTACCCCATTAACGCCATCACACAGCGCCCCTATTCGGGCATCAATTTACCGTTGCTCTGGGCCGAGGCCAGGTTGCAGGGGTTCACTCAAGATCGCTGGTTGACCTTCAATCAAGCCAAAAAAGCCGGCGGGCACATCCGGAAGGGTGAGCACAGCACCCTGGCAGTGCTCTACAAACCGATGGAACGCGAGGAACAGACCGAATCAGGCCAACCCGTACTGGATGAGAACGGCCAGCCCAAGGTCGCTCACTTTGGCATTCTCAGGACGCATCTTCTGTTCAACATCGAGCAAACGGAAGGGCTCGAAACGCTCAACGAAACCGTGCTCGAGACGGAGCCGAGCGATCCCTTCTTCCCCAATGGCGCTGCAGAAAATCTGTTGTTACGTTCGGGCGCAAACATCATTCATCGATTTGCCGACGAAGCTTTTTACCACCCGATCAGGGATCTCATCCAACTGCCAACAAAAGCGCAATTTCATGATCAAGGTGGGTACTACGCCACCGCGCTTCACGAGCTGACGCACTGGACCGGACACCATTCTCGATTGCAGCGTGATGGCGTGACCTCACCTTGCCCATTCGGCTCGCCAGGCTATGCATTCGAAGAGTTGATCGCAGAAATGGGTGCTGCTTTTTTATGTGCTTATGCCGGCATTCAGGGAGAGCTGAGGCACGAGGGCTACATCGACTCCTGGCTCGGCCTGCTCAAGGCTGACAATCGCGCGATTTTCCGCGCCAGTGGCCAGGCCCGATGCGCTTCGGAGTATGTGCTCAACCTGGAGCAGCAACTGAGGCAGACGGTAATGGATGACTCGCGACGCATGAACGATGGAGCTTGATCGTCACCTCATCGCTGCAAACGCTTCATAGGGTCCAACACGAGTTGGACCCTTTTTCTATGCCCAGAAAAATCCCCACACTGCGGAGCCCTGACGCAAAGAACATGATGTAGTCCCGTAACCGCAGTACGCCGTTACGTATCCAGATTCTCCGCCAGGTAATCCACCAGTTCGAGTGGACTTCGGCTGTCGATCACCTTGTAGATCAGATCACGCTTGCTGCGCGGAAGCTTCTTGACCACGCTTTTCGCCGAGGCCCTGACGGCTTCGTCTGTTCCATGGATACGTGCTGCGAGCAGCAGCACGAGCGTGGCGTCAGTGAGGTTCATGGCAAGACCCAATAAAATTCGCACCGCAGTGTACCGACACTTTCCTTTTTCGCGCCAGCACGCGTACTCAGCAAAAAACGGCACCAGCATTAATCGATATTCCTATTGCCGCACAAACGGAAGCGCGCCAAAAGGATAGGCAAGGGTTGGAAGGGGAATGGGGATTCAAGGGTAAGAGCCCTACCCGAAAAGGCTAAAAGGCCACTGATTCCGCCATTTCCCGGGAGGCCGTGATGCTCAGTCTGTTTCGCCAAAAAAGGCAAAAACCTCCTCCGCCACCCACCGTAAACGTCGCCGAAGGCTACCTGCCCATCGAATCGCCCCAGAGCTTGTTAGCAGCCGAGCACCGCCGCCAGTTGCTTGATCGCATTTGGCAGTACACCGCCCTCTCCCATCAACAGTTCAGGCAGCTCTATTTAAATCCGATCCATCGCTACATCGAGCTGGTCCAACAACTCCCGGCCAGTGAGACGCACCATCATGCTTATCTCGGTGGCATGCTCGACCATGGCCTGGAGCTGGTCGCCTGTAGTCTGAAACTGCGTCAGTCGTATCTGCTGCCCACAGGTGCCGCCCCCGAAGACCAAGCCGCTCAGACCGACGTTTGGTCCGCTGGCATCGCCTACGGCGCCCTGCTGCATGACATTGGCAAGATTGCCGTGGACCTGTTGGTCGAACGCCAAGACGGTAGTGTCTGGCATCCTTGGCAGGGCCCCCTGAATCAGCCCTACCGTTTTCGCTACGTCAAGGGGCGCGACTACCACCTGCATGGCGCGGCCGCAGGCTTGCTCTACACCCAGATTCTCGACAGACCTATCATGGACTGGCTCAGCGGATTTCCATCACTGTGGGCCAGTCTGCTGTATGTCCTGGCAGGTCAGTACGAACGTGCCGGAGTGCTCGGTGAGTTGGTGATGCAGGCCGACCGCGTTTCCACCGCACAGAACATCGGTGGCAACCCGAGCAAGGCGCTGCAAGCGCCGAATCATTCGCTGCAACATCATTTGATCAGCGGACTGCGTCATCTGGTTCAGCACGAGTTGAAACTCAACCAGCCGGGTGCCGCGGGATGGCTCACTCAAGACGCCCTGTGGCTGGTCAGTAAGACAGTCACCGACAAGCTGCGAGCCTATCTGCTGTCGCAATCGATTGAGGGCATTCCCTCGTCCAATCTCGCGGTGTTTGACGAGCTGCAGTCACATGGATTGGTTGAGTCTACACCCGACGGCAAAGCCATTTGGACCGCGCTTGTCGCGCAAGACAACTGGCAGCAGAGTTTCACTTTTCTGCGCCTCCAACCCGCATTGATTTGGGGGAACGAAGACCGGCCCGAGACTTTCAGCGGAACGGTGAGCGTTGCAGTTTATGACCACTCGACTGACGCTCAGACATCAGCACCGACGCCCAAAGCTGTCAGTAAAGGATCAGGTCAAATCCCGTCGCAACCAGATCCCGGGCTCATGGGGGACGCCGACTATCTCGGAACACTGTTGGATATGTTCGAGTTGGAGGAGTCGGAAGTCAGTGACGCATCGTCAGAAAGCGCCCTCGAAGTATCAAGCCCGCCTTCGGACAACCCAGGCCAGGTCTTCCTGAATTGGGTCAAAGAAGGCATCCTGAGCCACACACTGATCATCAATGACAGCAAGGCCAAAATCCACACGGTGAGTGGCAGCGTATTACTGGTCACACCTGGCCTCTTCCAACGCTACGCGCAGGAGTTTCCTGGTATCTCACGGGGGGCCGATCTAGAAATTGAAGAATGGCGCTGGGTGCAGAAGCAGTTTGAGAAGCTGAAGGTTCACAAAAAGCGAGACAACGGTTTAAATATCTGGACATGCCAAGTGCAAGGCCCTAGGAAGAAAACAACCTTAAAGGGGTACTTGATTGAGAGTCCGAAGCATTTTTTTGAATTGATACCACCCGACAACCCTTTTCTTAAAATCGTAGAACATTAAATTTCCGCGGTACCACGGCGTTGTGCGCTTTCGGCCAAACGCAGCCTTTCACTCTTCAGCAGCGCCAAACCCATTCCAAAGCTACACTGACTTGGTCTCAGTTAGGCGACCGCTCGAATGTGTCGCTTCCCCCTATTGTGTGACCAAGGCCGCCAAGATCCCTCGTCGCAAGTGGCGGCCCAATGATGTTAATGTGCCTTAATGTCACTTTCAGCATAGGCAAGGAATCTCATGCTCAGTCACACATCAAGGCACCTTTCAAAGGGTGCAGAAACCATGGGGAAGTGAAATTTTGAGCTTACTCCCAGTAGCAAGCGATCGCCAAAGTGCGGTACGCCTTCTCGCCTGTATTGATGCCGCCTCCACCAATGTCACCAATGACGCTTGGGGAGCTGACGTAGTAGCAATTCTACGCGCGCAATCACGATTGCAAGCATTAGATTTCTGGATGCGCAATCCTGACTACCTTGCGAACGAATTGCTCATCGAGTTCGAGAGCACAAACGAACAATCCCTGCTAGATCTCGCCCAAAATATACTCGACTCGCGGGAACCGGATCTTCGTCGCCTACCTATGATTCGCTACCACTTTGGCGCATTTGAACCCCTGGACAATGCGCTATCAATCCTCTGTTCCGCAGGACTCGTACGCATCCGCCGACAGGGTGTCCCTGGGCATGTTCGAGAACATGTCTATTTGTTGACCGCCCAGGGACGGCAAGCGATGACAGATTTGGCGGAAAAGGCTGTAGAAATCTCTTGGTACAAGGAACGAGCCACGGTCGTTGCAAGAGTCGCTGGCGATACCGGGGGGAAAGCTCTGAAGGATCGTCAGTACCTTCAAGCCGAGTACGCCGACACTGAACTCAAGCACATCATCGCGCCCATAACGGATCGTGTTCGCAATCGCTTGAACGAAATTATGCAGGGACAAACCGCATGACCATGAGCTGGCTTGAAACTGTATCCAACCGTGCTGGTCTCTCCGTTGAGCAGGCCGAAGCCTCGTTGCATAGACGAGGCATCTCCGCAGACAGGGCCACTCGCCCGACGCCAACTCTGACTATCACTAGTGTCAAATTCCGGGGGAAAAAGCAAGGGAAGCTGACCGATCCGATTGACTTCAGTTGGTCGGACCTTTCCTCCGGCGTCTGGGCGGTTACTAGTCACGGAAACACAGGGAAATCCAACCTGGTTGGTAAGTCCAGCGTACTAGAAATTATTCTTTGGTGTTTGCGCGGCGAGCCTAAGGGCCTGCAGGACGACGTGCGCAGTTGGTTAGACTGGGTTCGGGTCAGTTTCAACCTGGATGAACGGCAGTAAGCCGTAGAATTTGATGTCACTAACAAGAAGCCAAACGGTGCACTCATAAAGTGCCGACCGGATGGAGCATTCGACGAGGTCGACCGGTTCAGCAGCGACGAGGGATTCGCTGCAGCGATGTCCAGATTCATGATGAACACCTTCGATCTAGACCCCATTCCCTCCAGACAGAAGAATGATGAAGGCGGCATCACCATCTCTCATGGATGGACCGCTCTTTCCGGCGGTCTCTATTTCGGCGGTGACCACAAGGTTCTGTTGGGAGATGTCGTCATGGGTGGTCTTCCCGCACGAATGCTCCAACTTTTTGTGGGCCTGCCATGGGCGAGTACCGTCATGCAGGCGGCAACCGTGAAGAAAGAACTGGAGCAACAGCTCGAACATGCCAGCCGCATCACGGCTGCCACCTCAGACCGTACAAGCCTGTCACGGGAAAGAATCGCCTCCGATCTAAAGATCGCGCGTGAGGTGCTTAAGTCAAACAGTTCAGAGTTGGTCACCGCGCAATCACTGGACAGACTTTCCGTCAAAATATCTGATCTATCCACACAGACACTTGCTCTTGAGCAAAGCCTCGTAAACGCGACGATAGAAATTTCAGCCCTTCAGAGCACCGCAGACGCCGATGAGCGTGCACTACGAAACCTACGAGAAAATCTGGTCACAACAGCATTTTTCAATGGCCTGTTACCTAGCTGTTGCCCCCGGTGTGAGACAGCCGTTCCCAAGGAGCGGATCCGCCGTGAAGGTGAAGATCAGAGCTGCTCTCTTTGCTCCGAGCCCATCATGCTGGATTCGGATGATCCCAGCGATGCAATTGAGGAAGCTAACGACCGCTTTGCTCTATCAAGCAACGCCCTGACCAATGCCAAGTCGTTGCTCAAACAGCTGGAGTTCAATCACAAGAAAGTCGAAACAGATTTGAAGAGCGCAAAAGGTGAGCTAGACGCAGCTACGAAAAGCAACGCATTCCAACAACGTCGTGATGCGGAATTGGTAATAGCACGTCTGGAAGGCGCACTTCAGGAGCACAACACTCCACCTGTCGGGCATCAACCTCCAGAAGACATAGTGCTGGTCAGCATCGCGCACGATGAAGCCAAGTTAGCCTTCGATGCCAGCAAAGGAGATCTCCTTGAAAAACTCAACCAAGAAATCCTTCGACTGGGAAATGCTTTCGGAGCGTTAGGCTTGGAACACATTCAACTCAGCTCAGAATCGCGGATGAGCGTTATCAAGGGTGGCCAAAAAACGTCATTCAGCAAATTAACGCCTGGCGAACGACTGAGGCTGCGTATCGCCACAGCCATCGCACTGCTGCGCATCGGTCAAGAGTGCGGAGTTGGTCGCCATCCGGGGCTACTGATCATCGATTCGCCCGGCGCAGAGGAAACCAGCGAAAGCGATCTCGCAAGCTTACTGCAGGAGCTGCGCAAGGTGGCAGATGAAACCGCTGGATTGCAGATACTGGTCGCCAGCGCCAATGCTCCTTCTGTTATCAGTGCATTGGGAGATGAGAGATGTCGTGTCGCCCCGGAAGGTGGTTATGTCTGGTAGTCACTTGGGCCACGCCACCGTATCAGTCCTAAGCCTCATCGAAGATCATCTTGAATCGGGGACTTCAATAACCGTTTCTTCTCTAGGAGGTGTAAGAGCCATTGAATCCGAAGCTGACATTGTGGCAAGAGCACCTTACCTGGATGTATTTGCCTGCTTAGCAAGCGAAGCCGAACTTCAGGATACAGAGGTGCTTGATGCACTACTGCTTCGTGGATTCGCCGAAACCGACAACGCCTGCTCATTTAGGGACGCCGCTAACACTGTTATCAGCAGCTCCTCTCTACGTGAGAGGATATCTGCTCGACTGACGAAAGCTTTGGAACTGCGGGTAGAGAACCGCTCCGAGCCAATGCAGAATCTTCTCGCTGCCTACGCGCTAGAGGCGCTATTTCGACTTGCATTGACAGGTGTCATAAGCAAATTTTCGCCCTTAAGAATTATGGCTAGTCTAGATTCCGATCCCGATGGAATCTTTGCGGCGCATGCAGCAAAGCTTACTGGGGCTGCCTTCCATGTATGGCGTGACGGTGAGTTACTTGCCACGCTAGATCGGTTACGCAATACGACAGAAGCCGAAGGGGAAGCCTCTTTTGAGCTTGGACTTGCCCACCTGTCACTAGCCTTAGATGCTGAATCTATCGACAAAGTGCTTTTGGAGTTGGAAACTGCATACACATTGCTCAAGCGAGCTCAACATACTGACGATGATCGCGCGGATGCGACCGCGTACTGCTTCGCCATTGATTTGGTTCGAGGCTTCTGGCGTGAGGCTTCTGAACTAGAACTACGCCCTTCCCTTCAGGGACTAACGAAAGCGGTCTCCGACCGAGCACGGCAACTCAATCGCTACCAGCTCCCAGATTGGTTAGAGACTCGAAGTGATCGTGATATCCAGTGGGCTAGACTGGTTATAGCCACACAGCGCGCGGCTTCGGATTTGCAGAAACCAAGCTGGCTAAAAGCTTGGTCAGTAATGGAACAGCTGTTGATCGTGTACGACGCAGACAGCTCATTCCAGACCCAAGGCGGTCTAGGCAGGCTACTCCAGCCCAATAGAAGCCAGTTTTGTTAGAGAACGTGGCCTCCTTGGGCATCTCGACGAACTGCTCAGTGAAAACAGCTGGATGCAGGTACACGCCGACACATCAAACTTGCTGCGAGCTCGCATCACCCAGCTGAAGGACGGCAGTGTGCCTGCGGGAAAGTCGTCAAGTGCCTCTCCTTATCCACAGCTGCTAAGGGCACTCAACTATGACAGGCTCCCTCCAGAAATTTCCGTTGCAGCGGCGGAAGCTCTGGAGCAAGCGCTATGTACGCGAATTGGGCGAGAACGTCGTATCGCGAACCCCATCGTCCAGAAGCTTCTTCGCGGTATGGCCATGGCACTTACTCAGTGCCTTGACTACGAAAATGAGGTTCGCGCAGATTTCGACGAGATGATGTTGCAAATCATCTTGTTCTGCCAAAGCAGACAAGATGCAGGAGTCAAAGAACTTGCTGACCGCGGAAATTACTTGCGTGACCCGGATGCTACCGAGTTCGACCTACAGAATGACCTGTGGCAATGGCTAGCCGGTAACTTTCCTTCCTGCGACCTGAAAACGGAGGTTGAAGGAGTCGCAACGGGCAGAGCCGATATCTATGCCGGCTTCGGTACCCATCGGCTCATAATTGAAATGAAGCGCCACCATGGCCATCTCGACAAGGATGCTGCTCGGAAATATTGCAACCAAGCTGGCGCTTATCAGAACACTAACGTGAAGTTGGGATTCCTGGGGACTTTGGAAATCGTGGAGCGTAGCGATCCGCCTGCCAGTCTTGAAGAGTGCGTCTGGTATGAGTCGTTTGTTCCCCATGGCAGCCAAGTGACGCGCCACCTTGTCATTTTCCGAGTACCAGGAAATCTGCGATCCCCGTCCTCGCTATCCCCAAAGACCAACAAACCAAAGAAGAAAGTCTAAGCCGTGCCCTGTGAACCTAAAGACCTAAGTGAAGAATAAGTAGGATGCAAAATTATCAAAATCATTATTACTTAAACAAGCCGTAAGCGAACAGCCAACACACCTTCCGAGTTCCCAAATTAAGGACGATCCGCACATGATGCAACAGGTGGACCATGCCAGCGGCATCGTGATGTCTGAATGACGGTTCGACTCGAGGCTGCGATGGAATGTGGAATCTTCGTAACCGTCCGGGCAACACACCTTCCTGACACCGTCGCTTGAGGCGATGGTGTCCACCCAAATATAGGTGGACACCATTTTTAGCCTTTTTAAGCGGACGCCCATGCCACAAGAACGCCGTTCCTATTCCAAGTCCTTCAAGGCCCAGGTCATTGCTGAGTGCGCCCAACCTGACACTTCAATTGCCAATGTCGCCTTGACCCACAACCTCAATGCAAACCTCGTCCATAAATGGATTCGGGTGCATGCACAGAAAAACCTGACACTTCAAACCGCCTTCATCCCGGTCAAGACATCGCCGCCGGTGCCGATGCATCAGGCCCTTCCTGCCACGATCCGAATCGAAGTGCCGCATTCAAAAGGCGTAGTCGTGGTGAGTTGGCCGGCAGAAAATGCAGCGGCGTGTTCTGCTTCCCTGCGAGACCTGCTGCGATGATCCGCATCGACTCCATCTGGCTTGCCACCGAGCCCATGGACATGCGCGCAGGCACTGAAACTGCGCTGGCGCGGGTCGTGGCGGTGTTCGGTGCGGCGAAGCCGCACTGTGCTTATCTGTTTGCCAACCGTCGTGCCAATCGCATGAAAGTGCTGGTGCATGATGGCTTGGGGATTTGGCTTGCTGCCCGGCGCTTGAATCAAGGACGTTTTTTTTGGCCGGGCGTGCGGCACGGCTCTGAAGTCGAGTTGGATGCAGAGCAACTTCAAGCCTTGGTGCTCGGCTTGCCTTGGCAACGCGTCGGTTCCGGAGCAGCCATCACGGTGCTCTAATTCGCCTGCCATGGCCTGCTTGCCAGCGCAATTGGCCCATCAGTCTATCGCCGCCACTAGCCCTCTCTGGCAAAATCGGCGGCATGACTTCGCATCCGAATCTCGATCAATTAAACCCTGAAGAACTGCGTGCCTTGGCGGCGCAGTTGATCCAGCGCGTCGAGACGATGGACAAGCAAATCACTCATCACAAATCGGTCAACGAGAAGCTGGCCCACGAGATCGCGCTGCTCAAACGCTTCAAGTTTACCAAGCGCAGCGAGCAGTTGAGCCCGGATCAAGCCAGCCTGCTCGACGACTTGATCGATACGGATATCGCCGCTATCGAAGCCGAGTTTGAGGCGCTGCAACCGGCACCTGTCGAAGCCAAAGTGCGCCAGCAACCCAAGCGCGCACCGCTGCCACCGCAGTTTCCTCGCACACTGATCCATCACGAACCGGACAACAGCCACTGCCAGTGCGGCTGCGCACTCAAGCGCATCGGCGAAGACGCCAGCGAAAAGCTCGACTACACGCCCGGCGTGTTCACAGTCGAACGCCACATCCGTGGAAAGTGGGCCTGCGAACAGTGCGAAACACTGATCCAGGCGCCGGTACCGGCGCACGTCATCGACAAAGGCGTCCCGACCGCAGGCCTGCTGGCCCACATCATGGTGGCCAAGTTTGCCGACCATCTGCCGCTGTATCGCCAAGAGAAAATCTTCGGCCGCGCCGGGCTGCCCATCGCCCGTTCGACCTTGGCGCAGTGGGTGGGCAACTGCGGCGTGCAATTACAGCCGCTGGTTGATGCGCTGCGCGAAGCCGTGCTGACGCACGACGTCGTTCACGCCGACGAGACGCCGGTACAAATGCTGACGCCTGGTGCGAAAAAAACTCATCGCGCTTACGTCTGGGCCTATGCCACCAGTCAGTTCTCCAACCTGGCGGCGGTCGTTTACGACTTCAGCCCGAGCCGCGCTGGCGAACATGCCCGAGCCTTCTTGGGCAGTTGGAACGGCAAGCTGGTCTGCGATGACTTTGCCGGCTACAAGGCAGGCTTTGAACTGGGCGTTACGGAGATCGGCTGCATGGCCCATGCCCGCCGGAAGTTCTTAGACTTGCACGCGACCAACAAGAGCCAGGTCGCCGAAAAAGCGCTGAACTACATCGCGGCCTTGTACGAAGCTGAACGAGAAGTCCGAGAGCTGGAGCCGGGTGATCGGCAGCGAATACGGCAGGAAAAAGCAGCGCCAATCGCCGACGCACTTCATACCTGGATGATCGCCCAAAGACAGCTTGTGCCTGAGGGTTCGGCCATCGCCAAGGCGCTGGATTACAGTCTCAAACGCTGGATAGCGCTGACGCGCTATCTCGATGACGGTGCCGTGCCCATCGATAATAACTGGTGCGAGAATCAAATCCGGCCGTGGGCTCTTGGGCGTTCGAACTGGCTGTTCGCGGGATCGTTACGCAGCGGTAAACGTGCAGCGGCGATCATGAGTTTGATCCAATCGGCGCGACTCAACGGCCATGATCCGTATGCTTATTTGAAGGACGTCCTCACGCGCCTGCCGACGCAGCGGGCAAGTGAGATTGCGGAGCTACTACCGCATAGGTGGCGACCGGTTTAGTTGCGCAAGACGGGATGCCCGGACGCACCTCCAACTGGTGCCATTACCGGTCTACTTAGCCTTTATGCTGGTTATCCATGCATTCCTCCCTACAGCTTCGCCCGGTTCAGCCGATAGTTTTCGTACCAAGAGAAACGCGGCAATTCGATCCTGTAACAAAGGAGAGTAAGCGGCTTTTGAGGAAGATCTCTTGGAATGCTTTCATTACCTCATACCCATAAATGAGAGATGGGCACTTTTTAACGCCTAAGAAAGCACTCACAGACCTTGAGTGATCGAGAACCCGATGAATTTATTAGCGCCTGCCCTGTTCGTTACCAACCGTGTTCGATTCCCCATGAAATTCGCAATTTTGGGATTTATTGTCCTGATTCCTCTGCTCCTGCTAGGCACCCGGGTGATGCTTTCACTGAACACGAGCATCACGGGCATCAAGCATGAACAGGTGGGTCAACAATACTTGTTGGACGTCACCCCTATCCTGCGTCTAACCATGATTCAGAGGGCGCTGACACACGGCATGCTCAGCGGTGACACCAACGCAGTAGCCAATGCAGCACGCAATGCTGAAAAGCTTAACGATGCCTATGCGACTCTTGCTGCGCAGGACGCAAAATTTAGCACCCAACTGGCAACGACAGACCGAGTTCAGACGTTGCGTACCGCTAGTGTGCAGCTGGTTGAACGCGCCAAAGCAGGCGAAGCACCTTTGGTGATCTTTTCCGCGTGGAACGACCAGTTAACCGACCTAATGAATTTCGTTTACTACATTACGGCCACTTCCGGCATGATTTTGGACGAAGAAGCAGGTTCGTTGTACCTCATCGATCTAAGCTCTATACGTCTGCCTCGGCAAATAAATCTGGTCGGACAGATTCGCGGTCTGGCCAGCGGTTTTAGCGCTGACCGTCCTCTGGACGACACCACTCGTATTTTTGCCCAGACTTTGTTGAAACATGAGCTGCTAATGCGTCAAGAGTTGCAGCAGAGCCTTTCCCTGCTTCGCCGAGAAGAGCCGAAATTATCTGGTGTAGTTCAGCCGTCTGTAACAACAGCCATTACCGACCTGGAAAATCTGCGTAAAGACCTGGTGGACTACCTTGATCCGAGCAAGCGCTCAAACGTGAATGCCAACACCTTGGGCGAGCGTGGAAACGCCGTCGTTGCTCAGTTTTACAAAGCTCAGGATCAGATGCAGGAATCGCTGCGAATTCGAATTGATGAGCGTCTGAATACACTGAGTAATGAGCGTACTTTCGGCACTGAGCTATTTATCGCCATTGCGATACTGCTGCTCTATGCGTTCGTCGGCATCTACAAGGCTCTGCGGATTGGGGTTGATGAGCTCCTAGCTGTGACGGCACGTATTGCTCAAGGCGATCTGAGCGCGCGCGTCCGAATCAACAGCCACGATGAAATCGGTGATGTAGGCGAGGGACTTAACCGCATGGTAACGGCCTTCTCTGGCTCACTGAGCCAGGTGGAGCGTAGCTCGCATTCAGTCTCAGATGCGGCAAAGCGACTAGAGATCTCCATAGGCCAAGCCAAAGCCTCAATGAACTCACAACAGGCTGAAACCGAGCAGGTTGCTACTGCCATCAACGAAATGACCGCGAGCGTTGCCGACGTGGCCCAGAATACCGAGGGCGCAGCACGTGCCGCTGAATCTGCAAGCAGTGCGTCTAACGACGGCTTGAAAGTTATGATTGAAACAAGTGCCGCTATTGAGGCGTTGGCCAACGAAGTGGAGCTCAGTGCAAGCAAAGTCGAAGCGTTAGCGACACACAGCAAAGAAATCGGTGGTGTCATCGAGGTCATCAGTACCATCGCGGATCAGACTAACCTGCTGGCCCTTAACGCGGCCATCGAGGCGGCGCGAGCTGGCGAGCAAGGCCGTGGTTTCGCGGTCGTGGCTGACGAAGTGCGGACTCTGGCCTCGCGCACACAAAACTCCACAGAAGAAATTCGACGGATCATCCAACAGTTGCAAGGCGCTACTGATGCCGCTGTTCAACAGATGAAAGCTGGGCAAACCCGAGCTAGGGAATGCATTCAGGCAGCGAGCCAAGCGTCTGGCAGCCTGAACCAGATCAATGAAGCAGTAGACGGAATTGTGGGCATGAACACTCAGATTGCAAGTGCGGCGGTGCAGCAACATTCGGTCTCAGAGGATATCAATCGCAACGTCATCGGCATTCGAAACAGCAGCTTAATCGTCATGGAAGGCGTAGAGGACAACGCCGTAACGGCTGACGAGCTTTCATTGCTCGCTAATGAACTTCGCAGCGTAGTCGGCAAGTTTAAGTTATCCAGCAACGCTTGAAAGGAATCTCAAGCGTTTCAATTGTTGATAGCACGAGAAAGTGCTTTGATCGGGTCTGACTGGGGTGATGATGCCCGGCAGTCCCTGATCGACATTGAGGGCTGAGCTTCATCGTTGCGCAATCTCGTAAAACAATAGAGCCAGCTACGCTAGATGACTTGCCCGGACGGTTACGAATCTTCGTGTACGCAGAATTGCTGAACTACTGCCGCGCCGACGTTGCAGATACCTCATCCCTCCTTCCAAAAGATCGACTTAGTTCTTGGAGAGCCGGCATTGCTGTGCCTAGCTAAGTGCTCATCCCTTCAGAAATCTTATAAAGTGTTAGAAATACGTCTGCTTCGGTCACGCCGAGCAGGTCTTCAAAGATGGTCATGAGGACGGTCTATGGCCGCCAAGGATGAGCAAATGATTGGTCGTGGGTCTGAATGGCGTCGCTGGGAACCGCACATCCATGCGCCGGGAACTGTCCTAAATAATCAGTTTGGCAGCGACTCCCCTTGGGATGTCTACCTCAAAAAACTTGAGACAGTCGCGCCGAAAATTGAGGCGCTGGCGGTGACTGACTATTATCTTACTGACACTTACGAAGAGGTGCTAAGGCAAAAGGCGGCTGGCCGTTTAAAAGATGTGCAGCTCATTTTTCCCAACGTCGAATTGCGTTTAGATGTCGCTGCAAAGTCTGGCTTCGTCAATTTGCATCTCCTAGTCAGCCCTGAAGACCCGAACCACGTCGCAGAACTGCACCGCATCCTTCAGCGCCTTCAGTTCCAGGCGCATGGCGATACCTTCAACTGCACTCGCCAAGATCTGATTTCGCTCGGGAAGAAAGCCGACACTAGCATTCTCGATGACCGTGCGGCGCTTTCGCACGGTGCCACGCAATTCAAGGTAAGTTTTGACCAGCTTCGCCGCGTTATGCGAGAGAGCGATTGGGCGAAGACCAACATCCTCATCGCGGTTGCAGGCGCGACGGGCGACGGAACTTCGGGGTTGCGCCAAGCCGCAGACGCAACCATGCGTCAGGAGATCGAAAAGTTCGCCCACATCATCTTCTCAAGTAGTACGGCACAGCGCGAGTTCTGGTCTGGTCGTAAGGGCGTGACGCTCGACCAGCTGAAGGAGCGATATGGCGGCTGCAAGCCCTGCCTCCACGGCAGCGACGCACACGACCAGAAAACCGTAGGCCAGCCGGTTGAAGAGCGTTATTCGTGGATCAAGGGTGGTCTAGAGTTCGATGCCCTACGCCAGGCTTGTATCGACCCCGAAGGTCGTGCTTATGTCGGCAGCGAATCGCCGTCCACAGCCATGCCTTCCCAAGTTATCTCGAACATAGCTATCGGAGACGCGAGTTGGGCAGCAACTCCGGACATACCACTTAATCCTGGGCTCATCGCAATCATCGGCGCGCGCGGCTCAGGCAAGACCGCGCTTGCTGACATGATTGCAGCCGGCTGTGACGCAATCACCCCAGGTAGCTGGAGTGCGAGCGCAAATATCAGCCCCTCATTTCTCGTCCGTGCCCGCCAGTTGCTTGGCCACGCGACTGCAACGCTGACATGGGGTGGAGGTGCTTCAGTCACACGCTTCCTCGACGGTCGCGATGCAAACGGTCATTTAGCCTTTCCCCGAGCGCGCTACTTGTCGCAGCAATTCGTAGAGGAGCTTTGCTCCTCTGCTGGCGTCTCCGATGGACTTATTGCGGAGATAGAGCGTGTGATCTTTGATGCCCACCCGCAGGATGATCTTGACGGCGCTATCGACTTTGCCGAATTAAGGGATTTTCGCACCGCCCGTTTCCAGCAGGCCAGAGAACGGGAGGCTGAGGCAATCGCCGATTTATCCGAGCGCATTGCCACGGAGATTGAAAAGGAAGCTGCTGTCACAGGCCTAGCGCTGCAAGTCACGCAAAAGACCGGCCAGATCAAAAGTTACAACGAAGATCTCGCCAAGCTTGTCGTAAAGGGAACTGAGGCGCAGGCCATTCGCCATACCCAGCTCGGACAGGCCGTGCAGACGCTGCGCGGCACGATCCAGGCCTACGGCAATCAGCGCCGGACATTCGTTGCTCTGCAGGATGAGGTCGTCAGCACTCGCAATACCAAGGCCCCCGAGCTGCTTCGCCAAGCCAAGGAGCGGCATGTTCTCAGCGGCCTCAATCAGGAGCAATGGGATGAATTTCTGCTGATCTATAAAGGCGATGTCGATACGAGTTTGACCAGCTATGTCACATGGTCCGATCTGCAAATTGCAGCGCTCACAGGTCCGACCACGCCGACCAGCGACCTGAACACGCCGTTCTTTCCAGATACTGCTGACCTCTCCAAATTAACCCTCAATACGCTGTTGGCTGAAATGGCCCGGCTGGAGGTCCTACTAAGCGCCGACAATATCATTCGCGGTCAGTACTCCACCCTGTCAAAGCGCATCGCCCAAGAGAACGCCGCGCTCATTACCCTTCAATCACGCCTAGCCGACGCTCAAGGCGCTGGCGCGCGTCGTAAGGAGCTCCAAAGCGAGCGCGATGAGGCTTATGGCCGAGTATTTCAGGCGATCATCAATGAGCAGAATTCGCTCTCCGATCTTTATGGACCGCTGATGGCGCGCTTGAATGCGTCCACCGGCACACTTCGCAAGCTCGGGTTCTCGGTTCGCCGCGTCGTCGACGTTGCCACCTGGGGAGCTGTGGCTGAAGAAGACCTTCTCGACCGACGGAAGGCCGGGCCATTCCAAGGCCGCGGTGCACTAATCGCTCTGGCGGACACAACCCTACGATCAGCATGGGAAACAGGGTCGGCTGCCGACGTACAGGCAGCGATGGCGAACTTCATTTCGCTATACATGCGCGACCTTCTGAGCCAGGCCCCTTTTGGCCAGAATCAACAAGTAGAGTTTCGTGGCTGGTTGAAGCAGTTCGCGCACTGGCTTTTCGCCACCGATCACATCTCGGTGCGATACGAAATAGTCTATGACGGAATGGATATCCGCAAACTGTCGCCTGGAACGCGGGGAATCGTACTTCTCCTTCTCTACTTGGCACTGGACGATGCTGACGATCGGCCACTTATCATCGATCAGCCAGAGGAGAACTTGGACCCCAAATCTGTGTTCGAGGAGTTGGTCGCCCTATTTATCGCGGCCAAGGCCAAACGCCAGGTAATCATGGTCACGCACAATGCCAACCTTGTCATCAACACCGATGCGGACCAAATCATTGTCGCCGACGCCGGACCGCATCCTGCTGGTGGGTTGCCCCCATTCAAATACACTTCTGGCGGCCTTGAGAACACTGCTATTCGCAAGGCGGTTTGCGACATTCTGGAGGGCGGCGAAGAGGCTTTCCGCGAACGCGCACGTCGATTGAGGGTTAGGCTGGATCGCTAACGGCTGCGGCATTGAGCTCTCGATGCGTAGATTGATTGTCCGATGTTTGGGAACAAACATCGGTTTTCCTCACCTTGATGCTTTGCACCGGTATGGACGCAAATTGCACCTGGGTGTAATCCCATCGACCAACGGAAGGATGCAACAGCTCCAATGACGGCCTCCGCTCCTATAGACACTACCGGCCTGCTCACCATATTGGGAGTCATCGCAGCCGTGTGGGCGCTCATCTCTCCCACTAACCGACTCCGGCTACGCTTCTGCACGACCTGGGTGGATTGGGTCGTGGGTGGAACAGTGCTTTTTCTTGTCCACTACTTGGTGTTCGCCCCGGCCTTGGTGCAACTTGGGCTGTACTACAGCTTGGGGCCTTGGAAATGGGGGCTCGACAGTTCCAGTGCGGTGTATCTGCTGCTGCTCTCGGTAGCGCTTTACTTCTTTTGGCGAACACGCTTTCCGATACTGGCCCGAGGGCGAGTTCACGTCTTTCGTGAGCTGATCGAAAATCTGCACCTGACGAAACGCTACGATGAGCTGGTGCTGCTGGTCGAACCCCAACTGCCGACACTCATTTCCCTGACCCAGCAACAGTCTTGGCTGGTGCGCTGGATCGAAAACCGGGGCAATTCCAAGAATGAACTGGCTGCGCTCCTGCGTGGGGAAGCCCCTAAATCCCCTTCAGCCTGGCGCAAACAGTGGCGCCGCGTGTTGCAAACATTGAAATCAAGATGCGCGGAGCGAGACCAGGCCAGCCTACAAGCCCGGGAGATCCTGTTGAATCTGCTCACCTCACCTGACTTGATCGTTCACTTGGCGCAGGCGCACCCACATTTCTGTCTAAAACTGCTGGAGACTGACGAAGCAATACGCTCCGACTTCGTAGCGCATTACATCGAAGCATTGCTGGACGCGCCGGGAAGCCGCCTCTATGTCGAGCTGAAAAACAATCAAAATCTTAATGGTGGAAGCCGCTTGTATTTGCCGGAAAGCAATCGGTTACTTCGCTTTTTCTTCGCTGACGCAGCCATGGCGGTGAAGAACGGCTTGGAGGCGGCAATAGGTGACTCAGTATGCCGCCGCTTGGATGAAGACCGGAATTTGGCCGGGAAGCTTAACCAGCCGCTAGGCTCCTACCAGCAGAGTGGGCGGTTTCGCTGTCCAATCAATTCCGGCATCACGCTCTTTGAGATCATGGTGCACGAAGGCATCCACCAGGGACTCCAAGACCATATGTGGCTGCACTATTTTGACGACTTCGCCGAAAATATCCTCAAGCAAATGTCCGGATCACGCGACGAAAATGCCTATCAGGAGTGGCCGACGCCCTTTCACTATATCCTCTATCGCCTCGTCAGCATCGCCACGGATTGGGCTGAGCAGTGCGCGCGGATGGATGACTCTGAAATCCCGCAGGCAACGCGTTCTGCCGGTAATTTTGATCGCCACTACATCTCCAAGGAGGCTACTAAGGTGCTTGGCGCAATGCTGCAAGACATCATTCCGAGTGAGAAACTATCTGCTTCCTTCAAGGCGTATCTGCTAGAAATCGCCATTCGCAACCATGTGCAACTCCAGGGCGATCCGAAGATGGCGGATGTTGCAGCGTCATTCCTGACCGCCGTGATCCAGGGGGCCAACTTGCCAACGAAGGCCGCCTACCGGCAAGAGCTTCGGAATGTATTCGGAAGTTTAGATCACGTTCTGAGGGGCAACGCATCCGCCTTCGAAACAGCGCTGGATGCCTCCCTGCCTTGACCCTCTACTGCGCTCAGGTGTCCGCCGCACGGGGGTGGGCCGGGCTGGTGGATGACACCAGAGTTGAATCACTCATTCGGCATGTCGGACGTTGGCTGTAGCTACTACTTGATTGAGGCCATAGCCTCTTCGCCCATCGCCCATCGCCCTCGTCGATGAGTCGCATCATGGCCTCGGGCAGTTCGCTCGACACGGGTGTGGCGGCGTCAGTGTCGCGAAAGTAGCGCATCACAGTGCTCGCAACGATGTCGGCCAGCTGCACGCCGATGGCCTCATGCGATTGCGCAAACTCGATGCTGGCTTCTTCCTCGAACCGGTAGTCAAACTGCGGGGTGTAGGGCAGATCCACGGAGCGGCTCAGGTTTTCGGCCGTCATTTTTCCCTCGCACAGAATCTTCTCCACCTCCAACTGCTGGACGTGTACCAAGCGGATGCCGGCCAAGCGCCTGCTGTAATAGCGACTCATCCTGGCATATATACTCGTGAATGACGTCAGGTTCGGAAACATCCAGACCTGTTTCGCATGTTTGCGGATATCTCTGGCGTGATCTGGTCACGGGTTGGCCTTGGCAACCTCTCGCGTCAGGTTCGGCCAATCACCTATATCCACAATCCCCTGGCACAGGCACCATTGACCGCGAATTGGGGCGTCTGGGGCCGTGAGCTCGTGACCATCCGCCAGATCGACAACTGGGAGTCCACCGACATCCTTGCCGCAGCGGAGTCCTTGTGAAGAGGGACTTGAATTCGCGCATCTGCTACATACAGGGCTAAGAGGCCGACCATGTCCGCAACAGGCGAAACTCGACTTTTCACCTTAATCAGCCAGCGCCAATTCGAGCTTTATGCCCTGTCGCTCGAGCACGGTCCCAATTTCGACCCCGCACATATTTTCAGTGCCTATCAGGCCAGAACTGGTGGCGTAACCGGCTGCATTCTTCTTGATCCGGACACAGGAGCTTTCGCATATCTGGCCATGCGCCGCCGCATCGACCACTGTTGGATCAAAGTAGATGAAAGCGGGCCCTACTCCACACCCGAGGCGGCACTAGACCGACTCACCGTCGCTATGCGTGCCAGTGATCCACCTGAACCATTGCCGCCAGGACTCAGGCGTCGCCCGCATTTGCTGAAACCGGGGCCGCGTGGGACGTCTCCTGAGTTCCAGCTGCTGACAACCACTATCAACCACCTGCCGGCGCTCATGGCGGTCGGCGAATGCTACCTCGCGCTTCCCAACCCCGACGCCAATTTCGTCTCGGATTTTCAAACCAACAACTTCGCGTCCCGCCTGTTCGAGCTCTACCTTTTCAGTTGCTTTCGTGAGCAGGGTTTGAACGTCCGACAAGACCATGTCTCTCCCGACTTCTTGATCGAGAAGGAAGGTAACGCATGTTGGATTGAGGCAGTTACAGCAAACTCCGAGCTTCCACGCGCCGGCGGCATCGGGAAATGGGTTCATGCCCCAAAGGATCGCATTGAACGGCTCACAGGCAACCCGGCGGAACGATTCGCAAAGACGCTGCGCGGCAAACTCCAGCGCAACTATCATGAACTGGACCATGTAAAAGGACAGCCGTTCGCCCTAGCGATCGCCGACTTCCATGATTTCGGCTCCATGGTTTGGAGCCGCGAGGCTCTTCCCACCTACCTTTACGGCTTACGCGCGGACGTCACCGGAGATGGCACTGATCGTCGCGCGATTGGAGTGCCGATCGCAAATCTGACGGGCCAACACAGCATTCCTGCTGGGCTCTTCCGCGACCCAAATTTCGCACACCTCTCGGCCGTCATCTTCAGTAATTCTGCAACGCTCGCCAAATTCAACCGCATGGGTTTCTTGGCAGGATGGCGACCGCCCGGGCTGACGATGATTAGGCGCGGCATTCTTTTCGACCGAACTCCGGGCGCATTAGAGCCTATCGATTTCAACCTTGCCGTCGACAGTGCCGAATACCAAGCACTCTGGCCGTGGGGCGAAGCTTGGTGTCAGGAACTGGAAGTGTTTCACAACCCATTGGCAACACATCCCATCCCGTTTGATCTCATCCCCGGCGCGACCCACTGGTTTGAACGCGATGGCGACATCGAATGCAGCACGATTTGGGCGAACTCAGTCATCTCATCGATCACTCATCTACAGATGGACGGCAAACCCGCTGTGACGAGCAAGCCGCGTGACCGTCGCCAACCACCTGCCCCCCACGAGCACAGAATAGACAACGACAATGACGAATGAGCCATCTGATCGGACGATCATCCTACATCTCCTCCGCGGCGCCGTGCCCGAACGAGCCGATGAAATCAGCGGTCTTTGGAGCCAATACGGCCATGTCGTCGAGGTCGCGCCAAGTAGAAAGGGGGTGACGATGAATGCCAACGGGAAACGTATCCAGTTCGACACTAAGACGATCGACTTGTTCTGGCTGCTTGGCTTCAGCTCGTGGCGGGCCATCGAAGTGTACGCACCAGCCTTAGTTGTCGCGACATCCAACGGGTTACCGCTCGACCAAGCCCTCAGTGTCGATGAAGAACGCGGCTAATATGAATTCGACTACAAGCAGCGCATCGCCGCCGCCCAATCGCTCATCACAGCCGAACAGACCTCAGACGTATCCTGGCCGGCGGACATCCCCCTGCCTAGCGCCGACCGTGATGGCCTGAACAACATTCAGCACATGGCGGCATTCGACCTTGTTGCGCTCGCCTTGGCCTTCGCCCTGCTACACGAATTCCAGCACGTCATGTTCTGCGCCGATAAATGCGCGCCCTCTACGCGACCTGAAGAGGAAATCGCCTGCGACACATATGCCCGAACTTTCATGACAAGCGAGCTCGCCGCCTATGCGAAGGTACACGGACACGATTTCGCCCAGGTCCAGAACAAGCGTGCGATGGGCATCACGCTCGCCGCCGTCATCGTTCATGCGATGACGCCGCCCCATGCACGTTGGGGCAATTGCGAATATCCGCCGATCACCGAACGGCTGACAGCAATGATCCGTGGCTACACTCTGCCAGCCGATTCATCATTCTGGGCCTTCACGGCCTGTGCCCTAATCGCGCTTATGCGGCAGGAAAACCTTCCGCTCGACATTGTCGCCTACTCGAACAAAGAAATGGTCGAAATGCTGCTCGACCGGCTCGGTTGAAGGCCTACGGGAAATAACTTGCCGGTCTATTTCATTGGCGAAGATGAAAACGGATGCTCTCCTATCAAGATCGGGGTGGCGAAGAACATCGAGGAGCGTAAGCGCAATCTCCAGACCGGTAACCCTCTTGATCTGAAACTGCTCGGATGGATCGAAGTAGCCGATGCCTTTCAGCTTGAACGCCAGCTTCATCAGCACTTCGAGTCGACCCATGTGCGCGGCGAGTGGTTCGCAATCGAGCCTGCAGATATCTTGCCCATTCTCATGCGCGCTGGCCTAGACGGATTTGTCGCCAAGAACGCTGATGCGTTCCAGGTCATTGGCTATGACCGTGACGCTGTGCCGGAGTATCTTGGGGTATGGGAATGGGGCGATCTTGAGATCCATGAATGCTGCCCCTACTGCGGCTGCCTGTGCGGCATGCACTTTCAAAATGCATCACAGATGCACCACTGTCTGAACTGCGACACGCTAACGGACTTTTCGGACTTGGACCCACGCAACGAATACTTGGACGACTGAGCCATGACTGACAAGGAACTTAGTGCAAGTGAACAATGGCTTGAAGCCCGAGCCCCCGGCTTTCGGCGCCTACCAGATCTTGATCGTCGCGTCATATTCGACTTCGCCTTTCTTTGGAGTCTTTTCGAGGCACAGATCATGGAGAACCACGCCCGGACTGATCGCATCCGCGATCGAATCGATGCCTGGTCTTTGGACGGAACGCTAGGAGCTGAGCTCTACGAGGGGGAGCTTGCCTATTTTCGGAACCGTTACTATGCCGACGGTGAATTGACTCACCATTTCCCTCACCTGAAACTCCGGCCCTCAGACCACCTTAGTCTCGTTCAGGAGGTTGTTGAAGGAGTGAACGACACCCCACGCGACCGAATGTTAGTTCTCCTGATGATCGTCTGGCGCCTACGCAACAATCTCTTCCATGGCGAAAAATGGGCCTATGAGCTTCGCGATCAGCGCGAGAACTTCAGTCATGCGAACAGCATTTTGATGCGAATACTCGAACGCCATGGCCGGCTCGGCTAACAGTCCAGCCGCCCTTGAGGACCGTTCCCTAGCCAAGTTGAACCGGTCCCTCGCGCTCAATCCAGGCTCCAGGATCCCCGAACGCGCAGTGTGGGACCGTAAGCCTAGTGTGTCCTACGCGGCTACTTCGGGTCGCCCTTCTTAAATCCTCTGTCCCATACCATAATGGCCTCCAGCATGTACGGAATGAGAGTCGCTGCATCGACGGTCTCGCCATACGCTTGACCGTGTAATGCCGCATAGCGGTCCAAGTCGGCTTTCAATCTCGCTGGGCACATGGTGGTCGGCTTGACGCTCTCGGTCCTGGAGAGCGGCCCCAGCCGCAGCTTGCGCGATGCGCTCATCTTGATATCCCCCGATCGAAGAACAGAAGCTGTTACGGCCCCAGAATCAGATCGCGAATGACGATGACGCGGACCGGCAATCTGGATGCTCAGTCAGCGTTGGCTGGATGTTGAGGTTGCGTCGGGTCATCTCCTGCCCCACCTCATTCACGCTGTCCTGTATGCTGTGACGCCCTGCGATGATGACGCGATCACCGTTTTGGCGATTCTCCGGTGCGGCCAACTCCGCACCGACACCCAGCAATGTCGTCAACGCAGCACCTGCAAAGATGCGATCCCAGAGCCAATCGACACCATCCTCAAGGCCAGCGTAACCAGCCGGATCAGTGCCCGCTAGGTTGTCGAGCGCGAGCGAAGAGGTGTCCGGCAAAATGATGCGACTCCATACCATCTGCACGCGGCTCGACCAACTCGGAATGTAGCGAGTCAGAAGGCACGATCACCAAGGCCGTGGCCATCCGCGCGACGAGCCGTAGTCCAAGCATGGCCTGATTCATTCTCACTCGACCGGCATGGCTGTCGTGGCAGTCGTAGCCGGTGCCATCACTGTCACGCGCGCGACGGACAGCGCGCCTAGCTACGGCTCACGTAGACCAGCCGCCTGGGTTTGCCGAGCAGCGATCAAGTTGAAAATGATAGATGCGCAAGGACGCTGTACGGTCCTAAAGTGCGCTTGACGCCCTGCCCTGGGCAACCAATCATCAGGCATGCTCCGAACAAGCCGAGACTGGCGTACACTGGAGGCCGCTGACGGCCACCCTGGTCCATGTCAGAAATCGCCATTCGCGATCGCTCGTACACCCTGTGCAATTGGGGGCATAACTGGGGGCATAACTGGGGGCATAATTCTATTTTTTCAATCTGAAACTACTGTTCTAGAGCCATGTCAAAATGTTCTTCGGAAGCTCTGTCAACATGGAGCAGCTATGACTGAGCTCTCGGCCGATTCTGTTGAAAAAGTCGGCTTCGAATTCCGCGCCAGAAAAGTACGCGCCTGAGATTGAAATCTGAATTTTTGGCAGAAGGTTCAGGACTCGGATTTCGCGTAGCAGCGTGCAACTGAGGTGTTTTCATCCCTCAATATTCGAGTGTTTCGGGAAAGCCGACTTTTTCAACACAATCGGCCAATTTCAGCCATTAGAGACCGGCAGTTAAGGGGGAGATTGTCGCCCCGTAAAAACAGGGCACGATCCTCCAAAAGCGGGCTTTGAACATTTATCAACACGTCACATCACGAGCCTCATTGGACTCAACTGTTACGTGACCATCCCCGCAGCTAATAGCGTCATTGATAGTTTACAGCTCAGGCATTTTCGGCAAAATCTTTGTTAATTTACCTACTTGTTTGTTCAAAAGTGGCTTGTTCAATCTCAAAATTAGAGATTCCACGTGACGGGGGTAATCTGAGTGATCCATTCCGCCCACGTCATAGGCCGAGATGTAACGAACCACAGATTTTCTATTCTCAGGCACAACAGCTGTCTTAGGGAAAGGCAAGTCTACCTCTCGGGCTATCGCGCTTGTGATCTCTTTCTTTAGAGAGGCGTTTGCCTTCCCAATATAAATCAAGTTGCAAAAACTATCATAAAAAGCATACACCCCCGGGTGATCAGCATGCCCGTTAAGCATTACATTGAGCTGAGGAGACAAACTTTCATTACAATCGTACTGGGCGTGCTCACAAACAACCTGAAACTCTGGTATCAGTGCCACTGCCATCACGTACCTCGCAGTGGAGACCCTCGCAACGACCACGTCGTCTACCCAATTTTTTATCTGCGCGTGAGTGTAGCCGGTAGCGATTGCGGCTTTTGGCATTTTCCCGCCAAAATAATTTTGAACAGCAAAACGAATCACAGCATTGCTATCATTTTTCATGTGAGCCTATGGTTTAAGGAGAATATTTTAAGGTTTTAAATAATCGAACCGGCTGAGTTCCAGACCAGGACTGCGGTTTAGCATGT